>NZ_JAVKPO010000004.1:0-257954 GCF_040980945.1 Kocuria sp. CPCC 204721
TGTCCAAGCCGACCGCGAACACCTGGTCGGAATCAAATAGCGCGAGTCTCCATCAGACCCAGGGCGCTTCAGTGCGGTCCCATTCCTGGAGTGGGGGATCAGAACCCGGGCAATACCGGTTGCTGGGCACCCGATCCGGGGTGGGTTCACCGGCCGCCGTGTTCACCCGCTGCGATGATCCAGGGTTTTCCCGGCGGGCTCGTGGGTGACTACGGGACAATGGATGGCATGAGCAACTCGAAACCAGGCCCCGCCCAACTGTCCATCGCCCCGGAAATGCCCCGCGGTGAGGTGGTGGGCCGTTACCGGACCTACGCCCTGGCGCAGAAAGCCGTTGACTACATGGCGGACGAACACTTCCCCGTGGCCATGGTCTCGATCATCGGCAGCGACCTCAAGTCCGTGGAGCAGGTCACCGGTCGGCTCTCCTACCCCAAGGTCGCCCTGCAGGGTGCGCTCAACGGTCTGGTCTTCGGCGCGTTCTTCGGCCTTTTGATGTCCCTGCTGGGCGGGGCCAACATGGCTTCGTCCCTGTTGCTCACCATGATCCTCGGTGGCGCGTTCTGGATGCTCATGGCCACCATCACGTACGCCATGTCCCGCGGCAAGCGGGACTTCACCTCGACCAGCAGGATCGTGGCGGGCAGCTACGAGGTCCTCGCCGCCCCGGAGGTCGCGGGTCAGGCCCGCCAGGTGCTCAACGGCATGGAGGGCGGCCACGTGGTGGGGCAGCGCGGGCAGAACCCGGGTCAGGGGTACCGCGGTCCCGCCGGTCCGCAGGGTGACCAGTGGGGTGGTTCGGGTGCTCCGCAGGGCAGCCAGTACCCCGGTGGCCCGCAGTACGGTGGACCGGCCCAGGGCGGTCCCGTCCAGGGCGGGCGGCCGGGCGCTCCGGGTCAGGGCGCCCCGGTTCACGGTGCTCCGGTGCAGGGTGATCCCGGGGGACAGAACGCTCCCGGCGGTTCCGAGCCGCGCTACGGTGTGTTTCTCCCGGGTGCAGATCAGCAGCAGGAAGACGCCAACCGTTCCGCGAAGTTCCCGGACCTCCCGGACGGACGCCCGCAGTACGGTATCCGGCTCGAACCCTCCGACGCCGCCCCGGCCGGTGGGCAGCCCGCACCGCAGGCCCCCGCGAACGCCGCCGCTCCGTCCCACCCCGCGGCCGACGCTCCCGCTCCCTCCACAGACGGGGCGTCATCGGGCACGATCCCCGCGAACCCGGCTCAGTCGGCCGACCGCGCGGCGCCGTGGACACAGCCGGGTACCCCCGAGGCACCGCGCGAGGGCGGGTCCACCCCGCACAACGGACAGGGCACGACCCAGCGGCCGCACGGCGAGGACCAGCGCTGACCCACGGCACACGCGCAACAAAATTTCGGGCACGCCAGAGCCACAAATGGTGCCCGAAGGTGGCGCGGGAGTGACTGAGAGTTCGGCGGCGTCACGCACAGAGAGCGATCCCCGGGTCCTGACATGCGGGCCCGGGGATCACTCTCTAGGTGTTCCGGGGGTTACGCCGCGGGGCCCGCGCTGGGGCCCACGTTCTCGTCCCGGTTCCAGATGCCCTGGATCCACGACTCCACGTCGTCGGGGTTGCGGGGGAGGGCCTCGGAGAGGTTCTCGTTGCCCTGCTCGGTGATCAGCACGTCGTCCTCGATGCGCACACCGATGCCGCGGTACTCCTCGGGGATCGCGAGGTCCTCGTTCTTGAAGTACAACCCGGGCTCGATCGTGAACACCATCCCCGGCTCGATCACAGCGTCCAGGTAGAGCTCACGCTTGGCCTGGGCGCAGTCGTGCACGTCCAGTCCCAGGTGGTGGCTCGTACCGTGCGGCATCCAGCGGCGGTGGTGCTGACCGGCCTCGGACAGGGAGACCTCCGCGGACACCGGCAACAGCCCCCATTCCTCGAGCCGCTGGGCGAGCACCTTCATGGCCGCGGCGTGGAGGTCCCGGAACTTGTTACCGGGGACGGCGACGTCGAACGCGGCGTCCGCGGCGTCGAGCACGGCCTGGTAGATCCGGCGCTGCACGTCCGTGTAGCTGCCGGTCACGGGCAGGGTGCGGGTGAGGTCCGCGGTGTAGAGCGACTCGGCCTCCACACCCGCGTCCACGAGGATCAGCTCGCCCGGCTTGACCGAGCCGTTGTTGCGGATCCAGTGCAGCACGGTCGCGTTGTTCCCGGACGCCGCGATGGTGTCGTAGCCGAGGTCGTTGCCCTCGAGGCGGGCGCGGGAGAAGAACGCGCCCTCGACTACGCGCTCGCCGCGTTCACCGCCGATCGCGCGCGGCAGCACCGAGACGATGTCCTCGAAACCGCGGATCGTGGCCGCCACGGCCTCGCGCAACTGCCCGACCTCGTACTCGTCCTTGATGAGCCGCAGCTCGCTCAGGGCCTCGGCCAGGGTCGCGTCCTTGGTGTCCGACTGCTCGAGGTCCACGCCCGTGTTGATCCGGGAGGTATCCACGAGCGCGTCCATGTTCAGGTCCACGTCCCGCACCAAACGAATGCTGAGACCACCCAGGGCGGTGTTGCCTGCGTCCTTGGTGACCGCGGTCTCCAGAGCGGAGAGGTCCTCGGTGGGCAGCGCGAACTCGTCGCGCAATTGCGCCAGCGTGGGGCGGGGCCCCACCCAGAACTCACCGTTCTTGGCATCCGCGTAGAACTCCGCGGAGTCCCGCCCGGCCATGGGGTGGAAGTACAGGGTGGAGGTGTGGTCGCTGCCGTCGTCTCCCTGACCCTGCTCGGTGGGTTCCATGACCAGCACGGCCTCGGGCTCGTGGTCCACTCCCATGCCCGTGAGGTGCGCGAACGCGGAGTGCGGGCGGAAGCGATAGTCGGTGTCGTTCGAGCGCACCTTGGGGGCGCCCGCGGGGATCACGAGACGCTCGCCGGGGAACATCCGGGAGAGCCGGGCACGGCGCTGAGCGGCGAACTCCGCGACCTCGGCGCGCGGCGTCGTCGTGTGCTCCGGAGCGGCCCAACCCGAGGCCATGAACTCGCGGAACTCCGCGTTGTCGGGGCGCTGCGAGCGGTTGTCCACCCGCTCGTCCATGGGCTGCGCGGCGTCCTCGCTCGCGTGATGGGAAGCGGTGGGGTGTGCTGAGCCTTGGCTCATGGACGCGGTCATCTCCTTCGGGGCGCGGGCTCCCGCGCGGGTCGCGATGCTGGCGGAATGTTCTCGTCCATGGTGCCACGCCGGTCAACCCTGGCCCGTGGGCAGCGAGGACCGGGCGATCGGTAGCGATGGCTCGGCCTCGTCCGGTCGGCGCGTATCGCGGGCCGACCCACCGCGGTCCGCGGGTATCGTGGAGGTGATGAGAATCGACCTGCACACCCACTCCAACGCGTCGGACGGCACGGAGTCCCCGGCGGACGTGGCCCGCGCGGCACACCGGGCCGGGCTCAACGTCTTCGCGCTCACCGATCACGACACCACCGCGGGGTGGCAGGAGGCGGGGGACACCGCCGTGTCCCTGGGGGTCGCGTTCGTACCCGGCATGGAGATCACGTGCACCACCGCGGACGGTATCTCGGTGCACATGCTCAGCTATCTGCACGGCCCGGACCACGCACCGCTGCTGGACGCGATCGAGGAGTCCCGGCGCAGCCGACTCTCCCGCGCGCACAAGATGGTGGACCTGCTCGCGCAGGACTACCCGATCAGCTGGGACGACGTCATGGCCCACGTGAGTCCCGAGGCCACGGTGGGCCGCCCACACATCGCGGACGCCCTGGTGGAGCTGGGCGTCGTCCCAAACCGCTCTGCCGCGTTCTCGGACATGCTCTCCGGGCGATCTAAGTACTACGTGCGGCACATGGCCCTGGACCCGGTGCAGGCCATCAAACTCGTGCGCGCGGCGGGCGGGGTCCCGGTGTGCGCGCACCCCATGGCCCCGTTGCGCGGTCGCGTGGCCACCCCGGCTGATTTCAACGCGATGATCGACGCCGGTCTGGCCGGCGTGGAAGTCGCCCACCGGGACAACCCGGACGAGTCCCGCGCGGTGCTCATGAAGCTCGCCGCGGACCACGATCTCATCGTCACGGGATCCAGCGACTACCACGGCGCGGGCAAGCCCAATCGGTTGGGGGAGAACTCCACGTCAGTGCGTTCGCTCACGAGGATTTGCGAACAGGCCACCTCCGGGATGGAGGTCCGCTGGCCGTGAGGCCGGGGCGCACGGCACGGTCCTGACGACGTTTCGAAGAACAGTCGGGATGCAGCGGCTCGTGAACCGGATCAGGACGCGCTGAACACCGCCGTATCCGGCAGGCGCCGACGCATGACGTCCACGGCCTCGGGGTTGGAGTCCACGCACACGAACTTCCGGCCCAGTTGCTCGCTGACCGCGCCCGTGGTCCCCGAGCCTGCGAAGAAGTCCAGCACCCAGTCCCCGGGACGCGAGGACGCCGTGACGATCCGGCGCAACACCCCGGCGGGTTTCTGCGTGGGATAACCGGTCTTTTCCTTGCCCGTGGGGGAGACGATCGTGTGCCACCACACGTCCGTGGGCAGCTTGCCGCGCGCGGCTTTGACGGGACCCACGAGCCCCGGGGCCATGTACGGCTCCCGGTCCACGTCCGCGGAGTTGAAGTGGTAGGCGGTCGGATCCTTGACGTAGACCAGGATCGTGTCGTGCTTGGCCGGCCATCGCTTGGCGGTGCGTCCGCCGAAGTCGTAGGCCCAGATGATCTCGTTGAGGAAGCACCGGCGGCCGAACAGCGCGTCCAGCAGCACCTTGACGTAGTGCACCTCGCGGTAGTCCAGGTGCACGTACAGCGTCCCGTGCGTGGCCAGCACGCGCCGGGCATGCATCAGCCGGGGTTCCAGGAAGCCCAGGTAGTCCGCGAACGAGTCCTCGTAGCGCAGCAACGAGCCCATGATCGTTTCGTAGGAACGCCCCGCGAAGCCCACGCGATCGCCCTCGCCCGCGGCCGCGGGGACGGAGCGAGTGGTGCGGCGCACCTGGTCCCTGCCCGTGTTGAACGGGGGGTCCAGGTATACCAGGGAGAACGCCTCGTCCGGCAGCCCCTCCAGCACGTTGAGGTTCTCACCGTGCACGATCGCGCTGGTGCCCTCCGCGTCGAATGCGAAGGGCTCCCACTGCGCCATCTACTCTCCCGCTGCAGAGGACTGCTGCGCCTGCTGACCGCCCTGGGCAGCCTTGTTCTGCCCCGAGGAACGACGACGCCGCCGGCGCCGCTTGGTGCCCTCGCCCGTGTTCTCCACGGAGGTCTCCCGGGAACGCTCGCCCTGCTCGGAGCGGGGCCGCTGGTTCTCCGCCTGGGATCGCCCCGCGGAGCCGCTGCGGGGGTCGGAACCGCCCGAGCGGCGTCGTGCGCCGGAGCCGTTGCGGCCACCGGAACCACCGCGACCGCCGCGGCCCGAACGCTTCTCGGAGTGCTGCGGCCTGCCGTCACCGAGGTCCTCGAGCTCCTCGGCGTCGAGGCCCTCGAGCGTGCGCTGCGACTTGGGCAGCTTGCCCTTGACGCCGCGCGGGATGTTCAGGTCCGTGTAGAGGTGATCGGAGGACGAGTAGGTCTCCACGGGTTCGGGCACGCCCAGCTCGAGGGCATTGTCGATCAGGCGCCAGCGGGGGACGTCGTCCCAGTCCACGAACGTGATGGCCGTGCCCTTGTTGCCCGCGCGCCCGGTGCGCCCGGTGCGGTGCAGGTAAGTCTTCTCGTCCTCGGGGCACTGGAAGTTGATCACGTGGGTGACGTCCTCGACGTCGATCCCTCGCGCGGCGACGTCCGTGGCCACAAGCACGTCCACCTTGCCGTGACGGAACGCGCGCAGCGCCTGCTCGCGGGCGCCCTGGCCCAGGTCGCCGTGCAGGGGAGCGGCGGCGAAACCGCGGTGGATGAGCTCGTCCGCGAGCTTGGCGGCCGCGCGTTTGGTACGCGTGAAGATGATGGTCCGTCCCCGGCCCTCGGCCTGCAGGATGCGCGCGACGACCTCGTCCTTGTCCAGGTGGTGGGCGCGGTAGATGACCTGACGGATGTCCTTCTTGGTGCTGCCCTCGTCCGGGGCAGCCGCACGGATGTGCATGGGCCGGGTCATGTACCGCCGTGCCATGGCCACCACGGGGCCGGGCATGGTCGCGGAGAACAGCATGGTTTGGCGCACCTGCGGAACCGTGGCCAGCAGCTTCTCCACGTCCGGGAGGAAGCCCAGGTCCAGCATCTCGTCCGCCTCGTCCAGCACGACCATGCGCACGTGGCTCAGGTCCAGGAAGTGCTGGCGGTTGAGGTCGATCAGGCGCCCGGGGGTGCCCACGACGACCTCCACGCCCTTTTCGAGCTCGGCGATCTGCGACTCGTAGGGGCGGCCACCGTAGATCGTGGCCACGCGGGCGTTGCGGGTCTTGGCGGCGATCGCGAGGTCGCTGCCCACCTGGACCGCGAGCTCACGCGTGGGGACCACGATCAATGCCTGGGGGGCGCCGGGCTTCTTCAACTGGGCCCAGCCGTCGTCGTCACGGCCTACGGCACGCTGCAGTGCGGGGATGCCGAAACCGAGGGTCTTGCCGGTACCGGTCTTGGCCTGACCGATGATGTCCTGGCCGGACAGCGCGATGGGCAGCGTCATGGCCTGGATGGGGAACGGGGAGGTGATGCCGTGCTCGGCGAGCGCGTCCACGATGTCCTGGCGGACGCCGAAGTCCGCGAACGAGGACTCGGTCACGGGTTCGGCGGTGTCGACCGCCTGGGTCCCGGCCTCGTCCGGCTCGATGATGTCGTGTTCGGGTGTTGCAGTGATATCGGTCACGAATGTCCTTCACGGGTCGGCGCGGGGCACCACGCCGGATCATCGGCCGGGCCGTCCCGGAGGACGGAGCGGCACGAAGCGGGGGCCGCCGCGCTGTGAGAGGAAGCCGATCGTGAAACGCACCCCGCCCGGGCGCTCAGCGGAAGGCGCGGGACCTTCCGGGCGCGGGCCGAAGCCGGGTAACAAGTGAACGTGACGGTCTCATGGGACGACCGGTCATCCTGATAAACACCTCCAGTGTACCCGCAAAACGGTGAGGCCCCCGGACGCGGTGGTCCGGGGGCCTCACGGCGTGGGCGGTTCAGCCGAGGGGCAGGGGGGTGAAACCCACCTTTCGCTTGGTCTCCTGGCCGGTCTCCACGTAGCCGATGCTCGCGGAGGGGACCACGGTGGTGGAACCCTTGGTGTCCTGCAGCACGAGCGGTGCGCCGGAGCTCAGCGCCTCCGTGACCTTGGTCTGCACCTCGTCCGCGGAGAGGTCGGCGTTGACCACGAGCTCGCGGGCCACGTTCTGAATCCCGATCTTGATTTCCATGAGTACCTCCTGCGGCGTCACCGGCCCACGGTGATCACGGGCCGGACCATGTCTTCCAGGTGCCGCGCACCCCGGTGAGGGGCGGGCGCGTCAGCCTCGGTCGTTGCCGATCAGTTTAGGAGCAGGTTCCCGGCGCTCCTCGTCGAGCGTCCTGATTCCGCCCCAGGCTAAACGGAAAATCCGGTCCTGGACCTCTTCGCGTGTGCCCGCTTCCGGGTGGCGGGTCCAGAACACAGCGGAGGTCTGGACCAGGTGCACGAGGCCCCGGGACAGCATGGTGGCCTGGGCCGGTGGCATGCCCGCTTTGGGTCCGAGCACCGCGGCCACGGCCACGGCGACCCCCTGGTAGAACTCGTCCAGTTGCGCCGCGACCTCGGGGAAGGACATGAGGTCCGCGCTGAACACGAGCCGATGGGCCTCCGGCTGGCTGTTCACGAACTCGAAGTGGGTGTCGATCACGTTCTGCACCCGCGCCTTGTTGGTCTCGGCGCTGGCCAGGGACCGCTCGAGCTTCTCGGACAGTTCCGCGAGCGTGAACTGCACGAGCGCCAGGAACAGGTCCCGCTTACCCGGGAAGTGCTGGTAGAGCACCGGTTTGGAGACCCCGGCCGCGGCGGCGATCTCGTCCATGGAGGTCGAGTGGTAGCCGCCTTCGGAAAACACCCGCAGTGCCGTGCTCAACAGCTGCTCCCGCCGCTGGTCCCGGGTCATGCGAGGGGCCCGCGTGTGGCCGGTGGGCGCGGGCGCGTCGCGTGCATCGGGAGCGTTCATGGGGTCCTCCTCTGTGACGGGCCCTCGCCCGTCGTGGCTTCAACCGGCCGCGCGGGGACGCGGGGTGTCTGAGGGGGATCGTTCAGCGAGGGAATCCTGATCCGCGGGGAGGGTCTGCGGTGGCGCGACCTCCAGACCGAACAGCGCTTCCAATCCGGAAATGTATTCGTCCGCGCGGCCCTCCGCGGCGAGTTGACGGGCACGGACGGTGGGGATGTGCAGCAGTGAGCGGACCATGCGGCGCATGGCCATCTCGATCTGTTCCTCCGCGCCGGTGCAGCCGTGGTGGGCACGGACCTTCTCGAGTTCGGTGTCCAGCACGGCCATGGTGTGCTTGCGCAGCGCCACGATGGCCTGGTCCATGGTGCGGGCGCTCTGGGCCGCCGCGAAGCCCTGGGCGGCCTCGTCCACGATCTCGCGCGCCGCGCTCACGGACTCGCGGGTCTCCTCGGGTGCGGCCACGCGCACCGATTCCAGGGTGATCAGCTCCACGTCCGGCAGGTCCGCGACGGCGGGGTCGAAGTCCCGCGCGAGCGCGAGGTCGATCACGGTGCGCGGTCCGCTCGGGAAGGCGGACGCCGGCATGGGGGCGGAGCCGCCCGAGCAGCCGATCACGACGTCCGCGCGGCGCAGTGCCGCCGGCAGCTCGACCTCCGTGACGGGGGAGCCGCCGCGCTGGTCCGTGAACTGCTGGGCGCGTCCGGAACCGGAGTAGACCTCGATGTCCGCGCAGCCGCGGTCGCGCAGCGCGGCCATGGTGGCGCCAGCGTACGCGCCGGTGCCGAAGATCAGGGCGTGCCGGTCGGGCCAGCTGCCGCGGGTGATGTCGTCGGCGAGGTCCAGGGCCACGGACACGATGGAGCGTCCCCGCTCACCGAGGCCGGTGCGGGCCCCGACCTCACGTGCGGTGCGGGCGGCGGCCTCGAACAACTGCACGAGGTGACCCGAAGCGGTGCCGGACTGGCGGGCCTGGTTCAGCGCGCGGCGGACCTGTCCGGTGATCTCACGCTCGCCCACCACGGCGGACTCCAGACCGGAGACCACGGTGAACAGGTGTTGCGGGACCTCGGTGCCGTGGTAGGTGTCCATGGTCTCCAGGACGAAGCGTTCGTCCAGCCCCGCGCGCTCGGCCACGCGTTCGGCGAGCTGCTGCTGGGCCAGGGCGACGTCGCGGGTCCCGTCCTCGGGCAGCTCACCGTAGAGTTCGAGCCGGTTGCACGTGGACAGCGTGATGGCCCCCGAGAGCGCCCCCTGGGACACGGCCTCCTCGGCCACCCCGAGAGCCCCCGTGCTCAACCGTGCGACGGTGTTGAGGTCGACGGAACGGTGCGATGCGACAAGACAGAAAAGAACCACAATCCGGCCATCCTAGACGAATTCATCCTGGCTCGCTCAGCATAACCACTGGGCGCGCCCGGCGCAGAGATTGCGTTCCCGGCGGACACTACGTCATCAAAACCGGCGGGCTCCTTTGGCACAATGGGGCCATTATGGCTTCCCAGAATGATCGCACCGTAGAATCCCGCCGCGCCGAGTCCCCCCATGATCCCGCCGCGGCGACGGAGCCGGGCGGCGATCACGTGTGGGAGCAGCGCATCGCCGCGCTGCCCACCGAGCACCCGCTGCGCTCGGCGGGTGTGGCCGACTCCCCCCTGATCAGTACCCTGCGGGGGCTCCCCGCCGCGCACACGCCCGTGTGGTTCATGCGTCAGGCGGGTCGCTCGCTGCCCGAGTACCGCGCCGCCCGGGAGGGCACGGGGATGCTCGAGGCGTGCCTGACCCCGGACCTCGCCGCGGAGATCACCCTGCAGCCGGTGCGCCGGCACGGCGTGGACGCGGCCATCTTCTTCTCCGACATCGTGGTGCCCATGAAGCTCGCCTCGGTGGCCGTGGACATCGTGGCCGGGCGCGGCCCGGTGCTCGACCACCCCGTGCGCACCGCCGCGGACGTCACCGCGCTGCCCGAACTGCCGGACTCGGCGCTGGACCCGATCCGCGAGGCCGTGGCGCGCACGGTCGCCGAGCTCGGGGACACCCCGCTGATCGGTTTCGCGGGCGCGCCGTTCACGATCGCCGCATACGCCGTGGAGGGCGGGCCCTCGCGCGACCACTTGCGCCCGCGCACCATGATGCACGCGGACCCCGCGTCCTGGACCGCCCTGGCCGAGTGGGCCGCGCGCACCTCCGGAGCGTTCCTGCGCGCCCAAGTGGAAGCGGGGGCCTCGGCCGTGCAGTTGTTCGACTCGTGGGCGGGCTCCCTGTCGCTCGCCGACTACGAGGCGCACGTCCAGCGCCACTCCGCGGACGCGCTCGCCGCCGTGGCGGACCTGGGGGTACCGCGGATCCATTTCGGCACGGGTACGGGCGAGCTGTTGGCCGCCATGCGGGACGCGGGAGCGGACGCCGTGGGTGTGGATTACCGCATCCCGTTGGACGTCGCATCGCAGCGTCTGGGTGGGCGCACCGTGGTGCAGGGCAACATCGATCCCGCGCTGCTCGCCGCCCCGCGGGAGGTGTTGCACGAGCACGCCCGCGACGTTCTGCGCCGCGGTCGCAGCGCCCCCGGTCACGTGGTCAACCTGGGCCACGGCGTGCCGCCGGAGACGGACCCGGACGTGCTGAGCGAACTGGTGACCTTCATCCACAAGGAGACTCGGTGACAACTTCCCCCGGTGCCCAGCGGCGCACCGCGCCACGGCGTCCTCGCACGGCTCTCGTGGTGGGCGGCGGCGTCGCCGGGTTGACGGCCGCCCGTGACCTGGCGCGCGCCGGTCTGCGCGTGACCCTGGTCGAGGCCTCGGACCACTTCGGCGGCGCCGTGGGTGCCCACGAGGTGGCGGGACTCGTCCTGGACTCCGGCGCGGAATCCTTCGCCACACGCTCGGACGCCGTACCCGATCTGCTCGAGGAACTCGGGCTCTCCGACCGCGTGGTCACCCCCCATCCCGCGGGCTCCTGGTTGCAACTCCCTGAGGGTGCGGTGCCCGCCCCCAAGTCCGGGGTGCTCGGGATCCCCGCGGACCCCACCGCACCGGAGCTGCGCAAGCCCCTGGGCCGGGCGGGCGTGGCCCGTGCGCGCATGGACAGGGCGCTGCCGGCCCGCGTGGGCGCGGGGGAGCGTTCCATCGGCGGTCTCGTGCGTGCCCGCATGGGCCAGCGCGTGCTGGACCGGTTGGTCACCCCGTTCGTCTCCGGGGTCTACTCGACCCACCCGGACGAACTCGACGTCGACGCCGTGGCCCCCGGTTTGCGCGCCCGCTTGCGCGAACTCGGCAGCCTGGGCGCGGCCGCGGGTGCACTGCGCACAGCGAGCCCCGCGGGTGCGAACGTGGCCGGTCTCGACGGCGGGATGAACCTGCTCAGCGAACGGCTCGTGCGGGACGCGGAGCGGTTGGGCGTCAAGCTCGTGACCCGCTACGACGTCATCGCCCTGGACCGCGACCCGCGCAGGCCCGGGTGGATGGTGATCCAGCGCCAACCAGTGAACGGGGACAAGACGGCCGTGGCCCGCGGGGAACTGCTCGTGATGGCCACGGACGGACCCACCACGGTGCGCTTGCTCGGCACGCAGGTCAGCGACGTCCAGAACTTCACGCCTCGCTCGGGGCCCCGGATCGCGCTCGCCACCCTCGTGCTGGATTGCCCCGCCCTGGACAGTGCACCCCGCGGGACCGGTCTGCTCGTGAGCGACGACGTGCGCGAGGTGCGCGCCAAGGCCCTGACCCACGCCACGGCCAAGTGGAAGTGGGTGGCTCGCGAGGCCGGGGAGCACCGCCACGTGGTGCGGTTATCCTACGGCCGGGCCACCCCGCGTGGATCGGGCCCCTCCCCGGAGGTCACGCTCGAGGACAAGCACCTCATCTCGCTCGCCCTCGGGGACGCGAGCACACTGCTGGGCGTACCGATCGAGCCGGACCAGCTCGTGGGCGCGGACGTCGTGCGGTGGCACACCGCCCTGCCGCGCACGGACGCGGGTCACAGCGCCCGCGTCACGGGGTTCCGCCGGGCGCTCAAGGACGTCCCGGACGCCGCGGCCGTGGGGGCGTGGCTGTCCGGTACGGGACTCGCGGCGGTCGTCGCGGACACCCGCCACCAGGTCAGGACCCTGCTCAAGCACCACGGGTTCGACGTGACCCCAAACTGAGGGACCGCCGCGCGCGGGACCGAGCCGTGCGACGTCGTCCGCGCAGCCCGGGCAGTTCTGCGCGGGACGAGAACCACCGAACGTGAACAGAACGAGAAGTCGAAAGGGAGCACACACGATGAGTGAGCACGCAACCGAGGCACGCCAGGACGCGGCACAGGCCGGCGGGGACACGCTGTACTGGGCCGGTTACACGGTGTTCGAGCGGACGGGTGAGCGCCCGCGGGACGCGGACTCGCAGGCCAACCGCAGCGCGTTCGACGAGTTGGTGAAGGACCTCGAGGGTCGGGGCGTCACCGTGCGCGGCGTGTACGACGTCTCCGGGATGCGCGAGAGCGCCGATCTGATGCTGTGGCTCACGGGCAAGGAACCGGACGCCCTGCAGGCCGCGATCCGGCAACTGCGCCGTCAGCCGCTGCTCGCGGGCACCCGGCAGTCCTGGAACGCCATGGGCGTGCACCGCGAGGCGGAGTTCACGTCCAACCATTCGCCCGCGTTCGCGCGCGGTGCGGAGGCTGGCGCGTGGGTGTGCGTCTACCCGTTCGTGCGCTCCTACGAGTGGTACTACATGAACCCGCAGCGCCGCGGGGAGATGCTCAAGAACCACGGCATGAAGGCCCGCGAGTACCCGCAGGTGCTCGCCAACACCATTGCGTGCTTCGGGCTCAACGACTTCGAGTGGCTGCTGGCCCTGGAGGCCCCGGAGCTCGTGGACCTGGTGGACATCATGCGCCACTTCCGCAACACCGAGGCACGCCTGCACGTGCGTGAGGAGACCCCGTTCTACACGGGGCGCCGGATCACCACCCACGAGATTGCCGAGGTGCTTGACTGAGATGACTGGCACCCGAGAGACCAATGCCCTGAGTGCCGAGCGCGCCAACGCGCCGCACAGCTTCGACGCCCTGATCCTCTCCTCCTTCGGCGGGCCGGAGGGTCAGGAGGACGTGATCCCGTTCCTGCGCAACGTCACGCGCGGCCGCGGCATCCCGGACGAGCGGCTCGAGGAGGTGGCCACCCACTACCGTGCGAACGGCGGCGTGAGCCCCATCAACGCCCAGAACCGGGCGCTGCGCGATGCGCTCGAGGCCGAGCTGCGGCGTCGTGGTGTGGAGCTGCCCGTGCTGCTCGCCAACCGCAACTGGGACCCGTACGTGGCGGACGTTCTGCGCGAGAGCCACGAGCGAGGGTACCGGGACCTGCTGGTGCTCGCCACGAGCGCGTACTCCGGGTACTCCAGCTGCCGCCAGTACCGGGAGGACTACGGCGTGGGCCTGGAGGAGACGGGGCTGCAGGACGAGCTGCACGTGGAGAAGATCCGGCAGTACTACGACTCCGAGGGTTTCCTGCGCCCCTACGCGACCAAGCTGCGTGAGTCACTGGAGGCTCTGCGGCAGCGCACGGACGGTGCGCTCCGCGTGCTGTTCACGACCCACTCGGTGCCCATGACGGACGCGCATGCCGCGGGTCCCGAGCGCATGGACTTCGAGGGGGACTCCGCCTACGTGGCGCAGCACCTCGCGGCCGCGCGCTGGATCGTGGAGCAGGTGGGCGAGCCCATGAACGGGGTGGAGTGGGAGCTCGTGTACCAGTCCCGCTCCGGGCCCCCGCAGGTCCCGTGGCTCGAACCGGACATCTGCGACGTCATCCAGGAGCTGCCTGGCAAGGGCGTCACCGGCGTGGCCGTGGTGCCCCTGGGCTTCGTCTCGGACCACATGGAGGTGCTCTGGGACCTCGACACCGAGGCCCGTGACGCCGCGGCCGAGGCCGGCCTGGAGTTCGAGCGCATCCCCACCGCCGGCACCGATCCCGAGTTCGTGGCCGCGCTCGCGGACCTCGTGGAGCAGCGGCTGGGCACGCCCACCGCGCCCCCGCGGGTATCCGCGTGCGCCCAGGGCACGTGGTTCGACACGTGCGCCCCCGACTGTTGCTTCAAGATTCTGCGCGGTCAGGACTCACCCCGTCCCACGATCGCCCAGCGACCCGTGGGGGAGCCCATCCCGGTGGGCCTGGACGAGTCCGGGGACGTGACCTACCGATGAGCGGTGCCGATTTCACCGTGGGTACCCGCGGTTCGCAGCTGGCCATGACGCAGAGCCGCTGGGCCGCCGAGGCCGTTGCCAGCGCGGGCGGACTCGACTACGAACTGGTCACCGTGCGCACCGAGGGCGACGTGCTCACCGGGCCGCTGTCCCAGTTGGGCGGTACAGGGGTCTTTGCCACGGCGTTGCGGTCCAAGGTGCTCGACGGCGCCGTGGACCTGGCCGTGCACTCCCTCAAGGACCTGCCCACCGCGGCGGTCACGGGGCTCACCATTGCCGCGCTGCCGCAGCGTGAGGACCCGCGGGACGCCCTGTGCGCCCGTGACGGTCTGACCCTCGACGAACTGCCGGAGGGCGCGGCCGTGGGCACGGGCTCGCCGCGGCGCGTCGCGCAGTTGCGCGCCCTGCGCCCCGACCTGCGCATCGTGGACATCCGCGGCAACGTGGGCACGCGGCTCAACCGCGTGGCTCCCGGGGACCCGGGGGACCTCGACGCCGTGGTGCTCGCGGCGTCGGGCCTCAAGCGCCTGGGCCTCGAGGGGCGGATCACCGAGTACCTGGATCTGCACCGGATGCTGCCGGCCCCGGGCCAGGGTGCGCTCGCGCTCGAGGTCTCGGCGGAACTCGCGGCGGACTCGGGTCTCGCGACCGGTCTGGCCGCGGTGGACCACCTGCCTACGCGGCTCGCGGTCACCGCGGAGCGCTCGGTGCTGGCTCGCCTCGAGGCGGGCTGCGCCGCACCCGTGGGAACCTTCGCACGCCTCGTGGACGGTGATCTCGAACTGGACGTCGTCGTGGCGAATCCGGACGGCTCCGAGGTCATGCGCCGCACGGAGTCCGCGCGGGAACCCTCGGTCGAGGCCGCGCGGGCTCTCGGTCAGCGGGTCGCGGATGACCTGTTGGCCCACGGCGCGGACCGGTTGGCACGGTTGAGCCTGTGACCGCGGCGCGCGTGCTCATCACCCGCGACCCCGCTTCCGCGAGCGCCCTGGCGGTGCTGCTGCGGGAGCGCGGGTACGAGCCGTGCGCCTCGCCCCTGCTCGAGGCCCAGTTGCCGTCGGACGTGGAATCACTGCGGGAGCTGCTGGCCGAGGCCACCGGCCCGAGCGGTCCCACGTGGTTGTGCGTGACGTCCGCGACCACGGTGGCGGCGCTTGCCGCGGTCGCCCCGACCCCGCAGTGGGGTGCCGCGCTCGACGCCGCTCGGCGGCCCTCCGCTCGTCATCGCACCGAGGCCGGTGGACCCGCGCTGCGGGTCGCCGCGGTGGGCGAGGCGACCGTCCGCGCGCTGGGGGAGTATGGTGTGGGCGTGGATTTCGTCCCCGCGCGCGTCTCGAGCGCGGCGGGCATGCTCGCCGAGTGGCCCGAGGAGCACCCGGGTGCAGCCGGGGCCCCGGTGCGGGCCCTCGTGCCGGTCTCGGCGCTCGCGTCCGACGCCCTCGTGAGCGGACTGCGGGAGCGGGGGTACGACGTCGTGCGGATCACCGCGTACGACACCGTCCCGGCCCCGGCGGACCGCCCGCTGCGCGCCCCCGGTGCCGGGACCGCAACCACACCAGAAGCCCCCGAGGAATGGGGCGCCGACGCCGCTCGGGCCGCGTGCGCGTCCGGTGAGCTGGCCGCGGTGGTGGTCACGGCGCCGTCGCGCGCGGACGCCCTGCTGGAGGGCATGACGCCCGCGGCCGCCACGGCGTGGATCGCGATCGGGGAACCGACCGCCCGCGCGCTGCGGGCCCGCGGAGTCGACCCGATGACCTCCGCGCAACCGACCCCAGCGGCCCTGGCCGACGCCGTGTCGCGGGCGCTGGGTGAGCCGGACACTTCGGCGCCGGAGCGGGACGGTCACGCCGAGCCCGCAACGACCCGCCCCGTGACGACTCAAAGATTTCGATGATCAGGAGATGTGAACCATGACCGACCATGACGTGTCGTACGACCTCGTGTCACGGCCCCGCAGACTGCGCAGTACCCCGGCCATGCGCCGGTTCACCGCGGAGACCCGCGTGACGCCGTCCGAGCTGATCCTGCCCGTGTTCGTCAAGGAAGGACTCGACGAGCCGCAGCCCCTGGCCTCGATGCCCGGTGTGGTGCAGCACAACATGGACTCTCTCAAGCGCGCGGCCGCCGAAGCCGTGGAGCTGGGGCTGGGCGGCTTCATGTTGTTCGGGATCCCGCAGACCCGCGACGCAGAGGGCTCCGCCGCGCTGGACCCGGACGGCATCCTCAACCGCGGGATCCGTGCCGTGCGTGACGAGGTGGGGGACGACATCGTGGTCATGTCGGACCTGTGCCTGGACGAGTTCACCGATCACGGCCACTGCGGCGTGCTGGATGATCAGGGCCGCGTGGACAACGATCGCACCCTGGAGATCTACGGCCGCATGGGCCTGGCCCAGGCCGAGGCCGGCGCCCACATGCTGGGACCCTCCGGGATGATGGACGGCCAGGTGGGCGTGATCCGCGCGGCACTGGACGCTGCGGGCCGCGAGGACGTGTCGATCCTCGCCTACAGCGCCAAGTACTCGTCCGCGTTCTACGGCCCGTTCCGTGAGGCCGTGGACTCCACACTCACGGGTGACCGCAAAACCTATCAGATGGATCCTGCGAACCGCCGGGAGGCCCTGCTGGAGCTGCAGCTGGACCTGGACGAGGGCGCGGACATGGTCATGGTCAAGCCGGCCATGAGCTATCTGGACATCCTGCGCGAGGTCGCGGACGCGTCCCCCGTGCCGGTCTCGGCGTACCAGATCTCGGGTGAGTACGCGATGATCGAGGCCGCCGCGGCGAACGGCTGGATCAACCGCGACGCCGCGATCCGCGAGTCCGTGCTGTCCATCAAGCGCGCCGGGGCCAACTCGATCCTGACCTACTACGCGACCGAGCTCGCTCGCTGGTTCCATGAGGAGAACGGCAGGTAACCCCAGAACCCCCGCGCCCGCGCCGTCGCGCGGCACGGTCCCACCGGGAGAGCCTCCCGGCGAAAGGAATGAAGTGATCTCATGAGTGTTTCGCAAGAACTGTTCGACCGCGCCCAGCGCGTCATGCCCGGGGGCGTCAACTCGCCCGTGCGCGCGTTCAACTCCGTGGGCGGTACCCCGCCGTTCATCGCTGCGGCCAAGGGCCCGTACCTCACGGACGTGGACGGGCGCGAGTACGTGGACCTGGTGTGCTCGTGGGGCCCCGCGCTGATCGGTCACGCGCATCCCGTGGTCACGGAGGCCGTCCACGAGGCCGTGGAGCGCGGCCTCGGTTTCGGCGCCACCACGCGCGGTGAGACCGAACTCGCCGAGCTCGTGGTGGACCGCGTGGCCCCGCTCGAGGAGATCCGCATGGTCTCCACGGGCACCGAGGCCACCATGACGGCGCTGCGCCTGGCCCGCGGGTTCACGGGCCGCGACCTGGTGGTCAAG
Source organism: Kocuria sp. CPCC 204721 (assembly GCF_040980945.1). NCBI lineage: Bacteria > Bacillati > Actinomycetota > Actinomycetes > Micrococcales > Micrococcaceae > Kocuria > Kocuria sp. CPCC 204721. The sequence goes on from NZ_JAVKPO010000004.1 coordinate 17,676, forward strand.
TTCGCCGGGTGCTACCACGGTCACGTGGATTCGCTCCTGTCGGAGGCCGGTTCCGGTGTCGCGACCCTGGCCCTGCCGGGTTCCGCGGGAGTCACCGAGGCCACCGCCGCCCAGACGCTCGTGGTGGCCTACAACGACGTCGCGGCGCTCGAGACCGTCTTCGCCGAGCACCCCGGTGAGATCGCCGCGGTGATCACCGAGGCCGCTCCGTGCAACATGGGCGTGGTCACCCCGGAGAACGACTTCAACGAGCACATCCGTCGGATCACCCGGGACAACGGCGCCCTGATGATTCTGGACGAGGTGCTCACGGGCTTCCGCGTCCACGAGGCCGGGTACTGGGGGCTCAGCAACCAGAACGGCGAGGACTGGGTCCCGGACCTGTTCACGTTCGGCAAGGTCATCGGCGGGGGACTGCCCACCGCCGCACTGGGCGGGCGCCGCGAGATCATGGAGTACCTGGCCCCCATGGGCCCGGTGTACCAGGCGGGCACGCTGTCCGGGAACCCCGTGGCTATGGCCGCGGGGATCGCGACGCTCAAGTGCGCGGACCGGATCGCGTATCAGACCATCGACCGCCGTTCCGAGCAGCTGCAGGCGGGGGTGCACGAGGCCCTCGATGCCGCCGGGGTCGATCACTCGATCCAGGTGGCCGGCAACCTGTTCTCGGTGGCCTTCGGGACCGGTGCCCGCGGGGTGCACGACTACGCGGACGCCAAGGCCCAGGAGAGCTTCCGGTACACGCCGTTCTTCCACTCCATGCTGGATGCCGGGGTCTACCTCCCGCCCTCGGTCTTCGAGGCGTGGTTCCTCTCCGCGGCGCACGACGATTCGGCCATGGACCGGATCCTCTCGGCCCTTCCCGCCGCGGCTCGTGCGGCAGCGGAGGCTCGACCCGCCGAAGGCTGATCCGCTCCGCCTTTTCTGTACGCCTTTTCCTGTACGACGACGGCGCGGCGCCGCCCGGGTGGTTCCCGGCGGTGCCGCGCCGTCGTCGTTGCGCAGTGCGACGGCCGCGGTCGTGCGCGTGACGGTCGCTGTAGTGGTGCGGGTGGGGTCAGGGGTGCGGGTGGACGGGCCACGTGCCGTCCACCACGGCCTCGGGATCTCGGCGCCGGAAGTACTCCTGCAACGACGCCGCTTGCTCGGCTGCCCAGCCGATCTGCAGTTCGTGCAGCTCTTCCGCGGGTCGTTCAAGCTCTGCGAACCGTTCGACCAGGGCGGTGGCGAGCCGCTCGGTGGCCAGCGCGTCCGCCGCGGAGGTGTGTGCGGCATCTAGGACCACGCCGTACTCCTCGCACAGTGCGCCCAGCGTCCGCTTGCCGCGGCGGTAGCGGTGCACCTGCTTGTTGAGCACGAACGGGTCCAGCACGGGCATCGGGGCCGGGGCGGGCAGACCGTGGCGCTCGCTCTCTCTCGCGAGGACCGTGAGGTCGTAGGCGGCGTTGAATGCGAGCACCGGGATCCCCGCGCGCCACAGCCCGCTCAGCACGTCGTGCAGTTGCGCGGTGACCTCCGCGGCGGGGCGGCCCTCGGCGCGGGCCCGTTCGGTCGTGACGCCGTGGACCGCGGCGGCCTCCGCGGGGATCTCGATCCCGGGATCGGCGAGCCACTCCCATTCCCGCGTCACGGTCCCAGTGGCGTCCACGAGGACCACCGACGCCGTCACGATCCTCGCCTCCTGCGGATCCCGCCCCGTGGTCTCGAGGTCGAACGCCGCGCGCTCGCCGGCGGTCCACGACGGCGCGGCGCCGACCTCCCTGCGAGCCGCCCCGTGGGGGACGGTTGCTGCGGTCGCCGCGGGCTCGACGGCGTCGTCGCCGGCGCTCTGTGCTACTTCGGACGCGCGGTCGCGTGAGGGCGCGGAGCGGGTGCCGGCAGCGTTGTCCCGCGTGAGTTCAGGCGCGGGCTCGAGCGCGGCGTCGAACAGCGTGGGCTGCTCGGGCTGCGGCGCGGCGGGTTCCTCGGGGTCCGCCGCGGGTGGCGGGGGCGGCACGTCGAAGAGTGCGGGCTGTTCGGTGTCACCTGTGTCCTGCGGGGAAGCCATGCGACCACGGTACCGGTCGGTGCGCGGGCCGTTATGCGTGTCGGATGACCGTGATGTGATCACCACATGCGAACGCAGCGTGAACCGTCCTGGCGCGTCCTCCCGCCCCGCGGCGTCGAATCCGGCGGGGCGGACCCGGAGCTGGACCCCGCGCAACGCACCGTCGTGGAGCTACCGGCCGACCACGGGCCGGTCCTCGTGCTGGGAGCGCCCGGGACGGGGCGCAGCACGGTGACCGTGGAGGGTGCGGTGCGACGGATCGTCGAGGGAGCCGATCCGCAGCGCCTGCTCGTGCTCGCGCCATCGCGTGAACTGGCGGCCACGCTGCGGGACGAGATCAGCCGCCGTGCGCGCGCGACCATCAGCACGCCGCTCGTACGCGCGTGGCAGGCGTACGCGTTCGACGTCCTGCGCCGCGCACAGGCCCAGGACCTGTTGCCCGGGGTCACCACCACACCGGTGTTGTTGTCCGGGCCGGAACAGGACGCGTTCCTCGCGGAGATGATGCGCGGGCACGCTGCCGGGTACGGCAGCCCCGTGGTGTGGCCCGCGGAACTCGATCAGGCGCTCGGCACGCGCGGCTTCCGCGGCGAATTGCGCGAGCTGTTCGACCGCATGAACGAATACCGCCTGGCGCCCGACGTTTTGGCGCGCTGGGCGCAGCCCCTCGGTCGCCCCGAGTGGCGCAGCGCGGCGGCGTTCCGCGCCGAGTACCAGCAGATCCGCGCTCTGCGCATGCCCAACGCCTTCGACCCGTCCGAGCTCGTGGACCGCGCGGCCCGCGTCCTCGAGGAGAATCCGGATTTCCTCGCCCGGGAACAGGACCGGTTGGACGTCGTGCTCGTGGACGACCTCCAGGACGCCACCCCGTCCGCCCACCGGCTTATCGGGGTGCTCACCCGGGGCCGGGACGCCGTGTTCACCGCCAATCCGGACACCACCGTCCAGGGGTTCCGCGGGGCCCGCCCGGACCTGTTGCGCACGCTCGAGGACCGGGTGGGCACCCCCGCTCAGCCCCTGCAGCGCTTGCAGCTAGGCACGAGTCACCGCATGCCACTGCGGGTCAACGAGGCGTGGCAGCGCGTGGCGCGGGCCATCTCGGTCGTACCGGGGGCCCGCGTCCAGCGCGCCCCCGAGCAACCCCGTGCGACCGAGCACATCGCCTCCCAGGCAACCGACGCCCACACAGCCGACGCCCTCCATGCCGCCGACGACGCCCACCCTGCCGACGACGCCGCAGCGCCGGGTTCGGTGCGCGCGGTGCTCTTCGATTCGCCCACGGCCCAGGCGCGCTGGTGCGCGGACCACTTCTTGCGTTTGCATGTTTTGCACGGTGTGCCCTACCGGGACATGGCGGTGATCGTGCGCAGCGGTTCCCAATTGTCGGCGCTGACCCGGCAGCTGTCGGCGCTAGGCGTGCCCACGACCACGTCCGCGGCCGAGACCCCCTTGCGCGAGGAACCCGCGGTGATCCCGCTGCTGCATGCCCTGCGCTTGTTGCTCGCGGCTCAGGATGCGGTCGCGGAACCGGACGGAGCACTTGATCAGGAAGCACAGGAGGCCGGCCCGGGCCGGGGTGGGCAGCCGGGCGACGATCCCGATTCTGCTTCCGGAACGTCGATGGAAGGCTCGGAGGCCGAGGACGCGGACCGTGAGCGGGCCGCCCACCGATCCATGCTCACGGCCAGTGCCGCGGTGGCCCTGTTGACGTCGCGGATCGGCGGGGCGTCACCCATGGAGGTGCGCCGGATCCGCCAGAAACTGCGCGGTTACGAGCTGCGTACCGGTGGTGGACGCACGAGCGACGACCTCCTCGTCCAGGCGCTCGCGGACGGTGTGTTGCTCGAGCTCGCGGAGGTGCACTCGGATTCCGCGGCGCGCGTCGCTGACATGCTCCAGGCCGGTCAGGAGACGTTGGACGAGCCCGGCGCCACCGCTGAATCCGTGTTGTGGGCCCTGTGGGACGCGTCGGGGGTCGCACCGCGCTGGCGGCGTCGTGCCCTGGCCGGGGGAGCGGAGGCCGTGCGGGCGGACCGGGACCTGGACGCCGTCGTCGGACTGTTCGAGGCCGCCGAGCGGTTCGTGGACCAGGTCCCGGGCGCCACGGCACGGGCGTTCATGGACTACATGGACCACCAGGAGTTGCCCATGGACACCCTGGCGGCCCGAGCACCGGCGGAGGACAACGTCTCGGTGATGACCCCCGCGGGGTCGGCGGGTCGGCAGTGGGCGCACGTGGTCGTCGCCGGGGTGCAACAGGGGGTGTGGCCCAACACCGCCCTGCGCGGTCAGTTGCTGGGAACGGACGTGCTCACCGACGCCCTGGACCACGGGCCGGAACAGGCCACACGGTTGAGCGCGGTGGACCGGTTGCGGCAGGTGCGCTTCGACGAACTGCGGCAGTTCGCCACGGCCGTCTCCCGCGCCACGGCCGGCCTCACGGTCACCGCGGTGGCCAGCCAGGACGAGCAACCGTCCGAGTTCGTGGACCTCGTGGCCGGCGGGAGCCGCGACGATCCCGGCATCTCCGTCGAGGAACTGAGCGCACCCGAACCCCTCACGTTGCGCCAGCTCACGGGTGCGCTGCGCCGCACCGTGCAGCAACCGGACGCGGCCGCCCACGAACGAGAGGCCGCCGCGCGTCTGCTGCATGATTTCGCCGCCCTCGCAGAGCCCGTGCCGGGTGCCGCACCCGAGCAGTGGTGGGGCCGCAACGCTTTGTCCACCGAGGACGCGCTGTTCGCACCGGACGAGGCGGTACGCGTCTCCCCGTCCACGATCGAGACGATCCACCGCAGCCCGCTCGACTGGTTCGTGAGCGAGGCCCATGCCACCGAGGTGACCGATCTGCGGCGCAGCCTGGGAACGCTCGTGCACGACATCGCCGAGCGACTCCCGGACGCCGACAGCATCGAGTTGATCGCGCACCTGCGTCGCCGCTGGCCCTCCCTGGGCATGCCCCACGGCTGGACGGGGGAGCAGGAGCTCGAACGCGCGGAGAAGATGTTGCGTAAGTTCGCGCAGTACTCGCGGGAGATGCGCTCCGAGCACGGGCGCGAGCTCGTCTCGGTGGAGGGCAGTTTCGAGGTCCTGGTGCGCAGCGAGGCCCGGGACGCCCTGCTGACCGGGCGCGTGGACCGGCTGGAGGTGGACGCCCACGGGCGCCACGTCGTCGTGGATCTCAAGACCGGCAAACACCAGCCGACCAAGAAAGACATCCCCGAGCACCCGCAGCTGGGCGCGTATCAGGTGGCCTTGCAGGCCGGCGCCGGGCGGGCCATGCAGGAGGCCTCCCGCACCGAGGATCTGCATGAAACCCGACGTCCGGAGCGCATCGAGCTGCCCGAGGGCGCCGTGTCCGCCCAACCAGGGGGAGCGCTGCTCGTCCAGCTCGGCGGCCCCGCGGCGTCGCCCGGTGTGCAACTCCAGGACCCCCTGGACGAGGAACACCGCTGGGCGCGGGACCTCATCACGCAAGCGGCCCTCCTCGTGGCGGGCACGCGATTCGAAGCGCGGCACACCGCGGATCAGGAGGCCGGATTCGGGATCCGGTGCTCCGTCCCGTGGCTGTGTCCGCTGTGCGCCCAGGGAAGGCAGGTCACAGAGAAATGACCCAGCAGGATTCCGCCCCCCAGCCCCGCTCACCGCAGGACGTCCGGTACTCCCCGTACGAGATCGCGGAGGCGCTCGGGGACTTCCCGCCCACCGAGCAACAGGCCGCGGTGATCGCGTCCCCGTTGACCCCACGACTGGTCGTGGCGGGCGCGGGCTCGGGTAAGACGACCACCATGTCCGATCGCGTCGCGTGGCTTGTGGCCAACGGGCTGGCCCGCCCGGACGAGATCCTCGGGGTCACCTTCACGCGCAAGGCCGCGGGCGAACTGTCCCAGCGGATCAACCAGAAGCTGCGGAACCTGCGCCGCGCGGGACTCATCGACGAGCCCGAGGACGACGACGCCCCGGCCGCGGCGCAGGAGCCCACGGTCAGCACGTACCACTCCTACGCGAACTCGCTCGTACGCAGTTACGGGCTTCGGCTGGGCGTGGAATCGGACACCGTCCTGCTCGGTCAGGCCCAGGCCTGGCAACTCGCACACGACCTCGTGCAGAGCTGGGACGGCCCGTTGCCGGCGACCGTGCCCGCCGCATCCACGCTCACCACGGGTCTCATGCAGTTGGCGTCCGAGGCCTCGGAGCACCTCGTGGAACCGCGCCGGATCCACGAGTTCGTGGGCCGGCTGCGTGCGATGTGCCTGGACACCCCTCCGGACGGGCGGAAGAAGTCCCCGGGGCGCAAGGTGCAGGACGCCGTGCGCCGGATGGAGCAGACCGAGGTTCTCGCGCAGCTCGTGGAGCGCTTCCGCGCGGCCAAGCGCGTGGACTCGGCGCTCGACTACGGCGATCTGCTGGCACTCGCGGCACGGATCGTGCGGATGGACCCCCACGCGCGCACGGTCGAGCGGGAACGCTTCTCGGTGGTCCTGCTGGACGAGTTCCAGGACACGTCCCACGCCCAGTTGGCCCTGTTCTCGGGATTGTTCGGGGAGGGGCACTGCGTCATGGCCGTGGGCGATCCCCAGCAGTCCATCTACGGCTTCCGGGGGGCGTCCTCCGGCCAGCTGTTCAGTTTCGTGGAGAACTTTCCGGTCCGGGGGTCCTCGGACGTGGAGCCGTCCCGGTTCGCGGACACGAGTTTCCTCACCACGGCGTGGCGCAACAGCCTCGCGGTCCTCGAGGTGGCGAACGCCGTGGCCGAGCCGCTGCGCACCCCGCCCGCGTGGAGCCGTTCCGCGGCCACGGTCGAGGTCCCGCCGCTGGACCCGGCGCCGGGTGCGGTGCGCGGTCGTGTGCGGGTGAGCCGCTACTTCACGGACACCGAGGAGGCCCAGGCCGTGGCCGCGTCGATCCACGACCAGCGGGCCGCGCATCAGGGCCAGGCCCCGGACGAGATGCCCACCATGGCCGTGCTGTGCCGCAAACGCGCGCAGTTCGAACCCCTGCGCCTGGAACTCGAAGCCCGGGACATCCCCTACGAAGTGGTCGGGCTGGGTGGGCTGTTGCACACCCCGGAGGTCGCCGACGTCGTCGCGATGCTCCACGTCCTCACCGATCCGGGCCGCTCGGACGCCCTCGCCCGATTGCTCGCCGGTGCCAGGTGGCGGCTGGGTGCACGCGACCTCGCGGCACTCGGCGACTGGGCCGTGGCCCTCGAGCGCGGCCACGAGCGGGCCGCGCGCGGCGAGGATCCGGAGCCCGCCGACGACGCGGCCACCACCGGCGAGAATACCGAGGAGCCCGTGGTCATGGCGGACATCGTGGACCGCGCGAGCCTGATCGAGGCGCTCGAGACACTGCCCCCCGAGGGCTGGGTCTCCTCGCGCGGTCGCGGGATCAGTGCCGAGGGCGTGCGCCGGTTGCGCGCATTGCGCCGGGACGTGCGAGGCCTGCGCAGTGTGCTCGGGGACGAGCTGACCACCGTGATCCACGAGGTCGAGACCGTGCTGGGCCTCGATATCGAACTCGCCGCGCTGCCCGGGGAGGATCCCGTGCACGCGCGGCGCAACCTGGACGGCTTCCACGACCAGGCGGTCCAGTTCACGGCCACGACCCGCACGCACGACGTCGCCGCGTTCCTGGACTGGCTCGAGGCCGCGTCCCACGAAGAGAACGGCCTGGAACTTCCGCCCGCGCACACGCGCCGGGACGCCGTACAACTGCTCACGGTCCACGCCTCCAAGGGCCTCGAGTGGGACCACGTCTACGTCCCCGGGCTCAACAAGAACGACTTCCCCTCCAAGAAGTCCTCCGCGTGGACCCTGGAAGCGGCCAAGCTGCCGTGGCCGTTACGGGGCGACGCCGCTCAGTTGCCCCAGTGGGATGCGCGCGTCTCGGACGTGCGCGAACTCGAGAGTTCTTACGAGGAGTTCGCGGAGGACGTCGAACAGTACGACCTCGCCGAGGAACGTCGGTTGGCCTATGTCGCGTTCACGCGCGCCAAGTCCCTGCTCGAACTCTCCGGCAGCGTGTTCCGGGGCACCGCCCAGGAGGTCAAGGAGGCCTCACCGTTTTTGCTCGAAGCGCGGGAGTTGGTCGAGGGATCGAGCCCCGGTTTCGAGGCGGGTCCGTGGGTCGAGCCGGGACCGGATGCCACCAACCCGCAGCGGGACACCCGGGTCAGCGCGCTGTGGCCGTACGACCCCGTGGAGGGACCGGAACTCGTGCGCACCGAACGCTCCGCGGACGGCGAGCACATGGAAACCGTGATCGCTCCGGCACACCGGGGCCGCCGAGAGGTCATGGAACGCGCTGCCCGCGCCGTTGCCGAGCGCGGTTTCCCGGACACCCGCGAGCTCACGGACGAGGAGTTGGCACAGGGGCCCTCCGGTGACGTGGTCACGCGGTGGCGGCGCGAGGCCGAACTGTTGCTGGGTCGCCGCGCGGCGTCCGAGGAGGACCGCAGCGTGCACATGCCCTCCCACGTCTCGGCGTCCGCGCTCGTGGCCATGGACACCGATCCCGAGGGGTTCATCAGCAATCTGCGCCGACCCATGCCACGCAAACCGGGCTCCGCGGCCCGGGCGGGCACGGCGTTCCACACGTGGGTTGAGAATTTCTTCGGGGACTCCGCGATTTTCGACGCGGACGAACTGCCCGGTTCCGACGACTACGTGGACGAGGACCTGGACCTGCCCCGGCTCGCCGAGACCTTCCGGAACAGCCCGTGGGCGTCTCTGGAGCCCTACGCGATCGAACTGCCCGTGGAGACCCCGGTGGGGTCGCTCACGGTGCGCGGTCGGATCGATGCCGTGTTCCGCACCGCGGACGGCTGGGAACTCGTGGACTGGAAAACAGGGCGAATCCCGCACGGTCGGGAGCTCAAGCGCAAGTCCGGGCAGCTCGCGCTGTACCGGTTGGCGTTCGCGCGGTTGCACGAGGTCCCGGTGGAGCTTGTGTCGGCGGCGTTCTACTACGTGGCCGCGGACCTGGTGGTGCGTCCCCACGACCTCGCGGACGAGACGGAACTCGAGGCCGTGGTGAGCTCGCTCTACGAGGTGGGCGTGACGGATCCGGACGCCGCGGAGGAGCCGCCGGTGGAGGAGCCGCCCTCGCCGGAGTGATGGTCGGGGGACAATCCGTCGTCGCTGGGGTGACCGTCCGGGGCGGAGTCGCCGTCGAGGGTGCGGCCGTCGGAGTCAGTGCGGTCCACCGAGTCGACGTCGGAGTCGCCGGCCCGATCCGCCTCGACCGCGGCGGTCGACGCGGTCGAGGCGGGCGGCGGACCGGCCACCCCCGGGGACGGCGACGCGCTGGCCCGCACGTCCGCCGCGAGGGTCGTGAGCATCCGCTGGGCGTTGTCCACCATGGACGTGATGCCCCGGTCCACACCGCGCACGAGCCATTCCGCGAGCGCGAACTCGGCCTTGAGGTGCGCGCGGCGCAACAGATGGCGGTCCGGGGGTTGGACGGCCGCCACGGAGTAGGCCTCTATCACGGTGTCCGCGAACGCAGGGTCGGACATGCCCACGAGCCATGAGAAGTCCACGGCGGGATCGCCCACGTGCAGATCGCTCCACCCCGTGAAGGACGCGAGTGAACCGTGGTCCACGGTGATGTTGTCCTCGTGTAGGTCCCCGTGCACCACGCGCGTGGAGAACTGCCACAGCGTGGTGTCCTCGAGGGCCTCCTCCCACCGGCGCAAGAGGTCCCCGGGGATCAGCCCCGTGGTCGCGGCCTGATCGAGATCGTGGAGCATGCGCTTGCGGCACTGTTCGGCGCTGTAGGCGGGCAGGTCCGCGTCCATCACGAGCGCACGGGGCAGAGAATGAAGGCACCCGAGCGAACGGCCCAGTTGCACGGCCAGGGGGGCGCGCGGCGTCGCACTCGGGGAGGGCGTGTGCACGGGAGGTTCGGGATGTTCGTTCTGCCGCTGGAACTCCCGCAGGCTAAGCGTGTGACCCGGCAGGTGCGAGTAGACAAAAGTGCGCAACCCGTCCTGCGCCACGGACCCCGCGACCGTGGGCAGGTGGAACGGCAACCGCGAGCGCACGGACGGGGTGAACGCCTGCAACACCAGGTGCTCGGTCTCCAGGCGCATGCTCGCTTCGGTGTTCAGGGGACTGCGGACGCGCCAGCGGCGACCCTCGGAGTCCTGGACCACGCACGAGCGGAAATCCGCGGCGTCGTCGGGAGAAGGACCGGTGGCCACAGGGGCCACCCCGGGCACGGCCGCGGCCGCGACGGCGGCCAGCAATTCGGGGGTCGTTCTCACCTCACCCACCCTACCGGCCTCGGCCCGGGGCGGGCTGTCCACCGCGGCCCGTGAGGATGTCCGGACCCCGGTCTACAGTGGTCGGATGATCTCATCCCAGGACCGTCCCGGCGCCGTCGCGCCCCTGCTCGACGACGCCCAGCTGCCCTTCGCCGGGCGCCCCTTCGACCGGGACGCGGTCGCCCGGGAGCACCGCGATCTCGTGGCTGAGGCGCTCGCCTCGCCCACCGCGCGGGTGCTCGTGCTGCGGGGCTCCCAGGCCCCCACGCGCGACGGCGCCCTGGTCCTCCCGCTCGTGGCGGAGGTCCCGGGACCCACGGATGATGCCGGCCGCCCGGACGTGTACCTGGGCCGCCTGGCGGACGGCACCCAGGTGATCCTGCGCACCTTCCCCGAGGACACCCAGCTGTCCGGTCTCGACGGTGCCCGGTGGGAGGGGCTGCGCACGCTGGCCACCGTGGTGGACCCCGAGCAGACGTCGTTGCTCGTCACGGCGCAGGCGGTGGCCTTGTGGCACCGGGACCACCCGCGGTGTCCTCGCTGCGGGGCGCTCACGCAGAGCATCCGCTCCGGGTGGGCCCGGCGCTGCCCCGAGGACGACTCGCTGCACTTCCCCCGCACGGATCCAGCGGTCATCGTGGCGGTGGTCGAGGACGGCCCGGACCCGGCCTCGCAGCGCATCCTGCTGGGCCGCTCTGCGGCATGGGCCGGCAACATGTACTCCACGTTCGCAGGCTTCGTCGAGCCGGGGGAGTCCGCCGAGCAAGCGGTCGTGCGCGAGGTGCGCGAGGAGGCCGGGATCACGGTGGACACCGTGCAGTACCAGGGCTCTCAGCCGTGGCCGTTCCCCCGCTCCCTAATGCTGGGCTTCCGCGCCGTGGCCCACACATCGGTGGCCGAGGCGGACGGCGAGGAGATCCTGGACGTCCGGTGGTTCACGCGCGAGCAGCTGCTCACGAGCACCCGCACCGGTGAGGTCACGCTGCCGGGGAGGGTGTCGATCGCGCACGCGCTGATCGTCAGCTGGCTGGGCGAGGACCTCCCGGGGACCGATTGGTGAGCGTGGAGCGGAGCGCCGAGGAGCGGATCCTCGGAGGCCTGGACCCGGAGCAGCGCGTGGTCGCGACCACACTGAACGGTCCGGTGTGCGTGCGCGCTGGAGCGGGCACCGGCAAGACGCGGGCCATCACCCACCGCATCGCGTGGGGCATCGCCTCGGGGGTCTATACCCCCCAGAAGACCCTGGCCCTGACCTTCACCGCGCGCGCCGCCAATGAGATGCGCCAGCGGCTGCGGGCCCTCGGGGCTCCCGGTGTGCAGGCCCGGACCTTCCACTCTGCCGCCCTGCGCCAGCTGCAGTACTTCTGGCCGCAGGCCGTGGGTGGGCCCCCGCCGGGGCTCGTGAACCACAAGGCGAGACTGATCACCGAGGCCGCCCAGGCCATGCGCCTGACCACGGACCGGGCGACCGTCCGGGACGTCGCGGCCGAGATCGAGTGGGCCAAGGTCTCCATGCACACCCCGGACACCTATCCGCAGGCGGCGGGCCAGCGGGACATGCCCGCGGGCTACGACGTCCGCACCATGCAGCGGCTCTACCAGTCCTACGAGGACCTCAAAGCGGACCGGCACCTGATCGACTTCGAGGACGTCCTGCTGATCACGGTGGGGATCCTGGAGGAGGACGAGCGGATCGCCGCGGCGGTGCACGCGCAGTACCGCCAGTTCGTGGTGGACGAGTACCAGGACGTCTCGCCCCTGCAGCAGCGGCTGCTGGATGCGTGGCTCGGCTCCCGGGACGATCTCTGCGTGGTGGGGGACGCCTCCCAGACCATCTACTCCTTCACGGGCGCCACGTCCCGGCACCTGCTGGAGTTCCCGTCCCGGTACCCCGGGGCGTCCGTGGTGGAGCTGATCCGCGACTACCGCTCCACCCCTCAGGTGGTCAACACCGCCAACCGGCTGCTGGCCGCGCGCCGCCCGTCCCTCACGTCCACCCCGGACACGTGGGCCACACCGCTGCGCCTGGTCTCCCAGCGCCCCGCGGGCCCCGAGCCCGCGTGGAACGAGTACCCGGACGACGAGGCCGAGGCCGCGGGCGTGGCCGTGCGGATCCAGGACCTGATCGACGACGGCGTGGCTCCGCACGAGATCGCCGTCCTGTTCCGCACCAACGGCCAGTCGCAGGCATTCGAAGCCGCACTCGCGGATGCGAATATCGGCTTCCAGCTGCGCGGCTCCGAACGGTTCTTCAACCGGCCCGAGATCCGGCAGGCCATCGTGCAGATCCGTTCCGCCGCACGCACCGCGGGCGCGGACCGCGCGGACGTCCCCCAGCAGGTGCGGGACATGCTCGGTTCGCTCGGCTACACGGAGCGGGCCCCGCGCTCCGACAGTGCCACGCGCGCCAAGTGGGAGTCCCTGCGTGCACTCGTCTCGCTCGCGGACACCATGGCCCGCCGCGCCGTGGCGGACGGCGAGACGCTGTCGCTCGCCGGTTTCGCGCAGGAGATCGAACGCCGTGCGACCACCCAGGAGGCCCCGGTGGTGGACGGGGTCACGCTCGCGTCCCTGCACTCGGCTAAGGGCCTGGAGTGGGATGCCGTGTTCCTCGTGGGGCTCTCCGAGGGACTCATGCCCATCAGCTTCGCCGACACCCCGGATGCCATGGACGAGGAGCGCCGGCTGCTCTACGTGGGGATCACCCGCGCGCGGGAGCACCTCGTGCTCTCGTGGTCGCTGTCCCGGACCCCGGGCGGTCGGCCCAACCGGGCCCGGTCCCGTTTCCTCGACGCCGTGCTGCCCCCCGCGCCGCGCACCCCGGCACGACGCCGCGGCGCCCGCTAGGCGGGTGCGATCGAGGCCCGGCCGGGACCGGTACCACCACCCGGTGACGCGTTGTGGGGTCGCAGCGCGGCGGGCGAGCGTGGACCGGGACCGGCCCGTGCGGCGTCGTCAGCTGCGCTCCGCGCTCGCCCAGAACTCGGTGGCCAGGCGGGCGAACTCGTCGGGCCGCTCGATCATGGGCCCGTGGCCGGTGTCGGGAAACCGGTGGCTGCGAGCCCCCAGGGCCTTCGCCCCGCGGGCGAGGTGACGGAAGGGCAGCACCGTGTCCTTGTCGCCCCACATGATGAACACGGGAACACCGGTGGCCCGCACGCGGGGGAGCAGCCGGCGCCGCCAGGGCCGCTTCACACCCGCGATCGAGCCGATCGAGCGCAGCATCTGCAGCATGGCCTCGGAGCCGCCGGGTCGCTGCGCGAGTTCGTAACCGCGTTCCACGCGCTCGGGCGTGGCCAGGGCGGGGTCGTGGTACATGGCCCGCTCGGAGCGCAGCGCACCCTTGCGGCTCGGTGTCAGTGCGCGCTCGCCCACCCCGGGCAGCGCCGCGAGCCGCAGGGCCGGGCTCACGCCCCTTCCGAATCCTGCGGAGTTTACGAGCAGCAGGCTGCGCACGAGTTCCGGGTGGTCGGCGGTGAGCTGCATGGCCACGGCCCCGCCCAGGGAGTTGCCGGCCACGTGGGCCGGCGCAATGCCCTGGGCGCGCACGAACTCCGCCACGCGGGCGGCGAGATTCGAGAGGCTCATGCCCTCGGTGGGGACCTCGGAGCCACCGAAGCCGGGGAGGTCCACGCTGATCACACGGTGCCGCGCGGCCAGACGCTCGTGCTGCTCGTCCCAGTCGGCCAGGCTGCGTCCGATCCCGTGGATCAGCAGCACCGGGGTGCCCTCACCGGTCTCGCGCCAGCTCAGCCCGTTCCACAGCTGCGTGCTCACGCGCCCACCCCCGAGATGGTGCGGGCGGGCACCGTGAACTCGAGTTGCTCGTCCTTCTCGGCACCCGGACGGAACAGCACCCGGTCCCGCAGGTAGTTCTGCCGCACGTTCCATGCCCCGTCGCGGCCCTGGCGGGGCAGCAGGTGTGCGCCACGCTGGATGTAGCCGGAGGCCAGGTCGATGAGCGGGCGCAGCCCGGTGCGGGGGCCGGAGTACCGGGGCGTGACGGCCACGGCGCCCTCGCGGTCCATGCGGTCCAGCAGCCGCCGGAAGTACTCTGTGATCAGGTCCACGCGCAGGGTCCACGAGGAGTTCGTGTACCCGATGGCGAAGGCCATGTTAGGGACGCCGTCGAGCATCATGCCGCGGTAGCTCACGCGCGCGGCCGGATCCACGGTCTCCCCGTCCACCACGAGATCCATGTTCCCAAGAAACTGCACGTTGAGCCCCGTGGCGGTGACGATCACGTCCGCCGGGAGGTGACGGCCCGAGCGCAGCTGGATCCCGTCCGCGGTGAAGCGTTCGATGGTGTCCGTGACCACCTCGGCGTGCTCCCCGCGCACAGCCTTGAAGAAGTCGCCGTCCGGTGCCGCGCACAGCCGCTGGTCCCACGGGTCGTACTCGGGGGTGAAGTGCTCGTCCACCGGGAAGGTGGGGCCCAGGTGCTTCACAGCCCCGCGGTGCAGCAGGTCCCGCATGGCCTGCGGTCGGCGGCGGCTGAACTCGTAGATGGCCATGGAGCGCACGATGTTGCGCCAGCGGTTGGCCTCCCCGGCCACGCGCGGCGGCAGCCACTTGCGCAGCTTGATGCCAGTCTCGTCCCTGCCGGGCACGGAGGCCACGTAGGACGGGGAGCGCTGCAGCATGCTCACGTGAGCGCCGCGGTCCGTGAGCGCGGGCACGAGGGTCACGGCGGTGGCGCCGCTGCCGATCACGACCACGCGACGGCCCGCCACGTCCAGGTCCTCCGGCCAGTGCTGCGGGTGAACCACGGTCCCCTCGAACTCGGACAGCGTAGGCCAGTCGGGGGTGAAGCCCTCGTCGTAGCGGTAGTAGCCCGTGGCCATGAACAGCCACCGGCCGGTGAGCTGCTCGGCCCCGCCCGTGTGGACGTCGCGGTGCGTGACGGTCCATGTGTGGGTTTCGGAGGACCACCGTGCCTGCTCGGCGCGCCGCCCGAACCGGATGTCCTTTGTGACGTCGGCCTCCTCGGCCGCCGCGTGGACGTAGTCGAGGATGGTGTCCCCAGTGGCCAGGCTGCGCTCTCCTGTCCAGGGGTGGCTGCGGTAGCCGAAGGTGGCCATGTCCGAGTCCGAGCGGATACCCGGGTACCGGAAGAGGTCCCACGTGCCGCCCATGTCCTCGCGCGCCTCGAGGATGCGGACGGTGCGGCCGGTGCCGGCGAGCTCCCGAGCGGCGCCGATGCCGGAGATCCCGGCACCGATGATGATCACGTCGACGTCCTGAGTGTCCATGTGGTTCTCCAACTCCCTTGCGGTCTCGCGCCCCGGTCGGATCCGGGTGGTGCAGCCGGTGCCCGACGGCGTTCCCGACGGGTACCGGCTCCGAAACCTCGCGGCGACGTGGCCGCTTCCAGTTCCCTGCACGCAGGCCGTGCGCCGGGAGGGGCCCGGGTCGGCAGCGGTCCGTGCCGGTGCACACTAACGCGTGTTAGCTTGATGGTTGTCGAGTGTAACAGCTCACATTCGTGGGCCATCAGGGCCCGGCGGCGGTGGGCCACTCGCTACCATGTGGCCACCGACCTCCAGGGAGAACTCACGAGCATGCACCGGCACCGCACCCCCGCACGGCGGGCCACGAGCGCCGACGTGGCACGGCTGGCCGGGGTCTCCCGCACCACCGTGAGCTTCGTGCTCAACGACACCCCCTCGCAGTCCATCTCCGCGGGCACCCGACGCCGCGTGCTCGACGCCGCCCGGGAGCTCTCCTACGCGCCCTCGGCGGAGGCGCGGGCGCTCGGTCGGGGCCGCTCCACCTCCGTGCTGCTATACCTCCCGCCGGCGGGGTCCCTCACCGAGGACATCGGGGTGATCGTGGAGCGGCTCTCGGTGCTGTTCTCCGAGGTGGGGCTGTCCATGGTGATCCATGCGTGGACCCGCCGCCCCGCCGCCCAGGTCTGGTCCTCCGTGACGCCGGCCGCCGTGCTCGCGTGGGACCTCGCGGAGGACGACGCCGAGCGCATGCGTCGAAGTGGCGTGCGCGGCGTCGTCTCCTGGACCGGTTCGGACGACATGGGGCGGTGGATCACGGGTCTCCGTGAGCGGGACATCGCCAGGGTGCAGGTGCAGCGGCTCGTGGCCGCGGGCCATACGCACCTGGGCTATGCGGTCACGGGCGGGGAGCACATGCACGGCGTCTCCCAGTGGCGCTTCGAGGTGCTGCAGCGCGAGTGCGCGGCCCGTGGCCTGCCTCGCCCGAGCGTTCTTCCCCTTCCTGTGGATCCCCGCGGGGCGGCCGATGTGCTGCTGCAGTGGCGCGAACGGCACCCGGGGGCGTCCGGGGTGTGCGCCCACGACACCACCGCCGCGCTCGCCGTGCTCTGCGGGATGCGGCGGCTCGGCTGGAAAGCGCCCGCGGACCTCGCGATCGTGGGGGTCAACGACTCCCCGGCGGCGGCGCTGGCCGACCCTCCGCTGACCATGGTGGCGCTGGACCCGGAGGTCACGGCCCGGCACATCGTGGCCGTGATCAACGCCCTGGTGCGGGACGAGCCCGCACCCTCGCCCCCGGACACGGCGGGGGCCTTCACGGTGGACCGCGACTCCGTCTGAGCGGGCACGGGTGGTACGGCGCACTCCGCACGCACGGTTCACAGCCCGGTGAACGCGAGGGAGCACAGGCACCTCGGATCCGGGGCCAACGGCAGAACCGTCAGCCCCCGGCGCAGCACGAGGCACGCTTCCGGACCGTCAGGTGACTGCGTTCCGGCGGTGGGCCGGGCCGGCGGTGGGCCGGACGGCGCCGTTTCGGTGCCGGCAGGTGGCACGTCCGGGGGAGCGTCGTGTGGCGGGTCAGACGGTGCCGCCCGCGGAGCGGCGTCGTCCCGCAGCACGTGGGACAGCAGGCGACCCGCGATCTCCCCGGTGGCCACCGTGCGCGTCAGCACGGCCACTGCCCCGTCCTGACGCGGAAGCAGAGGCTCGCCGGACGTGGATGGGGACCCACGGAACGCGCGTCGCGCTTCACGGACCGCACTCGCCACACAGGCTCGGCACGGGCGATGCGCCCAGTCGGTGAGGGGCCAGACCACCACGGACCCGCCGTCGCGGACCACGCTCAGGGTGGGCAGCGCCGGGTCCAGGTCCGGGGAGGGAGCCGTGGCGAGGTCCGCCACGAGATCACCGGGCACGGACCACGTGTGGAGCACCACGGCGGTGGGCACTGCCGCCGACGGGAAGAGCTCGGGTGCGCTGAGCGGGGCGCAGCGCGGGGATCTGCGCCGCAGCAGGGTCCTCAGCGCCAGTTCACGCGGCTGGCCCTGGAACTCCGCGGGATACGGGCCGTGGCGGACGTCCGCGGTCTCGACGGGTGCAGGATCCCGGACGTTGAGCAGGCAGACCCCGGCCTCCGCGAGCGCGAGGCACACGGCGGCGGTGAGGGGGTCGAGCCCGAGCGCGAGAACGCGCAGCTCGTCGAGCGCCGGGGGAGCGCAGGGTTCCTCGGGGGTGGTTGGGCAACGGTGGGTCATGGCAACAGGGTTGCCGAAGCGGGATGCTCCCGGGGCCGGCGCGGGGCAATCCACAGGACGGGTGCTACGGGCACCGTGCTCCCCTTCTGCGTCCCGGTTCGTGCCCCGCCCGGGCGGGGTGGTGAACTGGGGGCATGCCCCCACCACGAGCCAGAATCGTCGAACCACCGGAGGAGATGCCGGAGATCGTCGTCAAGCGCAGTGCCCGCCGCACCAAGACCGTCAACGCCCACTTCAGCGGGGACGCCGTGGTGCTCTCGGTGCCGCAACGGGCTACCCGTGCCCAGATCGCGCATTGGAGTGCAACTCTCGTTCCCAGGGTCGTGGCCAAGCGGCGCGCGGCGGAGGCGGCCTCGCGCACGCGGCACTCCGACACGGCGCTGGAGGAGATGGCGCAGCGGCTGTCCCGGACCTACCTGGAGGGTCGTGCCCGGCCCACGAGCATCACGTGGTCCGCCCGCCAGCACACACGGTGGGGCTCGGCGACCCCCGCCACGGGTGCCATTCGGATCTCACGGCGACTCGCGGACGCGCCCGAGTGGGTTCTGGAGACCGTGGTGCTGCACGAGCTCGTGCACCTGCTCGAAGCTCACCACAACGAGCGGTTCTGGGAGATGGCACGGCGCCACCCCAGGGCGCACGACGCCGCCCAGTTCCTGGACGGCGTCGCGTGGGCGGAGTGGAACCCCGCGCAGGTCACGGGCCGGGAGTGAGGCACCCGAGGGGCCAGCCCGGCGAGCCGGGTCGGCGAGGGGCCGGTACGAGGTCCGTACGAGTCTCGGTGCGAGTGGCCCCGGGCCGTTCGCACGGGCCCGGCCGTAAACCCTGAAGTCCGTACGACGGGCCTACTACACAGAGGCCCAGCCGCCCACGATCAGTCCTCGTCCCGCGTGGTGTCGGGATCGTCCTGGTCGTCGTCGCCGGCAGTGCCCGTGCTCTCACCCGGCTCGCGTCCAGGCGACGTCTCCCCGGACGCACCCTGCTTCGTGTCCGCGGAGGCCTGGCCGGTGGAACTCGCGCCCCCCGGGGCCTGCCGACCGTCCTCGTACCCGCCGGCCAGCAGCTTCTCCAGGGCGGCGTCCATCTCCTCGTCGCTGGCCGTGAGCAGCCCGCGGCGCTCCTCGAAGCCCTGGGGATCGTCGAGGTCCTCGTTGGTGGGCAGCAGCTCGGGGGACTCCCAGAGGCTGTCGCGCTCGGTGATCCCGCGCTGTTCCTCCACGTAGCCCCAGAAGGTCGCGGCCTCACGCAATCGGCGGGGGCGCAGTTCGAGACCCACGAGGGAACCGAAGGTGCGCTCGGCGGGCCCGCCCTCGGCGCGGCGGCGGGCCATCATCTCGGTGAGGGCGGCGGCGGAGGGGATGTTGGCGGTGGAGGCCACGGTGACGCGGTTGACCCAACCCTCCACGAGCGCGAGGACCGTCTCGAGCTTGGCGAGTGTGGCCTCCTGGCGCGGGGTCATCTCGGGGCTGAACACGCCGGAGGCCAGCGCGTCCTGGATGCCCGAGGGGTCGGAGGGGTCGAGTTCCTGGGCGATGGACTCGATCCGGTCCATGTCGATGTGGATCTCGGACGCGAACGCCGTGATCAGGTCCAGCACGTACTGCCGCAACCACGGCACACCGTGGAACAAACGCGTGTGGGCGGCCTCGCGGATGGCCAGGTACAGCATCACGTCCGAGGCCGGCAGGTCCAGCCCCTCGCTGAACTCGGCCACGTTGGACGGCACGAGCGCGCAGCGGTCCTTGGCCAGGGGGATGCCCACGTCCGTGGAGGACAGCACCTCGCACGAGAGCGCACCCACGGCCTGTCCCAGCTGCATCCCGAACATCATGGAGCCCGCGCCGGAGAGCATCCCGGACAGATCCGCCCCGCCCATGGCCTGGGAGAGCTCGGGGGGCAACTGCTGGGTGAGGGCGTCGGACATGGCCTTGGACACGGAGGTGGCCACCGGGGTGGTCATCTCCTTCCAGGTCTCCCACGTGGCCTCGATCCACTCGGCGCGCGCCCACGCGGACGGCAGCACGGGGGCTTCGCCGAACGCGGTGTTGTCCGTGAGCCACAGGTCCGCGAGCTTCATGGCGTCGTTCACGGCGCCCTTCTGCTTCGCCGAAACGGACGCGTCGCCCTTCTGCGCGGCCACCTGACGGGCGTGCTGGTTGGCGAGCTCCCAGTTGATGGGCTCCCCCGAGGAGGTCGAACTCATCATGGACTGGATCTGCTGGAACATCATGGACATGGCCTGCGGGTCCATGGGCATACCGGCCGGCATGTCACCGGGCTTCATGTTCCCGGAGCCCAGCAGACGCTCGAACATCTCCTGGAACGGGTCCTTGGGGTTCTCGCCGTTCTCGTCGTACGGAGGGTTCGAAGGCATGGGACCGCCAATCGTCGTGGAGGATCTAGGACTGCTCAAACCCTAGCCGTCCGCCCCGGGCCCGAACCACCGCGTGCGCCCCCAGTTCGCTGATGGCTCAGGTACCCTCCGGGCGCCCGTTCACCGGGAGCGGGCGACGCCGCCGTCCCCGGCCGTGCGGCGTCTTCGAACCTTCCACGAGGGCGTGCGACGTACGCCCCAGACGGTGCGCGGGACCTTCCCAGGGTGGGCCGAGTACGCTGGGACGGTCCTGGAGGCCGTGGAGAGGAAGCGACGTGACGGGTGAGCAGAAGGGGGCGCGGCGCGGATTCCTCCGCCGCCGGTCGTTGCCGTCGGTCGCGCTCGCGGGGACCACGGTGCTGCTGCTCGCGGGCGTGGTGCTGCCCGCGCCGTACGTCGTGGAATCCGCCGGACCCACGTTCAACACCGTGGGCAGTCACGA
Organism: Kocuria sp. CPCC 204721; assembly: GCF_040980945.1. Taxonomy (NCBI): domain Bacteria; kingdom Bacillati; phylum Actinomycetota; class Actinomycetes; order Micrococcales; family Micrococcaceae; genus Kocuria; species Kocuria sp. CPCC 204721. Next base: position 38,294 of record NZ_JAVKPO010000004.1, read on the forward strand.
CGACAAGCAGCTCGTCAAGATCACGGGCGCCCCGACCTTCCCGAGCGACGGCCGGTTGGACCTGACCACCGTGTACGTCACGGGCGGACCCTCCGGGCGGCTCAACTCCATCAACGCGCTGCTGGGCTGGTTGGATCCCTCCGATGCCGTGATCCCGGAGGACACCCTTTACCCGCCGGACACCACGGGCCAGCAGGTGGACGAGTCCAACGCCGCGGCCATGGTCACCTCCCAGGAGGACTCCGTGGCGGCCGCGCTGAACCACCTGGGCAAGCCGTTCACGACCACCCTGACCGTGCACGCCGTGATCCCCGGCGGCGCCGCGGGCGGTGTCCTGCGGGCCGGGGACCGGATCCTCTCCGTGAACGGCACGCAGGTCACCTCGCTCGAGCTGTTGCGCGAGCAACTCGACGCCGCGGGGGAGCGGGGAGCGGACGTCGTCGTGCGCCGGGACGGCAGGACGGTCACCGAACACGTGAAGCTGACCCGGGACGAGGACTCGCAGCGGTGGCAGCTCGGCGTGTACCTCGTACCGAAATACGAGTTCCCCGTGGACGTGGACTTCCAACTGGACCAGGTGGGTGGACCCAGCGCCGGGATGATGTTCGCGCTGGGGATCATCGAGGAACTGACCCCCGGATCGATGGCGGGCGACGAACACATCGCGGGTACCGGAACGATCTCGGCGGACGGGAAGGTCGGTCCCATCGGCGGGATCCGACAGAAATTGCAGGGCGCAGCGGAGTCCGGTGCCACGTACTTCCTGGCCCCCTCGGACAATTGCGGTGAGGTGGCCGGGCACGTCCCGGATGGTCTCACGGTGATCGAGGTGAAGACACTGGGAGATGCTGTGGAAGGGGTCGAAAAAGCGGCGTCCGGATCGGTCGTGGAGCTGCCTTCCTGCGGCACCCGGTGACATCCCGAGGTGGTGAAATTGCATGCCGCGACGGGGGCCAGCACAATAGGGTGGACACTGATCATTGACAGATCATCATCCGTGCCCAGGGAATTCAGAGGTATTCAGTGACCGCCGGATCCACATCCCCACGTCCATCCAGCGGGTCCGCAGCGGGCCGCAAGAAACACGGGGCCCTGTTGCCCACAGTGATCGCGGTGGTGGTCCTCATCGCCCTGTTCGTGGGGTTCACCCAGGTCTACACGAACATCCTCTGGTTCGAGCAGCTCGGCTACCTGCGGGTGTTCGTCACCCGTAACCTCGCGATGATCGGTCTGTTCATCATCTCCGCCGTGATCGTGGCCACGCTCATGTTCCTGAGCCTGTGGCTCGCGTACCGCAACCGCCCCCGGGACACCGGCCAGGTCAGCGACAACATGCAGAAGTACCAGCAGGCGCTGGACCCCGTGCGCAAGATCGTCATGGTGGCCGTCCCGGTGATCTTCGGGCTGTTCGCCGCCTCCACGATCACGTCCCAGTGGCAGACCGTGCTGCTGTTCCTCAACCAGGAACCCTTCGGGCAGACCGACCCCCAGTTCGACCTGGACCTGGGCTTCTACGTGTTCACCCTCCCGTTCCTGCGGCTGCTGATCGGCTTCCTGGTCACCGCCCTGCTGCTCGCCGGTGTGGCCGGGCTGCTCATGCACTACGTCTACGGCGGGATCCGCATCCATGAACGCGGGATCGCCACGACCCGTTCCGCCCGCGTGCACCTGGGCTCCATCGTGGCCGCGTTCCTCGCGCTGCAGGCCGTGAACTTCTGGCTGGACCGCTACGCGACCCTGACCTCCAACTCGGGCAAGTGGACAGGTGCGCTGTACACCGACGTCAACGCCGTGATCCCCACCAAGGGCATCCTGGCGATCGCCGCCGTCCTGGTGGCCATCCTGTTCGTGGTGGCCGGGTTCATCGGCCGTTGGAAGCTGCCCCTGATCGGTGCCGCGATGCTCGTGGTCGTGGCCGTGGTGGCCGGTGGGCTCTACCCGTGGGCCATCCAGCGCTTCCAGGTGACCCCCACGGAGCAGGCGCTCGAGAACGAGTACATCCAGCGCAACATCACCATGACCCGGCAGGCCTACGGTCTGGACAACACCGAGGTCACCCCGTACGACGCCACGACCCAGACCGAACAGGGTGCACTGCGCCAGGACACGGAGACCACCTCCAACATCCGTCTGCTGGACCCCAACGTGGTCTCCTCCGCGTTCGCCCAGCTGCAGCAGTTCCGGCCGTACTACCAGTTCTCCGACATGCTCAACGTGGACCGCTACACGATCGACGGCCAGACCCAGGACACGGTCATCGCGACCCGTGAACTGAACCCGGACCAGATCCAGGGCTGGTACAACCAGTCGGTGGTCTACACCCACGGCTACGGCGTGGTGGCCGCGTACGGCTCCCGCGTGCAGTCGGACGGCAAGCCCCAATTCATGCAGGCCGGGATCCCGTCCCGCGGTGAGATCTCCAACGACTACGAGCCGCGGATCTACTTCGGGGAGAACTCGCCCGAGTACTCGATCGTGGGTGGCTCCCCGGAGGACCCGCCGCTTGAGCTGGACCGCCCCCAGACCAATGACGGGGACGCCCAGGACGCCAAGACCACGTTCGCCGGCAACGGCGGCCCCACCGTGGGCAACTGGTTCAACAAGCTGTCCTACTCCATCAAGTTCCAGTCCACGGACATGCTGCTCTCGGACGCGGTGCGCCCGGAGTCCCAGATCCTCTACGACCGCAACCCGCGTGAGCGGGTGGAGAAGGTGGCCCCCTACCTCACGGTGGACGGCAACCCGTACCCGGCGATCGTGGACAACAAGGTCGTGTGGATCGTGGACGCCTACACCACGGCGGCGTCCTACCCGTACTCCACGCCGTCCGTGCTCCAGGACGCCACCCAGGACACCCAGACCGCGCAGGGCACCGCCGCTGCGTTGCCGCCCGAGCGTGTGAACTACATCCGTAACTCGGTCAAGGCCACGGTCAACGCCTACGACGGTTCCGTGGATCTCTACGCGTGGGACGACCAGGACCCCGTCCTGAAGTCGTGGCAGAAGGTCTTCCCGAACACGCTCAAGCCGTACTCGGAGATGTCCGCGGACCTCATGGCCCACGTGCGCTACCCCGAAGACATGTTCAAGGTCCAGCGTGAGCTGCTCAACCGCTACCACGTCACGGACGCGAACAGCTTCTACGCGAGCGACGACGTGTGGTCCGTGCCCAACGACCCCACCCAGCAGAACCAGGACGTCCCGCAGCCGCCGTACTACCTCTCCATGCGCATGCCGGGTGAGGACAAGGCGAACTTCTCGCTCACCTCGTCCTTCATCCCGCAGCAGAACGAGTCCGGCAACACCCGTAACGTGATGTACGGGTACCTCTCCGCCAACGCGGACGCCGGGACCGGTGAGGACGGCGTCAAGAGCGAGGACTACGGCAAACTGAGGCTGCTCGAACTGCCGCGCTCCTCGGTGGTGCCCGGTCCGGGCCAGGCGCAGAACCTGTTCAACTCGGACACGGATGTGTCCCAGGAGCTGAACCTGCTGCGTCAGGGTGCGTCCGAGGTCATCAACGGCAACCTGCTGACACTGCCCGCGGGCGGGGGCATGCTCTACGTCCAGCCCGTGTACGTGCAGTCCTCCGGCGATGCCGCCTACCCCACCCTGCGCCGCGTCCTCGTGGGCTTCGGTGAGAAGGTCGGATTCGCCCCCACGCTCGACGGCGCTCTGGATGAGGTTTTCAGCGGTAACTCCGGTGCCACCACGGACACCGGGGCCGGCGTGAACGACCAGGCCGCGGAGGCCGCCCAGGGCGGCGACGGGCGCACCGGCGCGGTGGACGACGGCGCGTCGGCCAGCCCCTCGCCACAGCCCTCCGGGACCCCGTCGCCGCGCTCCACGTCCCTGCAGCAGGCTCTGGACAACGCCAACCAGGCCATGCAGGAAGCGGATCGGGCACGCCGGGACGGTGACTGGACGCAGTACGGCGAGGCCCAGGACCGGCTGAAGCAGGCCATCGACGAGGCCATGCGTCAGGACGGTGCCACCCCGTAATCCAGGGGAGACGCCCGAAGGGCGGTGATCGGGTTCTCCCGGTCACCGCCCTTCGCCATCACCGTCCCCCCCTTGCCGCCGCCCCTGTCCTCACCGCCCCTCGCCATCGGGGCGCTGTCCCGTGCGGATCCGCGCCGGGGGATACCCGATTTGCACGATCTGTTCACCCTCCGTATAGTTGAGGACGTCGCCGCGGGGTGGAGCAGTTCGGTAGCTCGCTGGGCTCATAACCCAGAGGTCGCAAGTTCAAATCTTGCCCCCGCAACCACGAAGAAGCCCGGTTTCCCAGGAAACCGGGCTTCTGGCATGTCCGGACACATGTCCGGGGCTACGTCGCGACAAGCAGTGGAGCAAACGCAGCAGGCGATGCCGCGTTTGCTCCCCGTCAGCTCACGCCGGGGGTGTCTGCTCAGCCGCGGGATGAGGACCTGAATGCTGCGGCCACCGCACCGGCAGTCCCGGAAGTGACTCAGACTTCCTCGGAGGACACAATCTTCTCGCCGTTCGTGGTGGCGTTGCCGGCCTTGAGAGCCGCGAGCCGCGCCTCGATCTCGGTCTGCTGACCCATGTTCTCGAGCGCCTCGAACTGGCGGTCCAGGGAGGAATCGGCGAGCTCCTGCTGACCCGCCACGCGAGCCTCCTCGCGGCGGATCTTGTCCTCGAACCGGGAGACCTCGCTCGTGGGGTCCATGACGTCGAACGCCTTGAGGGAGTCCTGCACCTGGGCCTGGGCCTGAACGGTCTTCTGGCGGGCGGCCAGCTCGTCACGCTTGGCGGAGAGCTCCTGCAGCTTGCCGCGCATGGTGTTGAGCCCGTCCTTGAGCTTCTCCACGACCTCGGTCTGGGACGCGATCTGCGGTTCGGCCCCGCGGGCCTCGCTCTCGGACTGGATCTGACGCTGCAGTGCGACCTTGGCCAGGTTGTCGAACTTCTGGGCCTCGCTCTCCTTACCGGACGAACGGAACTCCTCCGCCTTGTTGGACGCGGCCAGTGCCTTGTTGCCCCACTGGGCGGCCTCCTGGACGTCCTCGGCGTGGTCCTTCTCGAGCAAGCGCAGGTTACCGATGGTCTGGGCCACGGCGGACTCCGCCTCGCGGATGTTCTCGGTGTAGTCGCGGACCATCTGGTCCAGCATCTTCTGGGGGTCCTCCGCGGAATCGATCATCGCGTTGATGTTCGCCTTGGCCAGCTGAGCGATCCGCCCGAAAATGGACTGTTTGGACATGGTGTTCTCCTCTTCTCGTATCTCGGACAAAGCTGAAATCTGTCACGGGGCGGCGGGTGCGCCGCTCACCCGGAGGGGGTCAGAAGTTCCCGCCCACACCGCCGTCGAAGCCACCGAAGCCGCCACCGAAATCGCCGCCCCCGCCGCCGAAACCGCCGCCGAAGTCACCGCCTCCGCCGCCGTAGTGGCCCCCGCCGATGCCGCCGTTGAGGATCCCGCCCAGCAGGATCCCGCCGAGCATGGCACCGCCCAGCCCGTTGCTGCGCCGGCCGTAACCCATGCCGCCGTAGCCCATGGGGGAGTTGTAGAACTCGTCCACGTCCGTCTGCGCAGAGCGCTGGGCGGAGTCCGCGAGGCGGATGGACTGGTTGGCCTCGTTGAGGGCGCGCTCGGGATCGGAGTTCTGCAGTTGCTGCGCGATCTCCAGGTGGCGTTCGGCCTCCGCGAGTTCCGTGCGTGCTCGGGCGCCCACGCCGCCGCGGCGCGCCCACACGTAGTCGGACGCGGTGGTCAGGCTCGCCTGCGCGCTCACGAGTGCGTGGGACAGGGTCTCGCGCGCGGAGCGGGCGCGGTCGTTCGCGCTGCGGACGTCGTCCAGGCCCTTGTCGAGCTCGGCCTTGGCCTGCGCGAGCCGGCGGGCGGAGCCCATGGGGTCGTAGCGCCCGGAACGCATGTTCTGGATCACGGTCTGCAGCACGGAGCGCACCCCGGCGGCGGCCCCCGCGAGTTCGGGGCGGGAACCCTGCTGGACCAGTCCCTCGGCCTCGGCGACGTCCCGCTGGGCGATGCTCACGGCATCCTTGAGGGACTCCTCGGCCTTGGCCAGTTCCCGGCGGGCGTTCTCCACCGAGGTGATCAGACCCTCGGCCTGGCCCTGGGCCTCCTCGGCGGCGCGGATGTTGAGTACGGCCTGCGAGACCTGCCCCGCGTCCAGGTCCTGCTGGGCCTGGGCGATCGCGGAGTCGGCGAACTCGAGGCGTTCGCGCGCCTGCTCGCCGTTGTCGCGCACGGGGGCCAGAGCGGCGTCGTCGTACGTGGCGTGCAGCGAGACGAGCAGGGACTCGGCGTCCTGCAGGCGCGGCCGGACACCGGCCACGGCGTGGCGCACGTCCTCGAGCGCCTCGGGGGCGCGGGTCTCGAGCTGGCGCAACTGCGAGAAGTTCTGTTCCTGTTCCGCGAGGGAACCGCGTGCCTGGTTGGAGCGCTCGATGATCTCGCCGAGCCACGCGCGCTGGTCCGCCTCGGTGTCCGGGATGTGGTCCTCGAGCTTCTGCTGCAGCTCGAAGGACGCGCGCATGTGCTCCTTGGCCCGCGCGAGCGCGTGCTCGAACGGCTGGGTCTGCTCGCGGCCGTACTGCAGCTGCGCGAAGGTGAGTTCCTGCTCGGAGTGCTGGATCGCGTTGTCCGCCTCCACGAGCGCCGAACCCGCGCGCTTGTGCAGCTCGGGCAGGGGCACGAGCGGTCGCTGCGGCGCGCTGCTGCCGTTGTGCGGTTCCGGGGCCTGGGGTGCATTCGCACGACGACGCCGCCCGCGCATGAGCGACGCGACGCCCACGCCCGCGGCCGCGAGCCCGCCGAGCACCACGACCCCGCCGACCACACCGCCGGCCCCGTTCAGGCTCACCCCGCCGAGTTTCGAGTCGATCCCCTCCACGGCACCCTGGGCGGCGGCGTCCCAGTTGCCGTTGCGCAGGGCGGGGACGATGTTCTCGTTGTAGATCTCCTGGGTGTCGGAACGGGACAGGGGACCCGCCGAATTGGCCACGAACCGCGCCTGGCGGGTCTCGGTGGCCACGGCGAGCACGGCGTCATTGGTCCCGAAACCGTTGTTCCGGGCGAAGTCCTGGACCCACTGACCGGGATCGGTGGGGTTCGTGAACCGGTCCACGTACACCACGTAGAGCGTGATGTTGTGTTCGCTGGCGACCTTGTTGATCCCGTCCTGCAACTGCGACGTGTTGCCCAGGACGTTCGCCGAATCCACGATCCGCGTGCCCGGGTCCACCTGCTGAGGCGGCTCGGCCAGGGCGGCGGGTGCCGCGAACAAGCACACTCCCGAGAGTACGGTCGCGGAAACAGCGCGGCGCCAAACGGTGTGTGAACTCATGACCCTCGTTCCAATCGATCTCAGCCCGGAGGACGCCCGCCCGGGGGTCTCCCCGGGACGCGATGGTCGTCCGAGTCACAGACTACGCTGAACGGACAACGCGGTCACGAAATCAGCGAGCGTCCCGGAGATCGCCAGACAACGTGCAGGAATCGGCCAGTTCTCACAGCCGCGGCTCAGTACGCCCGGGCATACTGGGTCACCGGAAGCCGCCGGGCCGGTCCCGGCATCCGCGTCCAGACACACGATCCCTCGACGTCCTGTCACAGTCCTGAAGGAGACAACATGGCCGATTCCCATGACCCCCGTGCGGGCGGCGATCCCCAGCGTCCCGTGCCCCGGTACGGCCAGTACGGCTCCGGGACGGAGGGCGCTGGCCAGGGTTCGCTGTGGCACGCGCAGGACACCCAGCCCATCCCGCCCGCGGGCGAACACCCCGGCGCCACCGGGGGTTACCGGTACGGCACCTATTCCGGTGGTCCGGACGGCTACGCCGCGGCGTCGCAACCGGCCGGGGGTGCCGCGACCGCCACGACGCCCAAGCGGAAGTTCTCGGCGGGTGCGCTGGTCACCGGCATGGTGCTCGCGGGGCTGATCGGTGCGGGGACCGCGGTGGGGACCGGCGCCCTCGCCGAGAACAACGGCGTGTCCGCGGCGGGCAACAGCTCCCCGGTGATCGTGAACAACACGGAGTCGGTCAACCAGATCACGGGGGCCACCCACAAGGCCTCCCCGTCCGTGGTGACCATCTCCGCGTCCGCCGGGGGCCGGGCGGGCACGGGCTCCGGTGTGATCCTGGACGATCAGGGGCACATCCTCACCAACACCCACGTGGTCACGCTGGACGGCGCGAGCTCGGACGCCAACCTGGAGGTCCAGACCTCGGACGGGTCCGTGCGCAAGGCCAGCCTCGTGGGCACGGACCCCGAATCGGACCTCGCGGTGATCAAGGTGGACCCGAGCGGTCTCACGCCCGCGGAGTTCGGTGACTCGAGCAAGCTCAACGTGGGGGACACCGCGATCGCGATCGGCTCACCGCTCGGGCTGAGCGGAACCGTCACGGACGGCATCGTCTCCACACTCAACCGCACGATCGCCGTCGCGTCCTCGGCAGCACCGGAGACCCCGAGCGAATCCAGCCCGAGCCCGCGGGGTCCGCAGGACTTCTTCTTCAACTTCCCCGACAACGGGCAGTCCGGTTCGCGCAACGCGCAGTCCAGCGTGTACCTCAACGTGATCCAGACGGACGCAGCGATCAACCCCGGCAACTCCGGCGGTGCCTTGGTGAACGCGAACGGTCAGGTGATCGGGATCAACGTGGCGATCGCGTCCGCGGCGGGTTCGTCGTCGAACGGTTCGAGCACGGCCGGCAACATCGGCGTGGGGTTCTCGATCCCGTCCAACACCGCCAAGCGGGTCGCGGACGAGATCATCCAGCACGGCAAGGCCACGCACGGTTACCTGGGCGCCTCGGTCTCCGCGTACACACCGTCGGGCAGCAACACCGAGCAGTTCTCCGCGGGCGCCCTCGTGCGCAGCGTGCAGGACGGTTCCCCGGCCGCGGACGCCGGGTTGCGCGCGAACGACGTGATCACGCAGTTCAACGGCAAGCGCATCACGGACGCGGACGCCCTCACCGCCGGCGTGCGGGAACTCGCGGCCGGGACGGAGGCGGAGGTCACCTACCGGCGCGGCGGGGACGAGCACACGGCCAAGGTCACCGTGGGCAACGCCGCCGAGCAATCGGGCAAGTAGGCGCCCGCGGCTCCGGCCGCACCGATGGAGTTCGCGACGGCGCTCGCAGGGTGTGCATACGCACGGCACCCGGCGAGCGCCGTCGTCGTGGCGGGATCACACGCCGTCGGGGAAGCCCAACTGCCGCCAGGCCTCGTAGAGCGCGATGGACGCGGAGTTGGCGAGGTTGAGTGAGCGGCGCCCGGGCAGCATGGGAATCCGGACGTGCTCGGTGACGTGCTCGTCCTCGAGGACGTCGGCGGGCAGCCCCGTGGACTCGCGACCGAAGAGCAGGACGTCCCCGTCCTGGTAGGTCACGTCCGTGTGGCGGGTGCTCGAGTGGGACGTGAACGCGAGGACCCGGGCGTCCCCGAGTGCGTCCCACAGTGCTTCCACGCTGGGGTGCACGTCCATGACCGCGAGATCGTGATAGTCCAACCCCGCCCGGCGCAGGTGGGCGTCTCCGAACGTGAAGCCCAGGGGCTCCACGAGGTGCAGGCGGGCGCCCGTACAGGCCGCGAGGCGGATAGCGTTTCCCGTGTTGCCGGGGATCTCGGGGGTGTGGAAGACGAAATGCAGCATGGCTGCGAGTGTAGGCGCGTCCGCGCGCGGCACGGCACCGGCGGGGCGTGGGGCGTTGCATCGACGCAGCCGGGGGTCTCACCGGCGGTGCACTGGGGGAGGTCGCACCGGAGGTGCGCCGGGGAGGTCGCACCGGAGGTGCGCGGCCGAGGGAGGGCCGCGGTGGGCGCGCCTAGAATTGGACCCATGCCCACACCGCGCGTCTACATGGATCACGCCGCCACGACCGACATGCTGCCCGAGGCCGTCGAGGCCTACGTGGCGCAGGCCCAACGCGGCGGCAACCCCGCGTCCCTGCACTCGGGTGGGCGCTCCGCGCGCATGGCCCTGGAGACCGGGCGGGACAGCGTGGCCGCCGCGTTGAACGCGGAACCGGTGGAGATCATCCTCACATCCGGGGGGACGGAAGCGGACAACATGGCCGTGCTCGGGCTGTTCCGGGCAGCCCGGGACGCGGATTCGCGTCGCACCGTGATCGCGCTGTCCACCGTGGAACACCACGCGGTATCCGAGGCCGCCGAGTGGCTCGCCGCGCACGAGGGCGCCGAGCTCGCGTGGCTCGAGGTCGATGCCGACGGCCGGGTGGACCCCGACGACCTGCGGGAGCTGCTCGCCCGCCGCGGCGACGAGCTGGCCCTGGTGACCGTGATGTGGGCCAACAACGAGGTCGGCACGGTGCAACCGATCGCGGAGCTCGCGGCCCTGTGCGACCGGGCGGGGGTGTCCTTCCACGTCGACGCCGTACAGGCGTTCTGCGCGGTGCCCGTGGACGCGCACTTGCCCGGGATCAGCACTCTTGCGGTGTCCGCACACAAGCTCGGCGGTCCGATGGGTGTGGGCGCGCTGTACGCCCCCCGCACGGTGACGTTGGCCGCCACGAGTTTCGGCGGGGGCCAGGAGCGCAGCGTGCGTTCCGGCACGGTCAACGCCGCGGGGGCGGCCGCGTTCGGTGCCGCAGTGCACGCCGCCCAGCGTGATACGCACGCCGAGTTCGTGCGTCGCGCACGATTGCGCGACACCCTCGTGGCGGGGATCCGCGAACGGGTCCCGCAGGCCGTGCTGCGCGGGCCCGAGCCCGGTGCACCCGAGGACGAGTGGGCGCATCCCACGCGGCTGCCGGGCAACGCGCACTTCACGTTCCCCGGGTGCGAGGGCGATTCCATGCTCTTCCTCTTCGACGCCGCGGGGGTCGCGCTGTCCACGGGCTCGGCGTGCAACGCGGGCGTCCCGCGCGCATCCCACGTGTTGCTGGCCATGGGGGTGGCCGAGGAGACCGCGCGCGGTGCCCAGCGCTTCTCCCTGGGACACTCGAGCACGCCGGACGACGTCACCGCGGTGCTGGCTGCCGTGGCGGAGGTCTACGACCGCGCCCACACCGCGGGGCTGTCCGGGCACGTCCCGGGCTTCGCGTCCTGAGCAGCGCCGTCAGGAACCGCGGAGTGGCCGGGAACGGCGGGGTCGGGGACGGCGTCGTCGGGAACTGCGGCGCCGTCGGGAATAGCCCCGGCGGCGCGCTGGTTGTTAAACCGGTTCGACCCACAATTTTCGACCCTCGACGGACCTGGAGGAATTGACGTGCGTGTTCTGGCAGCGATGAGCGGCGGTGTGGACTCGGCGGTGGCCGCGGCGCGCGCCGTGGACGCGGGGCACGACGTCACGGGCGTGCACCTGGCGCTGTCCCGCACCCCGGGCACGCTGCGCACGGGCGCGCGGGGGTGTTGCACGATCGAGGACTCCCGGGATGCGTGGCGCGCGGCCGAGAAGCTCGGGATCCCGTACTACGTGTGGGACTTCTCCGAACGGTTCCAGGCGGACGTCGTGGACGACTTCGTGGCCGAGTACGCTGCGGGGCGTACCCCCAACCCGTGCATGCGCTGCAACGAGAAGATCAAGTTCGCGGCCCTGCTCGAGAAAGCGCTCGCCCTGGGGTTCGACGCCGTGTGCACGGGCCACTACGCCAAGGTCGTGACGGATGCGGACGGGCACAAGGAACTGCACCGTGCGGCCGATTGGGCCAAGGACCAGTCCTACGTGCTGGGCGTGCTCACTGCCGAGCAGCTCGAGCACGCGGTTTTCCCCCTGGCCGAGACCCCGTCCAAGGCGCAGGTGCGCGCCGAGGCCGAGGAGCGCGGGCTGTCCGTGGCCAAGAAGCCCGATTCCCACGACATCTGCTTCATCCCGGACGGGGACACCCGCGGGTGGCTCGAGGACCACATGGAGCTCGCCCCCGGGAGGATCGTGGACACCCAGGGCACCGAACTCGGTGAGCACCGCGGCGCGCACGCCTACACGGTGGGTCAGCGCCGGGGTCTGCACATCGGCCGGCCCGCCCCGGACGGCAAGCCCCGCTTCGTCCTGGAGATCCGGCCCAAGACCAACGAGGTGGTCGTGGGGTCGGAGGCCCTGCTGTCGATCGACGTCATGGAGGGCATCCGCCCGTCGTGGGCCGGGCTCCCGCCCCGCGAGGTCGCGGCGATGGCCGAGGACGTAGACGGTCGCTCCGATGAGTTCCCCGTGACGGTCCAGGTGCGCGCCCACGGCGATCCCGCGCCGGCGCGCGCGTGGCTCACCCGGCAGGACGGGCGGCAGCGGTTGTGCGTGCGCCTCGACGAGCCCCAGCGCGGTGTGGCTCCCGGGCAGACCATGGTGCTCTACCAGGGCACCCGTGTGCTGGGCCAGGCCACCATCGACGCCGCCTTCGCCGATCGCGCGGCCGCGGCCGCGTCCTGAGCCCCACGTGGGGGCGGCATGACCGCCACACGATCGGGCGCCGGGCGCGCCACTATTACAGTGGACGCATGAGTGCAGTCACCGACCCCGCCGACCACGCGCCCGTCGACTCATCGGGAGCCGATTCACCGGGCACCGACCGTCCCGCGGACAGCGCGTTGACGCGCTTGGAAGCCATTCGCGGCACGATCGACAACATCGACGCCGCACTCGTGCACCTGCTCGCCGAACGCTTCAAGGCGACCCAACAGGTGGGCAAGCTCAAGGCGGAGAACGACCTCCCGCCCTCGGACCCCGAACGCGAGAAGACGCAAATCCACCGGTTGCGCCGACTTGCGGAGGCCGCACACCTGGATCCCGAGTTCGCGGAGAAGTTCCTGAACTTCATCATCAGCGAGGTCATCCGCCACCACGAGGCCATTTCCGAAAACCACCAGCGCAGCACCGACGCATGAGCGAAGCAGTCACCGCGACCCTCACCCGTTCCCTGCGGGGCACGGACCTCCTCGAGACGTTCACCGTGCTGCGCGGCGAGCTGGGCGCACCGCACCTGGCCACCGTGCCGCTGCTGCCGGAGCGGGGTCCGCACGCCGAGCTCGCGGCCCGCACGTGCGCCGTGCTCGATTCCCTCTACGCGGACCGGCAGCCCCACGGGTGGCGGATCAGCGGTGTCCCCGGCGACGACTCCCGCCGTGCACGCCGGCAACTGGAGAGCGACCTCAACGTGGTCGCGGACGTCCTGGGCGCCGAATCCGGCGCGGACACCGGACCGATCGCCTTCTCGCTGCTCGGCCCGGTCTCCCTCGCGGCGACCGTCCACGTGCACAACGGGGAGAAGCTGCAGTCGGATCCCGGCGCTCGCCGTGATCTCGCGCAGTCGTGGTGCTTGGGCGTCGCAGACCTCATGGCCGTGCTGCGGCGCAACACGGACGGGCGCGGTGTCGTGCTGGTGCTCGAGGAACCCGAGCTGGAACGCGTGGTGACCGGGCGCATCCCGACCGCGAGCGGCTACCGCACCCTGCGTGCGCTGCCGCGCCAGGAACTACGCGCCACACTCTCGGACGCCGTGGCCGCGTGCCGTGCGACGGGGGCGGAGACCGTGGTCCTGGACGCGGGCGCCGTCGGGATCGACTGGACCCCGCGGGTCGGCGCGGACGCCGCCGTGCTTGGTCTGCCGGACGGGCCCACCGAGCAGTGGGAGCCCCTCGCGGCCCTGCACGAGGCGGGGGTGCGGTTGTGTTTCGACACCGTCCCTGTGACCGGGCGCACCCCCGTGTCCGAGCTCGTGCGGCGCGTGCTGGGCCCGTGGCGTGAGCTGGGCATGGATCCGGCGGCGTTGCTGGGAACCGTGCTGGCGCCGTCGGCGCGGATCAGCGAGCTCACCCCGCCGGACCTGCCGGACGCCCTGCAGCGGGTGACGCACCTGGGCGGCGCGCTCACCGAGGCGTGCAACGAGGGTTGAGCCCGGCCAGGCCGTAGAATCGAGGGCGTACACGGACGCCGATCCCGGCCGCTCCGGGTGTCAGGGACGAGCGCGAAAGCGGGCCATGAAAGCAAGAATCCTGGTGGTGGACGACGACGCCGCGTTGTCCGAAATGATCAGCATCATCCTCGCGTCCGAGGACTTCGAGCCCGTCTACTGCTACGACGGCGCCCGCGCCCGGGACGTGTTCCGCGCCTCCGAACCGGACCTCATCCTCCTGGACCTCATGCTCCCCGGCATGGACGGGATTCAGGTGTGCCAGCAGATCCGCGCCGAGTCGGACATCCCGATCGTGATGCTCACCGCCAAGTCCGACACCGCGGACGTGGTGCGCGGGCTCGAGGCCGGCGCGGACGACTACGTCCCCAAGCCCTTCAAACCCGCCGAGCTCGTGGCCCGCGTCAAGGCGCGTCTGCGCCCTATGGACCGCGGGGCCACCCAGGAGATCACGCTCGGGGACATCGTGATCGACGTGACCGGGCACAGCGTGACCCGGGCCGGGCAGGAGATTTTCCTGACCCCGCTGGAGTTCGACCTGCTCGCGACCCTGGCGCGCTCGCCGCACCAGGTCTTCAGCCGGGACGAGCTGCTGCGTGACGTGTGGGGCTACCCCCACGCCGCGGACAACCGCCTGGTCAACGTGCACGTGCAGCGGTTGCGCTCCAAGGTGGAACGCGATCCGGAGAACCCGGAGGTGGTCCTCACGGTGCGCGGGATCGGCTACAAAGCCGGGGGACACGCGCATAAATGACGTCCGCCCCGGCGCGACCCGTGGCGCACAGCCCCGCCGAGCGGCGTCGACCCAAACGCTTCCGCAGGATCCGGCTGGGTCGGCGCATGCTCATCCGCCGCTGGCGGCAGTCCCTGCAGTTTCGCGCGATCGCCGTGGCGCTCACGCTCACGTCCGTGGCGTTCCTCGCCACGGGTAGCTTTCTGTCCCACCAGATCGCGGACCGGTTGTTCACCGACCGCCTGGACCAGGTGCTCGAGGAGGCCCGCAGCGACATCCGCACCGCCCAGGCGAGCTTCGACGCCTCGGACGCCTCCGACCGCACCGAGGTCCAGGCGCTGATCAACTCCACGCTGGGCGGGCTGAGCCAGGACATGAGCACCACCGACCACCGCTGGATCCTGATCCCCCTGGACCAGGGCGCGGGGCAGTTGTTCGTGGGCGTGCAGACCGAGAGCGCGTGGATGACCTCCGCCACCGTGCCCCAACAACTGCAACGACGCGTGGCCAATGGGGACGGCACGTACTGGCAGCCGGCCTCGGTCCGCATGGCGGAGAACGAGCCGGAGAAACCGGTCATCGTGATCGGGGACGTAGTCCAGCTCAACCAGAACTCTCGCTACGGGTTGTACTTCGTCTACGATTTCTCGGACCCGCAGGCCACCCTGGACTCGATCCACGCGGTGCTGTTGCTGTCCATGGTCGCGCTGTTGCTGCTCGTGGGAACCATCGTGTGGTACGTGACCCGGGAAGTGGTGCGCCCGGTCTCGAGTACGGCGCGCGTGTCGCAGCGGTTGTCCGAGGGTGATCTGGACGTGCGCATGGAGGTCCACGGCAGCAACGAGGCCGCCCGGTTGAGCCGTTCGTTCAACCGCATGGCGGATTCCATCCAGGGGCAGATCACCCAGCTCGAACAACTCTCGTCCATGCAGCAGACCTTCGTCTCGGACGTCTCCCACGAGCTGCGCACGCCCTTGACCACTGTGAAGATGGCCGCGGAGGTGCTCTACAATGCACGCGAGGACTTCGATCCCGTCAACCGGCGCTCCGCCGAGCTGCTGCACAACCAGGTGGACCGCTTCGACTCGTTGCTCTCGGACCTGCTCGAGATTTCACGGTTCGACGCCGGCGCTGCCCGCCTGGACATGGCGTCCACGGACATCTTCACCGTCATCTACGACGTCGTGGAGGCGTGCGCGCCGCTCGTGCTCGAAAGCGGTTCGGAGCTCACGGTGCGGTCCACCCTGACCCGCTGCGTGGTGCAGATGGACCAGCGGCGGATCGACCGGATCCTGCGCAATCTCGTGACCAACGCGCTCGAGCACGGGGAGAGCAAGCCCGTGGACATCTACGTGGGCGCCAACGAGAACTGTGTGTCCGTGGCGGTGCGCGACCACGGCATCGGGATGACCGAGGAGCAGACGACCAAGGTCTTCAACCGGTTCTGGCGCGGGGATCCCGCGCGCGCTCGCACGGTGGGCGGTACGGGCCTGGGGCTCGCGATCGCCACGGAGGACACGCGGTTGCACGGGGGCGCGCTCACGGTGTGGGCCGAACCCGACAATGGCGCGTGCTTCCGGCTCACCCTGCCCCTGCTGCGGAACCAGGTGCTGGATCCAGAGCAGCCCAATCCGCTGCCCATGCCACCCGTGGAACAGCACAGCGAATCCACCGCTCGGGTCACCGACACCGGTTCGTTGCAGCTCACTGCCCCGGCCGTGCGCCCGAGCGAGGACCGGGACACGGGCCAGCTGCTCATGGACTTCCCAGACGCCGACGTGGCCGCCGGGGAGCCAGCCGCGACGACGGATGCGAACGCCTCGGCACAAGAGCGCACGGGCTCGAGCGCCTCGCGACACCGTGATCGGACGGAGGAGTCATGAATCCCGCAGACCACGATCGGACCCGTGATCGGGCGGATGCCATCCGGGCCGTCGGGGACACGCGCCGGGTGAGCGACGTCGTGTTCGGGACCACGCGGCGTCGGGCGCGGTACACGGGCCTGGCGTGCGCGATGGTTCTGGGCCTGACCCTCTCCGCGTGCGGTGCCATGCCGCGGTCCGGGCCCGTGCACAAGGTGATCGAGCCTACGGAGCAGACCCAGCAGTCCGCGATGCCCTTCAATCCCCAGGGGCCCCGGGTGGGGGCCACGGCCCAGGAGATTGTGGAGGGGTTCCTGGCCGCCGGGGTGGGCGCGCAGGACGACTACTCCGTGGCCCGCCAGTACCTCACACCGCAGCTCGCCGCGACCTGGAAGCCGGATACCCGCGTGCTCATCCACTCGGGGGAGCCCACCACGGTGCCGCGGCTCAACGACGGCGAATTCCGCACGAGCATGGAGGTCAGCGGGGAGCTCAGTGCCAGCGGCGTGCTCGCCAAGCAGCCCTCGGGCAGCACGCGCGTCCTGGATTTCGTGCTCACCTCGGTGGACGGGCAGTGGCGGATCTCCCGGGCGCCCGACGGCGTGGTGGTCCCGCAAGCGGACTTCGAGAAGATCTTTTCGCCCACCAACCTCTACTTCTACTCGGCTCAGGACAGCAAGTACCTCGTTCCGGATCCGCGGTGGTTCGCGACCCGCTCCACGACCTCCACGGCGGCGGTGCGCGCGCTCATGCGCGGGCCCGCCGCGTATCTGGGCAATGCCGTGACCAGTGCGATCCCGCAGGGTACCGCGCTGTCCCGTTCGGCCGTGCCGGTGTCCGGGGGGACCGCGGCGGTGGACCTCACGCTCGCGAGCTTCGACCCCGCGGAGGTGAACCAGGCACGCCGGATGGAACAACAGCTGCGGGCCACCCTGCGCACCATCCCGAACGTGGACGACGTCGAACTGCGGATCAACGACGCCCCGGTGGACACCTCCGGCGCCAGCGACAACGACCCGATCCAGGCCGTGACCGTCCCCAACCGGCAAATCGGGGTCTCCGACAACAAGCTCGCGTTCTACCAGGGCGGCCAGACCGAGCTGATCCCGGACCTCACGCTGCCAGAGGGCGTCACGCTCAGCAAACCGGGAATGGGCGTGGAGGCCGGGGCCTTCGGGTTTGTGGACAGCGCCGGTTCCACGGTCTACACCGTGTCCCCCGGACAGCAACCCCGGCAGCGGTGGTCCGGGTACAAGCCCACCCGGCCGAGTTTCGACAACCTGGGGTGGGTGTGGGGCGCGGACCGCTCCGGGACCGTCCGGGTCGTGCGGGCGTCGTCGGAGGGGCAGGGTGACACCGTGTCCGCCTCGTGGCTCGACGACCAGCACGTGGCGTCCCTGCGGATCTCCCGCGAGGGCAGCCGGGCGCTCGTGGTCACGACCGACGCCGCCGCGACGCGTTCCACCGTGTGGATCGCGGGCGTGGTGCGGGACGCCTCCGGCAAACCCACCGAGCTCGCCAAGGGCAATGCCGTGGCCACGGACGTGGACGTGGACACCGCCCAGTGGATCGGCCCGGACGAGTTCGTGACCAGCGCCCTGGACCAGGACACCAACGCGCAGCCCCGCCGGTACACGATCGCGGGCAAGGTGGACGAGCTGCCCGCCCTGACCGGGGTGACCTCCCTGGCCGGGGGCAACGGGCCCGCCGCGGTGTACGGCGCCTCGGACGGGCGGCTCTACATGCTCACGGGCAGTTCCTGGGCGCTGCAGAGCGAAGAGGTCACGGACACCGCGTTCGCGGGGTGAGCACTCGTTCCTGAGGGGGTGCGCCGTGCGGTGCGCGCTGCACATGTCTGCCGCACCGTGGGCGGACACCGTCCGCGCACCGTGAACTGGTGCCATGACCCGAGCCCGCCCCGTCGTTCCGTACCGCTCCTCGACGGTGTCTCGCCCTGCGGTGTACGACGTCGCTCCGGGCCGTGGCACCGCCGGCGCACCCTGGCGCCGCCAGCCGGTTCTCGCGCGGTGGGACCGTCGGGCCGCGGTCGTCAGCGGGTGGTGCGCGCAGGCCCTGGACCTCCTGCTACCGGTGTCGTGCGCGGTGTGTGCGGCCCCGGGCACCACACTGTGCCGGGCGTGTCGGATCGTGCTGCGACGCGCCACGGCCCGGCCGCACCCGGTGACACCACCGGCGGCACTCGCCGCATCCGGTGTGCGGGTCGTCGTCGCGGGGGAGTACGAGCACGAACTCGCCTCGTGCGTGCTGTCCTTCAAGAACGGCGGCCGCACCGATCTCGCTCCGGTGCTCTCCGCGGTGCTCTCGGCAGCCCTGGCGACCGTGGCGCGCGAGCTCGGCGACGACAGGCCCACCCTGTACTGGGTGCCCGTGCCCACGAGCGCCCGCGCGCGGCGTCGTCGATGGTTCGATCCGGTCGCCACGCTGCTGCGGGGCGCGGCACTGCCCCCGCGGTCGCGGATCGCACCCGCCCTCACGCACCGAGCGGTGGCCGGGCGCGGTACCCAGAAGGGTCGCGGGAGGATCCAGCGTACCCGGGCGCTGCGCGGGAGCCTGCGCGCCCGGGACATGTCGGGACTCACGTGCGTGGTCGTGGACGACGTGCTCACCACGGGCGCCACGGCCGCCGAGGCCGTCCGTGCCCTGACCGCGGCCGGGGCCAGGGTACCCGCGATCGTGACCCTCGCGGGGGTGCGCGTACGGCGTTCACCGGGGGAGAACGCAGGATCATCGGACGTCGTCATCCATGAATTTCCCCGTTGTTTCCTCTAGCGTTGGATCACGGGAAGCATTGAAGGTGTCCCGTGTGGGAAAGCAGCACATCCCGCGTCATCCTCAAGATGTGGAGGGTCTCATGGAACTGAACATCCTAGGCCGCAACGTCACCCTGCCGGACCGATTCAAGGAATACGTCGAGGAGAAGAGCGAGCGCTTCCAGCAGCTCGGCGACAAGGTCCAATCCATCGAGGTCAAGGTCACCAAGGATCACGCCGCCTCCGGCCACCAGGGCATGCGGGTGGAGATCACCGTCGTGGGGCGCGGGCCCCTGGTGCGCGCCGAATCGCGCAACGACGACAAGTTCGCGGCGTTCGACGAGGCCTACGCCAAGCTCGTGGAGCGGTTGCGTCGAGCGCGTGACCGCCGCAAGGTCCACCGCGCCGGGCACCAGAGGCCCATCGCCGTGCACGAGGCCACGGGATCGCTGCCCGCGGACCCCTCGGGACCGACCCCCACGTACGCCAGCCAGGAAGAACTCGCGGCGGCCGAGGACGAGGCCTTCAGCACCGAGTACCCCCTGAGCGACGCCCCCACCCCCGTGGAGATCCGGCGCAAGCGTTTCCCCGCCCACGAGATCACCGTGGACGAGGCCGTGGACCGGATGGAGCTCGTGGGTCACGACTTCTTCCTGTTCGTGGACAAGGAGACCCAGGAACCCTCCGCCGTCTACCGCCGCAAGGGATGGGAGTACGGGGTCATCAGCCTCAGCAACGACGGACGCTCCGGGGAGGAGAAGGCGCGGGCCTACCAGCCCGACACCGCGAACTCCGCGGCCTCCTGAGCATCCGCAGCACCGCACCGAGGACGGGCCCGCGACCACGTCGCGGGCCCTTCCCGTGCCCGGCGAGCGGGTATCGGAAACCCGGTCGCTGCCCGTCCCGTGCGTGCCGAGCGGGCAGCGGGGGTCCGGCGGCTACCCGTCCGGGCGCCACCCGGTGCCCGGCGCGGTGGCACGCGGCCGGCGTCCAGCCTGACTCACGTACACTGTTCGGCGGTGCACCCACTGTCCTGCCGGTGCCCACCATTGATCTCGGAGGAGCGAACACACGTGGCGTCATTCCTGGAAAAGGTTCTTCGCACTGGGGACAAGCGGGTCCTGAAGCGGCTGAGGACTTACGCCGACGCCGTCAACAGCCTCGAGGACAGTTTCAAGGAACTCTCCGACGCCGAGCTGCGCGCCGAGACCGACTCGTTCCGGGAGCGCATCGAGGGCGGCGAATCCCTGGACCGGCTTCTTCCCGAGGCGTTCGCGGCCGTGCGGGAAGCGGCGTCCCGCACCCTGGGCCAGCGTCACTTCGACGTCCAGATCATGGGCGGTGCCGCCCTGCACCTGGGTTACATCGCGGAGATGAAGACCGGTGAGGGCAAGACCCTGGTGGCCACGGCGCCGGCCTACCTCAACGCGCTCGCGGGCAACGGCGTGCACGTGGTCACGGTCAACGACTACCTCGCCGAGTACCAGGCCAACCTCATGGGCCGTGTCTACCGCTTCCTGGGGTTGGAGACCGGGGTGATCCTGAGCGGTCAGGACCCTGCGACCCGGCGTGAGCAGTACGCCGCGGACATCACCTACGGCACGAACAACGAGTTCGGCTTCGATTACCTCCGGGACAACATGGCCTGGTCCAAGGAGGAGCTCGTCCAGCGCGGGCACAACTTCGCGATCGTGGACGAGGTGGACTCCATCCTCATCGACGAGGCGCGGACCCCGCTCATCATCTCCGGACCGGCCTCCGGGGAGGCCAACCGGTGGTACCGCGAGTTCGCGACCGTCGTGGAGAAGCTCAACGGGGAGACCGATTACGAGGTCGACGAGAAGAAGCGCACCGTGGGCGTGCTCGAACCGGGGATCGAGAAGGTCGAGGACTGGCTCGGCATCGACAACCTCTACGAGTCCCAGAACACCCCGCTGATTGGGTTCCTCAACAACGCGATCAAGGCCAAGGAACTGTTCCGCGCGAACAAGGACTACATCGTCGCGGGCGGCGAGGTGAAGATCGTGGACGAGCACACCGGCCGTGTGCTGTCCGGGCGGCGTTACAACGAGGGCGTCCACCAGGCCATCGAGGCCAAGGAGGGCGTGGAGATCAAGCCCGAGAACCAGACGATGGCCACCATCACCCTGCAGAACTACTTCCGTCTGTACGACAAGCTCTCGGGCATGACCGGTACGGCCCAGACCGAGGCGGCCGAGTTCATGAACACGTACGAGATCGGCGTCGTGGCCATCCCGCCGCACCGCGGCATCGCCCGCGAGGACAAGCGAGACGTGGTCTACAAGAACGAGGCCACCAAGTACGCCGCCGTGGTGCGGGACATCGAGGACCGCCACGAGAAGGGTCAGCCCGTCCTCGTGGGTACGGCGTCCGTGGAGAAGTCCGAGTACCTCTCGCGCTTGCTGGCCAAGCGCGGTGTGCGTCACGAGGTGCTCAACGCCAAGAACCACGCGCGTGAGGCCGCGATCGTGGCCCAGGCCGGCCGCAAGGGTGCGGTCACCGTGGCCACCAACATGGCCGGTCGAGGCACCGACATCATGCTGGGTGGCAACGCCGAGTTCAACGCCGTGGAGAAAATGGCCGAACTCGGCCTGGACCCCGAACGCGATGCCGAGACGTACGAGGCGCGGTGGCCCGACGTCCTTGCGGAATGCGAGGCCTCGACCAAGACGGAACACGAGGAGGTCCTCGAATCCGGGGGGCTCTACGTCCTGGGCACGGAGCGTCACGAGTCCCGCCGGATCGACAACCAGTTGCGCGGGCGGTCCGGTCGTCAGGGGGATCCGGGGGAATCTCGGTTCTACCTGTCCCTGTCGGACGACCTCATGCGCCTGTTCAACCCCGGTGCGGCGCAGCGCCTCATGGCGATCGCCCCGGACGACGTCCCCGTGACGGGTCGTTTGATCACCTCCGGTATCGCCAACGCGCAGAACCAGGTGGAGGGGCGCAACGCCGAGCAGCGCAAGAACGTGCTCAAGTACGACGACGTCCTGAACCGCCAGCGCGCCGTGATCTACCGGGATCGCAAGCGGATCCTCATGGGCGACGACATCGAAGATCAGATCCGGCAGTTCACGGACGAGGTCATCACATCGGTGATCACGGAGCACACCGGGACGGGTCACCCTGAGGACTGGGACCTGGACGCGCTGTGGACCGCGCTGCGGGCCATCTACCCCGTCTCCCTGACCCGCGATGAGGTCCTCGAGGAAGCGGGCGGCCGCCCGCGGTTGACCTCGGACTTCCTCCAGGAGCAGATCCTCTCGGACGCCGCGGTCACCTACAAGGAACGCGAGGACGAACTCGGTTCCGAGGCCATGCGCAATCTCGAGCGCCGGGTCCTGCTCTCGGTGATCGGTCAGCGCTGGCCCGAGCACCTCTACGAGATGGACTACCTCAAGGAGGGGATCGGGCTGCGCGCCATGGCCCAGCGCGATCCGCTCGTGGAGTACCAGCGCGAGGGCCACGCCATGTTCCAGGAGATGATGGCCGCCATCCGCGAGCAGACCGTGGTGACGCTGTTCAACCTGGAGGTCCGCAAGCAGCGCACCGGCGCGGACGGTGGTGCCGTGGAGCTCACGACGCCCCAGCGTCCCGCGTTCCTGCAGTACACCGCCCCGGACGAGGACGGCACGCCGAGCGCGGCCGTGGAGCCCGAGCCCCTGGTGTCCTCCGACGACGACGAGCCTGCGGCGGACACCGAGCCGGCGACGACGAACGGGGCCTCGGATGCCAACGGTGCCACCTCCGCTGGCGAGGGGGCCAACCGCGCCCAGCGTCGGGGGAAGTCCGCCAAGGCCGGCGGCAAGGCGAAGCGGGGCAAGCGGCGCTGAGGCCCGACTGGACTCGGCGAGGTCACCCGACCTCCAGATGGGTGACCCGCCACTGCCGCGCGATCCGCTCGATCCGTAACGCCACGGCGCGCGCCCGGGTGGATTCCTCCACCACGAGGGATGCCTCGTAGCACCCGGGGGCTGGGCTGCACACCCGGATCCGCCGGATCCGGGCGGCGCGGTGCACCTCGAACACGGCGGGCCGGTCCGGGCATTGTTCCTGCACGAGCTTGAGCATGGCCGCGCGCTGGGTGAAGCGTTCCACGACCTCAGGCTCCGTCCACCGGGACAGTTGGCTCGCCGGGCGGGTGCCCGCGAGGATCTCCACCGCGGCTTGCCCGATGCTGCGGGCGATCGCGCCGACCCGCTCCATCTCGTTCTTGCCCGTGAGGGCCGCCACCGTGCGGTCCTGGCGCCACGTGTAACCGCCCGCGGGAGTGCGGGGTGCTGATTCGGGGACGGCGATGCTCATGGTGTGCTCCTCGGTGACGAAGGGTGGGCCGGACGGCCCGGGGACGATGGAGAGAGGTTGTGACCCCGCCGCGAGGCGAGTTCCCGACGGTGTTCCGGGGCCCGCGTGGGTCGCGGGCGGGTCCTGAAGTGGCCGTGTTTGGAGTAATGGATCCCAGGGCGGACCCGCCTCGGGCAGACCTATCCGGTGCAGCGCTCCTCGTGCGGTGTGCCCGCCGCATCGAGCAGGTGGGGCGGAACGCGTAACTGGTCCCCGGGGCGGATCAGATCCCCCTGGTGCGCCACGGCGTTCAGCTCGAGCCACGCCGGGAGGTTGTGGCACACGGTGGCGTCCGTGGCCCCCGGCCCCAGCAATTGTTCGGTGAGGTCCCACAGAGTGTCCCCGGCCATCACGGTGAGGACGCCGTTGGAGACGCGCTGCCCAGCGGGCGGGTTGGCCGGCTCGAGCATCGAGGTCGGGGCCTCCGGGGCCCGTACAGGAGCGGCCGTGGATTCGGGGGTCGCTTCCGGGCCGCGCGTCTGCGCTCCGGGTGCGGTGTCGGGAACAGCTTCCTGAACGGATTCCGGCGCGGGGGCGGAGGGCTCCGCGAGCTGCTCGGTACCGGCGGTGGCCGGGGCCCAGAAGGGGTCGAGGGCGGCGTCGTCGGCGTGGGCGGGCGCCACGACCACGAGCTGCACGCCCACGAGGGCGACCGCGGTGCGCGCGACCAGGGTGGGCGTGAGGCGCGTGGCCCACCGCTCCAGGCTGTGCCAGCGCAGTCGCCGGGCCGCCCGGGCGAGGGCGAGCATCACCAGTCCACCGACCCACCACCCGGCCACGGCGAGGCACGCACCCGCCGCGACCACCGCGACCAACAGGTCGGGGTCTTGACCGGATCCTGTGGCGCGCAGAGTCTGCGCATATCCGAGGCCCAGAACCCCCAGCGCCCCGGCCAGCACGGGGACGCCGAGCCACGCGACGGCCAAGCGGGTGCCGGTGGGAGGTGCCGATCGATGGATCGCAGACATCTTTGCCTCCGAATAGTGCTGTTTGATGTCGTTTGACATTTTTAGATCATTCAGCGGTCTCACTCGGCTGTCAATCATCGTTGCAATTGCATTCATGTCGGCATGACATCCGACGCGGAGCCGGCCCCTGCACGCCGTAGCGTGACCTCAGGACCACGAGACCCAAGGACGGTGGCGGATGCGCTGGGACGACCTCTTCGAGGACATGGAGGCCCAACTCGAGCAGGCCAGGGTGCGGCTCGTGGAGCAGGAGGCCGTGGAGACCGCGCGGGCGGAGCTGTCACGGCTCACGCTGCTCGAGCGGCTCGCGGCACACCGCGGCGGTCCCGTGCGGTTGCGCCCAGCGCGCGGTGACACCCTGGAGGGAGAGCTCGCGGACGTGGGCTCCGGCTGGGTCGTGGTGCGCGAGCGGCACCTCCAGCACCTGGTCCCACTGCACAGCGTGGTGTGGTGGGAGGGACTACCGCGTCGCTTCGAAGTGCTCCCGGAACGTTCGACCATCCGCAGGCTCGGCATGGGCCACGTCCTGCGCGCCCTCAGCACCGCGCGCGTGCACGTGCGGGTCGTGCTGCAGGACGAATCCCGTCACGGGGAGATCGAGGGCACGGTGGACGCCGTGGGTCAGGACTTCTTCGACGTCGCGGTGCACCCGCAGGACCAGTTCCGCCGACGCAGCTCGGTCACCGCGGTGCGCACGGTGGGGTTCCATGCCGTGGCGCTGGTCTCGTCCCTCGATGCGGGGTGAGTCGCCCGGCGTCCCAAGGGTGTGTCAGTGCAGGGTGCCCTCACGCACCGCTTGCTCGGTGCGCTCGTAGCCCTGTTGGATGTACTCCTCCAGCTTGACCGTCTCTACGCGCCACTGCCCCCGGCCGCCCACCTGGATCGCGGGAAGCTCCCCCGAACGCACCATGGCACGCGCTTGCGGGACGGAGATCGAGAGGATCTCGGCGACGTCCGCGAGTGTGAGGAATCGCTGCTGGGACATTCCGGACCATCACTTTCTTAGGTGCCGTTGCATGCTGTTTCATCGGGGTTCGCTCGTCATTGTCCCACGTGAGGGGGTAGGTGGCGGGTTATCAACAGGTCCTGGGCGGAATGAACACGTGGCCACCTCCGTCCACAGGTCGTTCGTCACACTTCCCAGCGCGGTGTGCGACGCGGCACACTCGGGTGCAGCCGGCGGGGGCCGGCGCATCACGAAAGGATGTCAGCATGGGGAGCACCGCGGCGCTCGAGCGCTCGGGACGGTCCACGGCCGCACGATTCCGCAAACCGTCCTGGCGGGATCCGCGGCTGCTCGTGGGGCTGCTGCTGGTCCTGCTCTCCGTGCTGGGGGTGACCCTGCTGGTCGCCACGGCCAACCGTACCCAGCCGTACTACGTCGCGGCCAACGACCTCTCCGTGGGGCAACGGATCACGCGGGAGGACCTGGGCACGGTGGACGCACACCTGCAGGATTCCTCCGCGCAGTACGTCCCGGACGGGCAACTGCGGGAGAACGCGGTGGTGACCCAGCGCGTGGCGCGCGGGCAACTCGTGCCGGCTGCGGCGGTGGGCACCGCGGACGAGCTCGACCGCACACCCGTGGGGGTCGCCCTGACCACCCCCATGCCGGCCCAGGCGGAGGCGGGGTCCCACGTGGACGTATGGGTGGCCGAGCCCAAACCCACGGGGCGCGGGTACGGGGCGCCCGAGAAACTCGTCACGGGCGCGGAAATCGCGCGCGTGGACACCAAGGACACGGCGCTTGGCGGTAACGCCTCGGCCACGGTCTACGTGCTCGTCACGCAGGCCCAGGTGGGTCCGCTCGTGGACGCGCTCGGCAACGACGCCAAGGTGACCCTGGTGCTCAACACGGCGGGTTCCGGCTCGTGAGTATCTCAGTCGTGACGCTCGGGACGAGCACGTGGCCGCTCGTGGACCGGCTCGAACGGTTGCACGGGGACGTCACGGTGGTGCGGCGCTGTCTGGACCTCGCCGAACTGCTCGCGTGCGCCCACACCCGCATGGCCCACGTGGCGCTCGTCGCGGAGGGCGCCGAGGAGCTCACCGCGAGCCTGCTCGATCAACTCGAGACCGACGACCTGCGGGTCCTGGTGGTCGAGGGACACGACGAGTCCCGCGTGCAGCGTCTGGGTGTCGGCAGCGTGCCCCCGGACGCCACCGGGGAGGAACTCGCCCGGATCATCACCCGCGCGATGCTCGGTCCCGCGCGCTCGCCGTCGTCGGTGCGTGACGACGGCGCTGCGGCGCCCGGCGAACGCCCGGCACCCGGGCGCGGGGCGGCATCGAAGGGAGCGACGTCGAACGGCGCGGCGGCGACTGATGCGCCCTCGGACGGGCCGGCATCGCACGAAGACGCAGCCGGGCGAGCCTTGGACCGAGCAATCACGGATTCCGAAGCCTCCCCGGACAGCGCCCCCGGGGAAGGGCGCATCGGCCCCGACGGCGCCGGACTCGGCTCGGGATCCGCCGTATCCGCTGGGTCATCGGGCGATCCCGCGACGGCGCATGACCCCGACGAGTCGGACGCCCTCGACGATGCCGAAGCCTGCCGGTTGATCGCCGTGTGGGGACCGGCCGGAGCGCCCGGCCGCACGGTCACCTCGCTCAATCTCGCGGCGGAACTCGCCCTGCTCGGGCGGCGTGTGCTGCTCGTGGACGCGGACACCTATGCCGCCTCGGTCGCGGCGAGCCTCGGGATGCTGGACGAAGCCGCGGGGCTGGCGCAGGCCTGCCGGCTCGCCGACCAGGCGCGGCTGGACCGGGAGGGACTGCGACGCTGCGCGAGCACGGTGTCCGTCGCGGGCGCCTCGCTGGACGTGCTGACCGGGATCACCCGCTACGACCGCTGGCCCGAGATCCGGGGTTCTGCCCTGGACCTCGTGCTCGACCGCGCCCGGGAGGACTACGACGCCGTGGTCGTGGACACCGCCTCCGGCCTCGAGTCCGACGAGGAGATCAGCTCCGATTTCATGGCCCCGCGGCGCAACGCCGGGACGTTGACCGCGGTCGCGGCCGCGGACGTCGTGATCGCACTCGGGGCAGCGGATACCCTCGGCGTCCCGCGGCTCGTCAAGGCTCTGCCGGACCTGCTGGACGCGGCGCCGGACGCGCGCATCGTCGTCGTCATGAACAAACTGCGCGCCGCCGCCACCGGTCGCTCCGCGGCCGAGTCCGTGCGGGAGGCCTGGGAGCGTTTCTCGCCCGGGTACCCCGTGGCCCACACCCTCTCGTGGGACGCCAAGACGTGCGACGACGCCCTGCTCGCCGGCGCCGTACTCGCGGAGACCGCGCCGCGCAGCGCGCTACGCCACGAGATGAGTGCGCTCGCGGAGCTCGTGCGGCGGATGCGCGAGCCCGACGCACACGGAGGCGCGGCGGAACCCGTGGGCGCGGGAGCGGGTCCGGCGGGGACTAGGCTGGGGCGTCGGATGGGCGCGTGGTTGCGCCGCGGTTGAGCATTGGAAAGCGAGCGTTCCATGGCCTTCACGGATCCGTTGCGATCTGTCCCGGACTTCGACGCCGGGGACGCCGAGTGGCTGCACCTGCTCGTGGGGGACTGGCAGATGGTCGCGGACCTGGGCTTCGGGGACCTGCTGTTGTGCTTCCCCGCGGACGTGATCCCCGCCGCCGAGAGCCCCACGGGGGATCCGATTCCGGGCGAGGGCAGCGAGTTCCTCGTGCTGGCGCATGCCCGGCCCACCACGGGCCCCACCGCTTACCAGAAGGACATGGTGGGGGAGGTCGTGGGTGGCGAGGCCGCGTTCACACTGCGCAGGGCGTGGGTGGACCGGCGGATCGAACGGGCCGGTCCATCGGAATGGTCGAGCCTCGCGTCGCGGTCGGTCACCCTCGTGCCGCTCGTGCGCAACAACCGCACGATCGCCGTCGTCAGTCTCACCGCGGACCCCCAGCACGACCGCTTGCCGTCCCGCATGGAACTCGTATACCACGAGCTGGCCTCTGCCCTGCTGCGCATGGCGAACCAGGGGACGTGGCCGGATTTCGCGGTGCGCACCGATTCCCGCCGCGGCGCCCCGCGCGTGGGGGACGGCATCATGCGGCTCAACGCCGAGGGAACCGTGGAGTTCTGTTCCCCCAACGGTCTGTCCACGTTCCGGCGGCTGGGTCTGGCGGGGGACATCACGGGGCAGAACCTGTTGCACGTGGCACGTCAGTTGCCCCTGACCGCCCCTGGCGTGGACGAGACCCTGGCGCCCGTGCTCGCGGGGACCATGCCGTGGCGCGCAGAACTCGCCACCGGCAAGGCCTCGGCCACGCTGCGTGCGATCCCGCTGCGGGAGGGCCCGGAACGCACCGGGGCGCTGTTGCTGTGCCGGGACGTCACGGAACTGCGGCGCCGAGACCTGCAGCTCGTCTCCAAGGACGCGACGATCCGGGAGATCCACCACCGGGTCAAGAACAACCTGCAGACGGTCTCCGCCCTCCTGCGTCTGCAGTCCCGGCGTATGCATTCCGACGAGGGACGCAACGGCCTGCAGCAGGCCATGCGGCGCGTGAGTGCGATCGCGCGCGTGCACGAGTCCCTGTCCCACGAGATCTCGGAGGACGTGGACTTCGACGACCTCATCCGCCACCAGGTCAAACTCGCGGTGGAAACCGCCTCTGCGGGCCAGCACGTGCGCACCCGGGTCAGCGGCCGGTTCGGTCGGTTGCCGTCCAAGAGTGCGACGTCCGTGGCCCTCGTGGTCAACGAGATCGTGGCCAACGCCGTGGGGCACGGGCTCAAGGACCGGGACGGCACCGTGGAACTCGCGGTGACGCACCGGCAGGACGAGGTCACGGACGCG
The DNA here is from genome assembly GCF_040980945.1 of Kocuria sp. CPCC 204721. Lineage (NCBI taxonomy): Bacteria > Bacillati > Actinomycetota > Actinomycetes > Micrococcales > Micrococcaceae > Kocuria > Kocuria sp. CPCC 204721. The sequence goes on from NZ_JAVKPO010000004.1 coordinate 67,667, forward strand.
GGAGAGAGGTACCGCGTCGTCGAGATCGCGATCAACGACGACGGGCGCGGCATGGGGGACGCCGTGATCGAGGAATCCGGTGTGGACGCCTACCGCCCACCCGCGGAGGGCGAGGGACTCGGGATGCAGATCGTGCGCACGCTCGTGGCCGGTGAGCTGCAGGGCGGCATCCGGTGGCAACCCGCTGACGGGGGTGGGACGAGCGTGATCATCACCGCCCGGTTCCCGCGGGCGACGTCCGGGCGCTCCTGACACGCCCAGCCGGCCGCGGACGACGGCGGCCCGTGACCCGCTCGTGGGAGCAGGTCACGGGCCGCCGTGGGGAACGGACTCAGGAGGCGCGGCGGGCGCGGGCGGCGCGGCGCTTCAACGCACGCCGTTCGTCCTCGCTCATACCGCCCCACACACCGGCGTCCTGACCGGATTCGAGGGCCCACTGCAGGCACGTGTCCATGACCTCGCACGTGCGGCACACGGCCTTGGCTTCTTCGATCTGCAACAGGGCGGGGCCGGTGTTGCCCACCGGGAAGAACAGTTCGGGATCCTTTTCGAGGCAAGCTGCGCGACTACGCCAATCCATGACGGCACGGCTCCTTTCGGGTTCGTGGGTGCGGGCCCGTGCGCATCCCAAGCAATGCGGCAGCGAGCCGCATCGCGGATTTTCGGGGGGAATGACACACAGAAAAGGCCCGTGAATGTCGGGCCCTGGGGATTCTGCCCATTATTTTCCCACGTAAACACACAGTAAACAAGAGTGTGAGCGCTATATCACATCCCAAGGCGCCCCTCGCAACGATTGCCGCCGGATGTCCGTGCGCGAGGCCGGCCCCTGTACCGGCGACTGGGACCCACCGATGAGACGGACCCGTGGGACCGGTTGCTCGGGCCGCTGCCCGCGCGGCCGACGGCCGGCATCGGTGGCCGGGACCGAGTGTTAGGACCGGTCTCCCGAATGAGCCGTCGGCACCGACCGGTGGCATCGGCCGCCGGCATCAGCGGACGGGACAGGTTCCCGGCAGCCGTCACCGACCGCGGGCCGATGCGGTCACTACAGTGGGAGTGCTCCCGTTCCCGCCGAAAGGTTTTCCGCATGGCCGCCCCGGATCGTCGTACCGCCCCCGGAGCCGCGAGCTCCCGGCCCTGGACCGCATCCGTGATCACCGTGCTGGTGGCGTTGGAGGGTGCGGCATTGCTCGCGGTTGCCGTGGGCCTGGTCGTCTCCCTGTTCTCCGTGCATGTCCTACCCATGGCGGGGATCATCTTCGCGACCGTGGTGCTCGCCGCGGGTGCGTTGTGGCTCGGCGCGGCGGCCCGCGGGACCTGGCGAGGTTTACGCTGGCCGCGCGCCGCGGTCCTGGTGTCTCAAGCGTTCTTGTTGATCGTCGGACTGTCCTTCCTGCAGCTCACCATGGGCTTCTGGGGGATCGTGGTCGCGGCGATCGCGGTGGTCACCGTCCTGTGCTTGTTCGCACCGCGCACCGTCGCCTGGATGCATCGCACCCACGACGACGTCGCTCGCTGACCTCGCGGGACCTCCCGCGGAGCACGCCGGGACCTCAGGCACCGATGCTCGCGCGAGCCGGCAGTGATGGCGTCCACCGCAACGGCCCCCGGGTGACCGAACGGTTGCGGGGCGTGGCCCGCCGAACGGGGCCGAGCGTCGTCGTACCTCTCACCCTGTGACCGCCTGCGCGGGCGCGGGCAGCTGCACCGGTTCCGCGAGGCCGCGGTGCACCCAGACCGCGCGGCCGGGCGGCCCGCCCAGCGCAAGGCCCGTGAGGGACACGCCGAACACGTCACCGTCGAACACCCGCCGTGGACGCACCAGGAGCGTGTCCGCGTGCTGTCGCCACGCGAGTAGCGGGGGAAAGGTCCCCGCGAGCGCATCCGTGAGGCGCACGCCCACGATCATTCGTGCCCCGGGCTGGGCCGAGGCGGTGGCTGAGCTGTCCGCCGCCTGGTGGGACTCGACCGGGGAAGCATGCGCGGACCACGCGGTGGCCAGTGCCCGGAGGACATCGGAGGTGAGGTGGTCCGCGTCGTCGATCACGATCGTGGCCGACCGATCAGCTGACCTGGCGGCGTGCAGGAGCTCCTCGGCCTCGGCTGCGGTGCTGGGGGAGCCGGCGAATACGAGATGTCCAGGCCCGCCGTCTCCGGATGCGCGTGCAGCCAACCCGGAACGGGCGGCGTCGAGGAACGTGGATCGCCCCGACCGCGCCGGGCCGGCGACGATCAGGGTCGAACCGGGACCCCACGGGTGAACGGCGCATTGCCCGTCCCGCGTGACACCCAGCACCAAGCCGGCCACGGGCCGATCGGGGACATGCCACACGGTGGGCAAGGGGAAGGACGTGGGCCACGGGTTCGCCGTCTGGTGCGTCGGGCCGTCGGTGCGCCGTGCGTCCGGGGAATCCTGGGACGCGGCGGCGAGTGCACCCGCAGGTTCATCGGGCCGTGGCGGGACGAGCCGGGCATCCCGGAGGTCCGTGGGCACGGTGGGCCCGGGCGGGGCACTGTGGGCGACCGCGGGCGCATCGGGTCCGAGCCCCCCGGCGAGCTGGACGACCGCGAGGTGCCCCGAAGAATCTTCCGCGCCCCACGGCGTGCAGCGGGCGGCCATCGGGCCCGCGAGGGCGGCTCGCTCGGGATGCGGCGTGAACGGGGGCAGGCGGGGCCACTGCGCGAGGGCGTCGTTGCTCTGTCCTTGTGGGAAGTACAAGCGGTTGGAGCCGAGGTGGGACGCGCGTCCCGCAACCAGTGCGCGATCCCCCGCGACCACGCAGGACAACCCTCGGGACGCACCCGTGGCCATGAGGGACACCAGCTCGTCCTCCAGGTACGCCCACGTGCTCGCACGCAGGACCTGGCAACAGCGATCCCAGTCGTCGACGGCGAGGACGGCGCGTGACGGGGGGTCCCTGGGAACGGTGGACGCGTGCTCGAGACCCTCGTGGAGTTGTCGCACCAGGTGGGCCACGTCCCCGGGCTGGTCCGCACGGGCGCAGCCGCGGACGGCGGGGTGCAGGGGCCGACCGTCCGCCGTGGTGAGCCCCTCCACGGCCTGGCCCGAGGCGGTAAGGACGTACACCGCCACCCCCGTGTGTGCCTGGTCCGTGGCGGTCGGGATCCGGATGTGGGCGCAGCGCCGCAGCACGTCGCGCAGCCCCTTGCGCGTGGCCTCGGGGTGTCCGATCAGCAACAGTGGCCCGTCCTGCCACGGGTGCCACGAGACCCGCCCGCACCAGTGGGCCGCCGGATTCTCCCCGGCACCCAGATCCACCTCGTCACCGTCGGTGCGCACCGCGGGCACGTGGCGGGGCAGGGGCGGTGGGACAGCGGCGTCGGCGGGAACGCGAGACGATGCCATATCAGCGGAGGTGGGCGGCGGATACCCGTGCCAGGCGCGGGAGACGTCGCGCACCGCGGCGGTGACCCCGGCTTCCCGCTCCGAGGACGCGGTGAGGCGGACGCGCCCGGTTCCCGCAGCGGGCGGGCTCGGAAGGGGTCCGGGATCGAAATGAAGCACCAGGGGCTCGGGCCGCGGTGGGATCATGCGGGTCAGGACCGCCGCCTGCACCTCCACGGGCGGGCCGTCCCCGCGGTCCAGGAACCCGCGGCCCGGGATGCCCGGGGCGATGCGGGCCGCCGCGGCGGTTCCGAGTACGTCCATCGACTCCTGATCACTGCGCACCCGCAGACACAGTGCCTGGGTGATGTTGGCGCGCACGTCCGCGCTCAATGCACCCTGGGGACGCTGGGTCGCGAGCACGAGGTGCACACCGAGGGAACGGCCCACCGCGGCAATCACCGCGAGCTGTTGCCCCGCATCCGGGAAGGCATCCGTGAGCATCCTGGCCTCGTCCACCACGACCACGAGCTCCCGTAGGGGAAGTGCACCGCTCGCGGCGCACCGTAGCTGCGCCATATCACTGAGCCCGAGGGAGCACAGGACCCGCTCGCGGCGCTGCACCTCGGAGCGTAGGAAGGCCAGGGCGCGGCGGACCTCGTCGGGTCCCAGGTCCGTGAGCAGGGTCGTAACGTGCGGTAGCCCCGTCAGTGGGGCCAGGGCCGCCCCGCCCTTGAAGTCGATGAACACGAATTCCAGGCGCTCGGGTGGGAATGCGTGTGCGAGCCCCGTGACGAGGGTGCGCAGCACTTCCGACTTCCCGCATCCCGTGGTGCCCGCGACGAGCAGGTGCGGGTTCTCGTCGTCGAGCCGGACGACCTCCGGCCCCGCGGATGACACGCCGAACACCGCGGCCAGCGCTACGTTCGACGTCGCGGGTTGGGGACGAGCGGCGGACCCGCCACGGCACGTGCCGACGAGCGAGGTGGAGGTCGGACCGAGGTGCGCGGCCACCAGCTCGTGCGAGCCGACGCGGCGAGGCAGTGGCCCACCGTGAGCGCCTCCCGCGGCTCGTCGCCACGCGCGGATCGCCGCCTCTGCGGTGTCGAAGGTCACGGTGTCCGGCGTGAACGCGAGGTGCGTCCCGCGCCCGGTCTCCGCAAGCCCCGGAACGGCATGGACCACTCGGCTGCTGAGCCGCAGGCCGTCCGGTCCCGCGGTGACGACGGTGTCCCCGGGGGCACCCTCCGGGTCTGCCGTCACGATGATGCGAAGCGTCCCGGGCGTGGCCGGCGCGGTGGCGGCCCACGCCGGTGTCACGACCTCCAGCGCGACGTCCCGGTCCGGTGAAGAGGCCGTGGGATTCTCGCGGGGTGCTGCGAGCAGATCGTGGGCCACGGGCGGGCGCCACGTGATGCCCGGGGAGACGCGCAATGCGGCGAGCGCCGCGGGCCCCGTGAACAACTGCACGGCCAGGGCATGGAGAACACCCTCCGCGCGTTCCCGGTCGAGAACCAGGGTCAGGCTGCCGATCTCCGCCAGATCCAGTAACACGGGAGCGTGGGAATGGAATGCCGCGCGAGGCGCCGTCGCACGGTCACCGACGATGTGCGCGGACCGTGCCGCGTGACCCAGCCGGACCCACCGACGTGTCCGCTCAGCAGGGGCGCCGATCCGTCCGGGCGTTGTGGCGTCATGGGACAGTGCGGTGGCCGGGCGGGGTCCGCCGCCGTCACTCTGGGACGGGCTGCGCACCGCCCGGCCGCGCGCCACGATCTCCGCGGCCGACGGCGCCGCCTTCTCACAGCGGCGCAGGTCCCGTTGGAGTGCCGCGGCCAGGCGACGTCGATGATCGCGCCGAGCGCCGCGCTCGCCGAACCAACCCACCGCGGACGTGACCGCACCAAGGGCACTGAAGACCAGGAAGAACCACCAGTGGGTGACCACCGCGATACCGATCCCGGCCAGGAGGGGGAGCAGACCCGCGATCAGGGCGATCCGGGACTTCCCGACCGCGGGGGAGTCCACACGCAAGGGGTGGGCCGGATCCGCCTCTTGGGCGGTGAATCCTGCCGGGGGCACCGCCGGATCCGGCCAGGCCAGGTCCTCGGTGTGCGCCGGGGGGAACGAGACCCGCAGGGTGCACGCGCGACCGTCCGCCCGCACGCGGACCCGGTCGCCGTGCCGCAGTGCTGCGCCTCCCGGGAGCACCCGCAGGCCCACGTCATCCATGATCAGGGTCGGGTGGGCGGGGTCTTTCCGTAGCTGCGACGCGGGGAGTGATCGTGGCTCGTGGGGCGTGAGGGCGAGCTGATGCGTTCCGCGGGCCAGCGGGAGGCGCGTTCCCACCCCGACGCCCTCCACGGCCACGAGATACGCGGTCTCCTGTGAATCCGCGAGCGGCACGACCGGGGATGGGGGACCCGGCGTCGAGGCCCGATCGGGCCCGGCCGGCACGTCCGCGTCGTCGTGACTCCGTGCCTCCGGGGTCAGGACCACCGTGGCACCATCCGTCAGGGGCGGGGTGCCCACGCGCGCGGCCGCGAGATCGACGCCCGAGACCATGGCGGTGCACGGCGTCCCCAGGAGTCGGGCGAGTTCGGCGTGCAGGTCCGCCCCGCGCGCACCTGATGCGGCGGTGAGGTGCGCGGTGTGGACCACGCCGGAACCGGCCCACGTGATCCGGAGACTCAACTGCATGACAGCACTTCACCCGCTGGTGACCGCCCGCGGCGAGGACACGTGCCGCCGTGTGGATCCGCGCGGCGCGGGGGAGTACAAGGGCTCGCTCGTGCAGTGGGCTCACCGCGGGCCGATCTTCCCACCGAACGCCCATGCACGCGCCGTGGACGCGGTCCGGAGTGGGGCGTGAATCATGAGACAGTAAAGGCCATGAGACCCCGCAAGGTTGTCATCGTCAGCCGAATCTTCCTCCCCGAACCGGCGGCCGCGTCCTTCCGTCTGGCCGCCCTGGCCAGGGGCTTCGCCGCAGAGGGGGCCGACGTCACGGTCCTGACCACGAACCCGCCCCGCGCCATGGCTGCGGCCACCGTGGACGAGCCGTACCGCATCGTGCGGGTCCCCGTTCTGCGGGACAGCGAGGACTACGTCCGCGGCGTGGCCCAGTACCTGAGTTTCGACGTCCAGGCCTTCGCCCGCCTCCTCACCATGAACGCGGACATCGTGGTGAGCGAACCACCCCCCACCACGGGACTCGCGGTGTGGCTGTCGAGTGCACTGCGGCGTCGTCCGTACATCTGGTACAACCCGGACGTGTGGACCTCCGCGACCCTGAACATGGACGTCCCCTCGGTGGTGACGCAGCTGATGCGCGTTGCGGAGACCGTGTCCGCCCGGCGCGCCGGCGGTGTGATCACGGTGTCCGAGTCGATGGGCGAGGAACTGCGCCGCGTGACCGGGGTCGGGCGGGACAAGATGTTCCTCGCCGAGAACGGGATCGACACCGACACCTTCACCGCGGACGGCCCCGCCGAACCGTGGCACGGACCGTATTTCGTGTACGCGGGGTCCGTGTCCGAATGGCAGGGTATGGACATCTTCATCGAGGCGCTCGCCCGGATCCTGCCGCGCCACCCCGGGGTGACCCTGCACGTCCTGGGGCGCGGGTCGGACCTCACCCGCGTCCAGGGGGTCGCCGCGCGGCTGGCCCCGGACAACGTCGTGTTCCACGGCGTGCAGCCCCCGGCGCGCACCGCGGCGTTCCTGCGGGGTGCCGTGGCCGCCCTCGCCTCCGTCATCCCGCACACCGGGTACGACTTCTCCAAGCCCACCAAGCTCTACGCGGCCGCCGCGTGCGGCACACCGTCCATCTACGCCGGGGTGGGCGCGGGTGCCCGCCTCGTGTCCGAGAACCGGTTGGGAACGCCCGTGGAGTTCACCCCCGAGGCGGTCGCGGACGCCATGGAACGCGCGCTCGACGACGCCCGCTCGGGTGAGCGCGAGGGCGCGCGTGAGCGCCGTCGGACGTGGGCCCGCGAGAACGCGTCGCTCGCGGCGTCGGGGCGAGCCGCCGCCGCGTGGGTGCTCAGCGGCTTCACCCGGGACGCCCGCTGAACGCGGAGCGCGCGCCGCACTGTCATCCCGGCGCCGCGATGCGTGAACCCCGCCGTCCTCCGAGCTGCGGCGCCGTCGCCGAAGCGGCCGAGCGGCGTCGCACCCCGCGCACGACGCCGCCGTGTGACGACGCTCACGAGGCGCGGCGCTGTGCGGGTCACACAGGGCGCACGGGGTGGTGTCCGGTATTTTTAGGCCAGACGATGTCCGTGCATGAATCGCGGAAGATGCTAGGAGAAACACATGAACACTGATCTGGTGGTCGTGGGCTCGGGTCTGTTCGGTTTGACCGTGGCGGAACGAGCGGCGCGAGAAATGGGTCTGAAGGTCACCATGATCGACCGGCGTTCCCACCTGGGCGGCAACGCCTACAGCGAGAACGAGGAGCGGACCGGGATCGAGGTGCACCGCTACGGGGCCCACCTGTTCCACACCTCGAACGAGCGCGTGTGGGAGTACGTGAACCGCTTCACCGCGTTCACGAACTACGTGCACCGGGTGTACACCCGGCACAAGGGGGAGGTGTTCCCCATGCCCATCAACCTGGGCACGATCAACCAGTTCTTCCGCGCGGCGTACTCCCCGGGGGAGGCACGCGATCTGATCCGCGAGCAGGCCGGTGAATTGGCGGGCACGGATCCGCAGAACCTCAACGACAAGGGCATCCAGCTGATCGGGCGCCCGCTGTACGAGGCGTTCATCAAGCACTACACCGGCAAGCAGTGGCAGACCGATCCGAAGGACCTGCCCGCGTCCATCATCTCCCGGCTGCCCGTGCGCTACACGTACGACAACCGCTACTTCAACGACACCCACGAGGGCCTGCCCGTGGACGGGTACACCGCGTGGCTTGAGCGCATGGCGGACCATCCGAACATCGACGTGCGCCTGGACACCGACTTCTTCGACGACTCCCAGGAGTTCTCCAAGTCGAACGTGGTGGGCCAGGTCCCCGTGGTCTACACGGGCCCGGTGGACCGGTACTTCGACTACGCCCAGGGCGACCTCTCGTGGCGCACGATCGATCTGGAGGAGGAGGTCCTGGACATCGAGGACTTCCAGGGCACCTCGGTGATGAACTATCCGGACGAGGACGTCCCGTTCACGCGCATCCACGAGTTCCGCCACTTCCACCCGGAGCGTGACTACACCAAGGACGCGACCGTGATCATGCGGGAGTTCTCGCGTTTCGCCGAGAAGGGTGACGAGCCCTACTACCCCGTGAACACGCAGGCGGACCGCGAGAAGCTGCTCGCGTACCGGGATCTGGCCAAGGGGGAGTCGTCGGTATTGTTCGGCGGCCGCTTAGGCACGTACAAGTACCTGGACATGCACATGGCCATCGGCTCGGCATTGTCCATGGTGGACAACAAGATCGCACCGCATTTCACCTCCGGTGCGCCCCTGAGCAGCGGAGGAGTGGACGAGTGAGCAGCGAACGCGTGGAACAGGCCAGCCAGCCCGAACCGCAGACCACGGATGACCAGGAGTACCTGGCCAAGATCAACACGGAGCCCAGCACAGCGGAGGACCTGCGGGAGGTGGCCCGGGTCGTGTTCCCCGCGAACAAGGACTTGGACGCCCTGCCGCTGTACATCGACGGTCCCATCAACCGGGACGGCCCGTCCTCGGCCGGCGCCGACACCGCCAACCAGCACCCGGACGACATCCTCTCGCGCCGTTCGGTGCGGATCCGGGCCGGGCGACGCGTCTCGTTCGGCTCCTACTTCAACGCGTTCCCGGCGTCCTACTGGCGCCGCTGGACCGTGGCCGAGTCCGTGGTGCTGCGTGTGCGCACTACGGGTGCCGGATCGCTCATCGTGTACCGCACGAATGCTCGCGGGGTCGCGCAGCGCGTCGAGGACCGCCGGGTCAGCGGGAGCGCCACGTGCGAGTTCGAGCTCACGCTGGCCCCGTTCGGTGACGGCGGCTGGTACTGGTTCGACCTGATCGCGGACGAGGAGGGCATGGTCCTGGACGCGGCGTCCTGGCTCGTGCCGTCCCATGGCCGCCCGGTGGGTCGCGTGACCCTGGGCGTGACCACGTTCAACCGCCCGGACTACTGCGTCAACACGATCAAGACCATTGCCGAGGCGGACGGCCTGGACGAGGTCCTCGACGAGCTGATCATCGTGGACCAGGGCAACAAGCTGGTTCAGGACGAACCCGATTTCCCGCAGGCCGAGCAGGCCATGCGCGGGAAGCTGCGGATGATCCGGCAGGGGAACATGGGCGGATCCGGTGGTTTCGCCCGGAACATGTACGAGGTCGTGCGCGGCCGGGACACCCCGAACGGCGTGGAGAAGTCCGACTACGTCCTGATCCTGGACGACGACATCCTGCTCGAGTCCGAGGGCGTGCTACGGGCCACCGCGTTCGCGGACATGTGCCACACCCCGTCCATCGTGGGCGGGCACATGTTCGACATGTACAACAAGCCCCTGCTCAACGCGTACGCGGAGGTCGTGAACCCCTACCGGTTCTTGTGGGGTCCCATCGACGGCCTGGGTGGCGTGGACTTCGCCGAGCGCGGTCTGCGTTCGCGCCCCCAGCTGCACCGGCGCTGGGACGCCGACTACAACGGCTGGTGGATGTGCCTGATCCCGCGCGTGGTCCTCGAGGACATCGGGCTGTCCCTGCCGGTGTTCATCAAGTGGGACGACTCCGAGTACTCGCTGCGAGCCAAGGCCGCCGGCTACCCGACCATCTCCCTGCCGGGTGCGGCCGTGTGGCACGTGTCGTGGGCGGACAAGGACGATGCCGTGGACTGGCAGGCGTACTTCCACGAGCGCAACCGCCTGATCGCGGCCCTGCTGCACTCGCCGTTCGCCAAGGGCGGGCGGATGCTGCGCGAGTCCCTGACCACGGACACCAAGCACGTGGTGTCCATGCAGTACTACCCGGCCAAGTCCGTGTTGCTCGCGATCCAGGACGTCCTGAACGGCCCGGACGGGCTGCACGCCATGCTGCCCACCCGCATGCCCGAGATCCGCTCCATGAAGGACGAGTACTCGGACGCGCGCGTGGTCAAGGACCCGGCCACTCTGCCGCCGGTCCGGCGCAAGAAGCCCCCGCGCACCATGGGGGCTCCCAAGTCTCCGACCAAGGCGCAGCTGATCCCGTGGGCGGTGCGCACCGTGCTCAAGCAGACGCTGCGCCCCGTGCGGGACATGGCCAAGGAGTACCCGGAGGCCAGCGTGGCGCACATGGACAGCCACTGGTCCTACCTGGCGTCCCTGGACTCGGCGATCGTCTCCAACGCGGACGGCACCGGGGCGTCCTGGTACCGCCGGGATCCCGCTCAGGTCCGTGAGCTCATGGTGGAGAGCGTCAAGCTCCACGCCGAGTTGCTCTCCCGTTGGGACGCGCTGAGCGAGCAGTACCGCGCCGCCCTCCCGGAGATCACCTCGGTGGACGCGTGGGCGCGGACTTTTGCGGAGAACGGCCCCGCGCAGTAATTTGGCCCCTGCACGACGCCGCACGCAGACTTCCGCGTGCGGCGTCGGCGTGTATCCGGTCACGGCGCACAACGGCCCGTGCGAGGAAAGGACGGCAGATGGAAATGCAAGCCCCCGCGACGCAGTTGCGGCCTCCGGGGCAGGACCGCGGCCTGCGGGACGTGTTCGCCAACAGGTTCCTGCTCAAGCTGATCGTGGACAAGGAGATCCAGATCAGGTACCGCGGCACGGTGCTGGGTCTGTTATGGTCCTACCTCAAGCCGGGCGTGCAGTTCCTGGTGTTCTACATCGCCATGGGCGTGTTCCTGGACCTGAACCGGGGGATCGAGAACTTCGCGGTCTACCTGTTCTCCGGGATCGTGGTGATGAACCTGTTCGGTGAGGTCTTCGGCAACGCATCGCGTTCGGTGGTGGCCAACGGCGGTCTGCTCAAGAAGATCTACCTGCCACGGCAGTTGTTCCCGGTGTCCAACCTGCTGGTCGCGTTCATCCACTTCGTCCCGCAATTGGCCATCCTGCTGCTCGCGTGTCTCGTGACCGGGTGGCGCCCGGACCTCAAACAATTGCTGGCCGTGGTCGTGGGGACGCTGATCATCGCCCTGTTCTCCCTGGCCCTGGGCATGTTGTTCACCACGTTCAACGTGTTCTTCCGGGACGCGGAGAACATCGTGGACCTGATCGTCATGGTCTCCACATGGGCCTCGCCCGTGCTCTACATGTGGACCATGGTGCGGGAGAAGCTGTGGGACTGGGTGTACTACGTCTACATGGTCAACCCCCTCACGGTGGCCGTGGAACTGTTCCACTACGGGTTCTGGTTCCCCACCACGGATAACCCGCAGATCTGGCACGTCCCGCCCCACCTGATGACGGGCTGGACCCCGTTGGCCATCGTCACCAGCCTGATCCTCTTCGTGATCGCGGACCGGCTCTTCCGGTCCCAAGAGGGCAACTTCGCGCAGGAGCTGTGAATCATGTCTAGTTCAGTCACCCCGCACACCCCCGGGCGCACCGAGGCGGACGTCGCCATCCGGGTCAGGCACATGACCAAGGAGTTTGTGCTGCGCCACACCCGCTCCATGAAGGAGGCCTTCGTGTGGCTCGTGAAGGGCCGCAAGGGGGACCTCACGGCCAAGTTCACGGCACTCAACGACGTCTCGTTCGATGTCTACGACGGTGAGACCGTGGCCCTGCTGGGCTTCAACGGTTCGGGCAAGTCCACGACCCTGAAGATGATCTCCGGGGTCATGAACCCGGACTCGGGGGAGGTGCTCACGCGGGAGCGCGTGGCGGGGCTCATCGAGGTGGGCGCGGGGTTCCACCCGGATCTCACGGGCCGCGACAACGTCTACCTCAACGGCGCCATCCTGGGGATGGACAAGGCGGAGATCGACGCCAAGTTCGACGACATCGTGGCCTTTTCCGAGATCGCCGAGTTCATCGACACCGAGGTCAAGTTCTACAGCTCCGGCATGTACTTGCGCCTCGCGTTCTCCGTGGCCATCCACACGGACCCCGAGGTCTTCCTGGTGGACGAGATCCTCTCCGTGGGGGACGAGCCGTTCCAGAAGAAATGCATCGGCCGGATCAAGGACCTCGTGCGACGCGGCAAGACCCTGGTGGTGGTCTCCCACGACCTCAACCTCGTGATGGACATCTGCGAGCGCGGCATCGTGATGGACCACGGCAACAAGGTCTTCGACGGCAACGTCTACGGCGCCGTCGCCCACATGCGCAACCAGCCCGAGGAGGAGGTGCGCCGCGAGCACGCGGAAGGCCTCGCGCGCGCCCTCGAGGACAAGCGCCGCAAGCGCGAGTGGCAAGCCCGCGAGGCCGCCGAACGCGGCGAGGAATTCGTGCCCCAGTACGACCCGGACCTGGACGGGCCCCTGGCTGGCTGAGCCCGCCCCCGCTTCCCGACCTTCGGACGACGCCGCCAGATTTCCTGTCTCGCGGCGGCGTCGTCGTGTGCCGGAGGGCCGCTCAGTCGCAACCGGTGATCTCGTACAGCTTGGCCTCGGGACCGGTCTGGGCGATCAACTCGAACCCGTTCTCGGGTGTGAGCTCGGAGTAGCCGCTCGTGTCGAAGTACGCGAACGGGTTGACCTGTTGCGTGCCGAAGTCCAGGACGAACTGTACGTGGTGGCGGCGCAGCGCGGGGCACACCGCGGGATCGGTCGTGAGCTCGTCCAGGTGGTGGACGATCGTGGAGACGTCCTTGTCCGCGATCAGGCCGTTGTGCGGAATCAGCACGTCCACGTCCGCGACCGAGTAGGCCTGGGAGGTCCCGGTCAGGGGATTGCCGTACACCGTGGCTCCCGGGGGAACGTACTCGGGCAGCTCGTGCAGCAGCTGCAGCTCCTCCGGGGTGAGCAACTGGTAGTCGACCCCGCTCGCGTACTCCGTCTTGCCGTACTCCACGATGTCGGTCATGGGTTGCGTCTGGATCAGCATCCACCCGACGATCACGGCGAGCACCCCGCCCACCACGGCCGCGCAGCGGGAACGCACCACGGGCCTGATCCGGGCGGCGGTGTCCCGCACAGCGGAGGAGGCCCGGCGGCTGCGCGCGGCCCGACCGAGGGCCTGGCGCACGTGGGAGACGATCCAGCGCAGGATCGCCACGGCACCCGCGGTGGCCAGCGGCACCGCGACCACGGGGATCAACGCCAGGATCCGGTGGGAATCGTTGTACCAGACACCGGTCCAGTCGTAGCGGAAGGAGTAGTCCCGCGAGGCGGCCACCAGGACGTAGAGCCACACGAGGAACAGCCATGCTCCCACCACCCAGCGGGAGGTGTGGCGCAGCAGGCTCCCCGCGCCCACGAGGACCAGCAGGACCAGGACCCACGGCAGGTGGGGGGCGTCCGGGTGCACGGTCGCGAGGGCCTCACCCAGGGCCTGCGCCTCGGTGACGTGGGGCCGCCACGAGGACGCGGTCTGGGAGGCGCGCGCGGCGAACCAGATCTGCTGCAGCACCGCGGGCATCGCCAGGAGACCCACGGCCCCGAGGACCTTGATCCACCACGGGCGGGTCCGGCGCACCGTGCGCCACCACGCGGTCACGAGCATGATCCACAGCAGCGCGAGACCCACCACCACGGTGGAGGGGTGGGCGAGACCCATGGCGCCGGTGACCGCGAGCAGGGTCAGCCACAGGGCGAGTTTCGAGCGCAGGTAGGGCTCCCGGGACAGCCCCAGGGCATCCGCGAGCAGACCCAGCCACAGGGGCAGCATGGCGATGGAGAGCGTGTTGGGGTACAGGTTGCCGTAGAAGCTCAGCAGATACGGGAACGCGGGGAAACTGGATGCCATCAGCCCCGTGGCCACCGCCACGGCGGGACGCGAACCCAGCAGCCGGGTGGTGAAGTACAGGCTCCCCAGCACCCACACCATGCCGCACACGATCATGGTCATGGCATTCGCCGTGAGCGCCACGGGCAGGTCGGCGACCTGGGCCACGAACGCCACTGTGTTGTGCCACGCCGCCGGGTAGAAGCTTGGTTCCACGACGCCCAACCCACCCAGGGTCAGGGAGGACGCGGACCCGGTGTCCTCGATGTAGCGCACCGCGTTGTAGTGGAAGTTCGCGTCGTAGGTCTGAGAGATGGCATCGGGGCGCTGCATGATCAGGTGCAGTCGCTGCACCACAATCCCGATCCCCAGCACCGCACCGCACACCACGGCCACGGCGGGGCTAGTGATCCGTTCCCGCAGCGGGACGGTCCCGGCCCACGGACCGGTGCGGCGGCGTCGTGAGGGCCACAGCACGAGCCACAGGATAACGGCCGCGACCGCGAACGCCGCGGACGCCGTGAGTGGGTTCCACGGCACGCCCGCGAAACCGAAGATGACGGCGGAGACGGAGAAGCCGGCCACGGACAGCGGCACCACCGACGCCCATCGGGCGAGCCCCCGCAACCCCAGGGCCACGCTGAGCAGCGTGCCGGGGAGGATCACGAGGAGTGCTACGAGAGCGTACGGGGGAAGTGCTTCTGGCCAGCTCAAGGGATCCATGACTCCAGATGTCAACGGGGCGGGGTACGTGGGAAGTTTAGTGGACGGGGCTGGCGGGGGCTCGTGCACACCCCACAGGGTGCAATCGGGCGGTGCCCGCCCGCCGGGGAAGTCGGAGACGCCAGCGACGATCCCCGCAGACGCACTGCTGGGACGGCGCAGGCACGCCGGTGGCTCGGTCGCGCTATGGAACAATGGTCGGGTGAGTCGAGCGTGGATTGTGATGCCCGTGTACAACGAGGCCCAGGTGGTGGGGGAGGTCCTGGAGAACCTCCGCCGGACGTTCCCGCACGTGGTGTGCGTGGACGACGGCTCCCGTGACGACTCCGCGCGGATCTGCCGCGAGGCCGGCGCCGTGGTGGTCCAGCACCCCATCAACCTCGGTCAGGGTGCCGCCCTGCAGACGGGTTTCGAGTACGCCTTGCAAGACCCGGAGATGGACTGCGTGGTCACGTTCGACTCCGACGGCCAGCACCGGGTGATCGACGCGTACGACATGGTTCAGCGCATCCGCTCCGGTGAGGCCGAGGTGGTCCTGGGCTCCCGGTTCCTGGACGACCGCACGCAGGTCTCACCGCTAAAACGCCTCGTATTGCGCACCGCGGCGTTCGTGTCCAAGTTCACGAGCGGGATGGACCTCTCCGACGCCCACAACGGGTTGCGGGCCATCGACCGGGGGACCCTGGGCAAGATCCACCTCAAGCAGAACCGCATGGCCCACGCCTCCGAGATCGTCAACCAGTTCGCGCAGATCCAGCCCCGGTGGGTTGAGCACCCGGTGGAGATCATTTACACGGAGTACTCCAAGGGCAAGGGCCAGTCTCTGCTCAACGGTGTGAACATCCTGACCGAACTGTTCGTGAAGTAGCGGGAGCCCCCACATGACCATCGTGGTCCAGATCGTCCTCATCCTCGCCGTGGCGTACGGTGCGCTCACGCTCGTGCGCGGCGGGGCCAACGCCAAGCACCAGGCGATCCGCCGGCTCGCGGCCGTCGCGTTCTTCGTCTTCGCGGCCATCTCGATCCTGGTCCCGGACCTCGTCACGAGCGTCGCGCGGTTCCTGGGCATCGGCCGTGGTACGGACCTGGTGCTCTACGCGCTCGTGGTGCTGTTCATGGTCACGCAGTACACCACAGCGCAGCACCGCCGTGCGGAGGAGGTCAAGCTCACCCGCATCGCCCGGCACATCGCCATCTCGGAGACCGAGAAGCCCTGGGAGCCCGACGCCGCCCACGGCGAGCGTCGCTCGGTGCGCGCCTTCCGCCACACCTCGCCGCTGGGTCGGCCGGTGGAGGCGCCATCGTCGGGGTACTCGTCCGGGCACAACGCTGCTGGGCCGGGTTCCGCACAGCAAGAAAATACCGGGCTATAGGCCAGAGGCCACACCCGGTACATAGTCATTTTACTCCCCGGAATCGGGCCCAGCGATGCCGGGCTGGGAGGCATGGTCATACATCCTCAAGCCGAGGCACGCAGTCTTCCTCTCGGTCAGGAAATCGGGCACACCACATCGTTTGGCGACATGGTCTGCGAGTAGGGCCTTGGGCGACCGGGAACCGTCGAGTCCCGCTGTGAGACGTTATTTATCCCGGTCGGATCGCCCCTATGAGTAACCGTTCGAACAACTTCAGGTAGGCCGTCCACGGATCTGCGAACCCTGCCACCGGGTCGGCAGGATCTCGAGCAGCGACGCAACAGAAGAAACGGAAGTCTCTGTCGGCCAAGACGGTGTCCACGAAGCCCTTGTAAGTATTGAGGGCGCCCTGGGTGAGCTCCGTGAGGTGGAACGTGCCGTAGTCATGGGTTCGGTCTCGGTACTTCTGCATGCTGCGCAGTACCCGGGGAGGCTCAGGGTGAAGGAGAAGGCCGACAGCGAAGAATCTGTCTCGGGAGATCGAGCCTGTTTCGTCGAGAAAAGCGGGAGGGGGGTGGGTCTTAGGCAGAAACAGGTGCTTGGCCACTCTTCCCTCCTTCCATCGGTGGCGTCATCGTAAGGCGGCCGGGTCGCACGCTCATTCTCGACTTGCGCCGTTGGCCCCGCATGGAGCTTGTGCTGCCGAGGTCCAGGTCTCTCAGTGACGTCGCGGCGACCAGCTCGGCCGGACTAGCGCGTCCTGCCCCATTGGTCGTGATGCCCATCACGCTCGATGCAGTTGCATAGTGGGTCGGAACATGACGCCCATGGCCGGGTTCATCGGTGCACGTCAGCGGGGTTATCCACAGACCGGGTGCCGTGTCGTGTCGATCAGCTGCGATTTCCCCTAGCGTTCCCTGCAGAGTTGACCAGCCGGTAACGGGTTCGGGGGAATCCCAGGGGGAGTCATGGCCGTAGGGGTCGCCGAGGACGCGATCGGGTTGATCGAGGCGGATGTGCGTGAGCAGATCCGGCGCAGCGGGTTGGATCCGTTGCATGAGGTGGAGCCCACCCGTCAGATCGTGACCGCTGTGGTGGCGGAGTACGACGTGCGTTCGGCGCGTGCGGGGTTGCCGCGGGTGCAGGACCTTGAGGCTGCCCGTAAGACGGTGCTGGACCTGGTGGCCGGGTACGGTCCGTTGCAGCCGTTCCTGGATGATCCCGAGGTCGAGGAGATCTGGATCAACGGCCCGACCGAGATCTACATCGCCCGCGACGGCGAATCCGAGCTGACGAGTCTCGTGCTGAGCGAGTCACACGTGCGCACCCTCGTGGAGCGCATGCTCAAGTCCTCGGGGCGCCGCCTGGATCTGAGTTCCCCGTTCGTGGACGCCTCCCTGCCGGACGGTTCCCGGTTGCACGTGGTGATCCCGGACGTCACCCGGGCGCATTGGGCGGTGAACATCCGCAAGTTCGTGGCACGGGCCCGCCGTCTGGAGGATCTGGTGGGGTTGGGCTCGCTCACCACCCAGGCCGCGCAGTTCCTGCATGCGGCGGTGGATGCCGGGTTGAACATCCTGGTGTCGGGGGCCACCCAGGCCGGGAAGACCACCCTGCTCAACTGCTTGTGCGCGGCGATCGGCCCGCGGGAGAGGGTGATCACGGTCGAGGAGGTCTTCGAGCTGAAGGTGGCGCTGCGCGACGTCGTCGGCATGCAGTGCCGCCAAGCGAACCTCGAGGGCACGGGCGAGATCCCGCTTCGCCGGCTCGTGAAGGAAGCGCTGCGCATGCGCCCGGACCGGTTGGTCGTGGGGGAGGTGCGCGAGGCCGAGAGCCTGGACATGCTCATCGCGCTGAATGCCGGGCTGCCAGGGATGTGCTCGCTGCACGCCAATTCTGCCCGTGATGCCGTGACCAAGATCTGCACCCTGCCGCTGCTCGCGGGCGAGAACATCAGTAGCGCGTTCGTGGTACCCACCGTGGCCTCGTGCTTCGACCTGGTCGTCCATTGCCACCGCGCGCCCTCGGGTCACCGGTACGTCGCCGAGATCCTGGGCATCGGTAACCGGGTGGAGAACGGCGTCATCGAGACGTACCCGATCTTCCGCTTACAGGACGGTGCCCTGCGCGCGGTGGCCTCGGAGCTGCCCTCGGCCCACAAGTTCACGCGCGCGGGCTATTCTCCGGCGTCGCTGATTCACGACGACGCTCCGGCGAGTACCGCGTCCGACGACGCCGGCCGCATCGCTACGCCCGAGGACAACGCGTCGCGAACGGGGCGGCGAGACCCATGAGTGCGTTGTTCGGAGTACTGCTGGGAACCGGGGTGTTCCTCGTGTGGTGGTCGTGCTGGACCCGGCCACCCGCCGCGCGGACCAAACACACGCGGGCAGGCTACCTCCGCACCCTGTTGTTACGGGCGGATCTCCCGGGCCTGTCACCCGCGGCGTTCATCGGGCTGAGCCTGCTCCTCGCTCTGGTGGCGGGGGTGTTGATCCTGGCGCTGACGTCCGCCGCGGTGTTCGGCCTGTGCGTCTTCCTCGTGACACTGTGCCTCCCGCTGTGGCTCGTCAAACGGCGCGCACGACGCCGCACGGCCGTCCTGCGCGAGGTCTGGCCCGACGTCGTGGACCATTTGCGCTCCGCGATCCGCGCGGGGATGGGCCTGCCCGAAGCCCTGATGCAACTGCAGTACCGGGGACCGGAACCCCTGCGACCCGCGTTCGCCCAGTTCGCGGCCGACTACCGTGCTAGCGGTCAGCTCCACGGGTCGCTGACCATGCTCAAGCAGCGGCTCGCCGATCCCGTGGCGGACAACATCGTGGAGGCGCTGCGCGTGACCCGCGAGGTGGGCGGCACCGATCTGGGGAAGTTGCTGGGCACCCTGTCCGAGTTCCTGCGGGAGAACGAACGAACCCGCAGTGAACTGGAAGCCCGGCAGTCCTGGACCGTGAACGCCGCTCGGCTGTCCGTGGCGGCACCGTGGCTCATCCTCGCGCTCATGGCCACCCAACCCGCAGCGGTCCGCGCCTACAACACGGCCACCGGCGCCGCCGTGCTCCTGGGTGGGCTCGCGATCTCGGTGCTGGCGTACCAGCTCATGCTGCGCCTGGGCGCCTTACCCACCGAGCGGAGAGTGCTGCGATGAACCTCACCGTGCTGTCCGGGGTGCTCGGACTCGTCCTCTCGCTGGGACTGTGGCTCATCCTTGCCGCGGCCAAGGCCGTGGGAGCGCCCAGCTTCGCGGACCGGATCGCCCCGCAACTGCGTGCCGCGGAGCTCTCCGCCGGACTCGGGGACAACCCCTGGCGCTCACGGCGCTCCCGCGGCCAGTCCCTGACGGGTGCGGCGGGCAACGCTCTCATGCACTGGATCCTTCAGCGCGCAGCGCCCCTGTTCTCCAACGCGGACGTCCTCGCCCGACGACTCGTGCGGGACGGTTCCCGTAAGGATGTCATGGACTACCGCGCCGAACAGGTGCTCTTCGGTGTGGCCGGAGCGGTCGTGGGCAGCGTGATCGGAACGGCCCTGGTGCTGCGGGCGGACGTGAACATCGCGATCCTCGCCGTGGGTGCCGTCCTCGGCGCGGGGACCGGTGTATGGCTGCGTAACTACCTCTTGAGCCGCAGTATCCAGCGCCGGGAGAAGCGCATGCTCGCCGAGTTCCCCGCCGTGGCAGAGCTCATGGCGCTCGCGGTAGGCGCCGGGGAAAGCACCGTGGGCGCGCTCGAACGGGTGTGCCGGGTCGCGGAGGGCGAGTTGGTCGGGGAATTCCGAGCGGTGCTCGCCCAGACGCGCGCCGGGTCCGGATTGACGACGGCGCTGCAGGACTTCTCGGCGCGCACCGACGTCGTGGTGCTGGGCAGGTTCGTGGACGGCATCGTCGTCGCCATCGAACGGGGCACCCCGCTCGCTGACGTGCTGCGAGCCCAAGCTCAGGACGTGCGGGACCACGACAAACGGGTCCTGATGGAGATCGCCGGCAAGAAAGAGATCGCGATGCTCGTCCCGGTCGTGTTCTTCATCCTGCCGTTGAGCGTGATGTTCGCGGTGTTCCCCGGACTCGCGGTCCTGGACCTGGGGTTCTGACGGATCGGCTCCCGAACCCACTGACTACACAAGGAGAAAATCATGAAACACCTGATGCGCTGTCATGCGGCCACCGTGTGGCTGCTGACCGTCTCCCTGCCCGCCCGGCTCGCACCGAGTGATGACCACCCGGATCGGGGGGACGTACCCGGCTGGGTCATGCTTACGCTCATGTCCGCGGTGCTGGTGGCGGGGTTGTTGCTGATCGCCCGGCCCGCCTTGGAGGGGCTGTTCCAGGATGCCATCAACCGCGTCTCGGGCCTCTGACCCCGCGCTCGACCTGGACGCCGGCAACGCGGTGGCCGAATACGTCATGGTCCTCGCGCTCGCGATCGTGCTGTTCGGCCTCATTCTGCAGGTGGGATTCGCGCTGCACGTGCGCAACACCCTGATCGACGCCGCCGCGGCCGGGGCCCGGTACGCAAGCCTCGCGGACCGCACCGACGAGGACGGCATCGCACGCACGCGCGGGATCATCACCGACACCGTGGGCGCGAGGTATGCGCGGGACATCTCTGTGTCCCGAACCAGCGTGGGGTCACTGCCGGCGGTCGAGATCCGTGTGGTCTCGCCCCTGCCGGTCGTGGCCACGCTGGGCCCGCCGCGCGCGCTGGAGGTGAGTGGGCATGCGGTCGACATGGATTCGTGAGGTCCTCGCGCGGCGCGGTTCCGGGGACGATCCGGACCGGGGGAGCGCGATCGTGGAGTTCATCGGACTGGGCCTGATATTGCTCGTGCCCGTGATGTACCTGGTGGTCACGGTGGCCCGGGTCCAGGCGGGCTCGCTCGCCGTGGTCGCGGCGGCGGACCAGGCGGCTCAGGCCGTGTCCGTTCTCGAGGCCAAGGACCTCAATCGCGTAAGGGTGCACGACGTCGCCGCCGTCGCGGCCCAGGATCACGGTTTCGACCCGCGGGACCTCGCTGTCACGGTGAGCTGTTCGGACGGGACGTGTGAGACACCCGGTTCGGTGGCCCGGGTCCACGCCACCGTCACCGTGGAACTCCCCATGATGCCGGGGTTCGTCACGGCCAGGATCGCCACGCTGTCCTCGGACGTCACCGTGATCGCGGGGCGGTACTCATGATGCGCGCGATGCTATCCGGCCGCGACGTGATGCGGCCCCTCATCGGTATCCCGACTGCGCAGATCGACGACCTCGACGGGCCGCGGCCACACGAGTGCCCGGCGCAGGGGACGAGCCAGGACCGCGATGAACCGCATCGTGCGAACCCCGAGGATCCTGACTCCGGACAGACCACGATCGTGATGATCGGTTTCGCCCTGGTGACTCTGCTCCTGGTGGTCACAGTCATGGCGATCACCAGCGTGTACGTGGGGGAGCGGCAACTTCAATCGCTCGCCGATCGGGCGGCGGGGGCCGCCGCGGACACGTTCACGAACGTGGACCGCTCCGGTTCGGGTCCGCCCACACCCATCCTCACGAACGGGGCGGTGGCCGCCTCGGCCACGAGTTACCTGGGAACCGTGGGGGCTTTCCACGATGTCAGCGGGCTGTCCCTCGCGGCGCCCACGGGATCGGCGGACGGGACGACCGCCCAGGTCACGCTCTCGGCCGTGGTGCATCCGCCGGTGGTCAACGTATTCATCCCCGCGGGTGTCCCGATCAGCGCCACGGGGGACGCGCGAGCCGTCATGCAGCGGTGATTCACATCACCCGGTTTGCCGTCTGACCAGAGGTTTCACAGGTGACGTGTTGTGTACCGTTGACGCGTCACTGGCGGAGTGACTTTCCGCGATAAGTAGGACTGCCATGACCGACGCTCCGACCACCACGACCGACACCGCACGCGCAACCTCCTGGGCCGTCGTCCAGCACGACGGCGCTCCCTCGGTGTCCGTGGGCCTCCTGATCCTGCGCCTGGGCCTGATGCTCCCAACGGCCCGATGACGGGTGCCGTCACGAGTGACGCTCCGCCATGAGCGAGGCCCCGCTACAAGCGAGGTGTCGCTATGAACCACGCACCGCTAGGAGCACGGCCACGCTACGCGTGAGGCACCGCACTGAATGAAGCACCGATATGACGAAGACACGGCCGGGAGATTCCCGGCCGTGCCTTCGTCACATCGCAGTAGGCATGACTCAGCGGCGCAGCATACGCAGCAAGCGACCGGCGGTGGCCACCCGGCGGTATGCGGCCACGGGAGGCACCACGCCGATGAGGCGGCGGGTGGCCTGGCGGCGCACGGTGGAGCGCAGCACCTGACGCAGCACGGGGCCCAGGGTGGATCGGGAACGGCTCATGACAAGACGACCTTTCGAAGGAGGGGATCAGTACTGTTCGTGGTTCCGTGGCAGGACCGCGGAGGTGTCGAACGCTTCTCGCTGGCTCACGGTACCGGTGCGGTCGATCACCGTGACGTGCTGCGCGGAACCGCGCTGCGAACCGCCGGTGATGTCCGCACCCGAATCGGCGACCACGTTGATGAGCTTCACCGTGGGACCCACGTGCACGTCGTCGAGCAGCACGGAGTTGCGCACCACGGCCCCGGCCTCGATCACGCAGTTCTGGCCGATGATCGAGTGTTCCACGGTGCCGGCCACACGCGCCCCGGGGGCCACGTACGAGCGGGAGACCGCGGCGTCGTCGGTGATGAACGCGGGCGGGGGAGCAACCTGGCCGCTCCAGATGGGCCATGCGGGATCGTCGAGGGTCGCGCCGTCGCCGTCGATCAGCTGCATCTGCGCGGTCCAGTAGGACTGGACGGTCCCGAGATCCATCCAGTACCCCAGGTGTCGGTGCTCGACCACCCGGTGGTGTTCCAGGACGTAGGGGATGAGGTCCTCGCCGTAGTCGCCCAGCTCGCCCAGTTCGGACTGCAGGGTGTCCAGCGCCGACAGCAGCACGTCCGTGGAGAAGAGGAACATCTCACCGGCCACAAGGTTGCCCTTGGGCTCCTCGGGCTTGTACGCGAACTCGGTAACCTGGCCGGCTTCATTGGTGCGTACCACGCTGTAGCGGGAGGGATCCTCGGGGACTTCGGTGGTGACCATGGTCAGATCAGCGCGCTTGGTCAGGTGGGTGTCCACCACGGACCGGAAATCGATCGTATAGAGGTGGTCCGCGGAGAGCACGAGGACCAGATCCGGGTCCGCCTCACGGATGATCGTGCTCTGGCGGTAGATGGAGTCCGAGTTGCCGCTCGCGAAACCCTCGCCGTGGGACCCCTCGTAAGGCGGCAGGATCTGCAGCCCGCCGTGGGAGCGGTCCAGGTCCCACGGGCGACCGCCGGCCATGTAGGCGTTGAGGTCGTGGGGCAGGTACTGCTGCACCATCCACACGTCCGGGATGTGCGAGTGCGCCAGGTTGGACAGGGACACGTCGATCAAGCGGTACGTGCCGCCCACGGGCAACGCGGGCTTGACCACGTAATCGGTCAGGGCGCCCAGTCGAGACCCCTTGCCTCCCGCCAGGATGAGTGCGAGTACGGTGGGGCGTTCCATCGGCGGGCTCCTCAGCAGTGGGGTCGAAGGGAATCCTACCGACTCACGGACCCGGGGGCCATGACGTAAAGTGATGTGTCATGGCCTCCATTGACTACGCTGCAGAAATCCGTGCCCTCCGAGCCACCTACGACTCCGTGGCGGCGGTCAGCGACGTCGAGTCCATGAAGAAGCAGATCGCCGTCCTGTCCGAGCAGGCCGCGGCCCCGGACCTGTGGGACAACCCGGACGAGGCCCAAAAGGTCACCTCGCAGCTCTCGCACCAGCAGAGCAAGCTGGACCGGCTCAGGAAGATCTCCGGGCGCATCGACGACCTCGAGGTCATGGTGGAACTCGCGGAGGAAGAGGACGATCAGGACACCCGGGACGCCGCCGCGGAGGAACTCGAGTCCATCCGCAAGGCGCTGTCCGAACTGGAGATCCAGACCCTGCTGGCCGGCGAGTACGACGAACGCGAGGCCGTGGTCACCATCCGCTCGGGCGCCGGTGGTGTGGACGCCGCGGACTTCGCGGAGATCCTCATGCGCATGTACCTGCGCTGGGCGGAGCGCCACGGGTACCCCACCAAGGTCCTGGACACCTCCTACGCGGAAGAGGCGGGTCTGAAGTCGGCCACGTTCGAGGTCAAGGCGCCCTACGCGTTCGGGACCCTGTCCGTGGAGGCGGGTACGCACCGGCTCGTGCGGATCTCTCCGTTCGACAACCAGGGGCGGCGCCAGACGTCCTTCGCCGCGGTGGAGGTCATCCCGCTCATCGAGTCCGACGACACGATCGAGATCCCGGAGTCCGAGCTGAAGGTGGACGTGTTCCGCTCCTCGGGTCCCGGTGGTCAGTCCGTGAACACGACCGACTCCGCGGTGCGCATGACCCACATCCCCACGGGCATCGTGGTGTCCATGCAGAACGAGAAGTCGCAGATCCAGAACCGCGCGGCCGCGCTGCGCGTGCTGCAGTCCCGCTTGCTGCTGTTGCGCCAGCAGGAAGCGGACGCCAAGAAGAAGGAGATGGCGGGGGACGTGAAGGCATCCTGGGGTGACCAGATGCGCTCGTACGTGCTCAACCCCTACCAGATGGTCAAGGATCTGCGCACCAACTACGAAGAGGGCAATCCCAGTTCCGTGTTCGACGGCGGGATCGACTCGTTCATCGACGAAGGCATTCGCTGGCGCGCGGACGCCCGCCAGCACGACGAGGACTAAGGGCTCCACGCCGCACGACGACGCCGCCCCGCCCGGCAGGTGCCCCGCGCACCCCGGGCCGGGACAGCGGCGTCGTCCCCGGCGGGACCCGGTGAAGGAAGAACAGGCCGATGGCCAAGAAGAACGCTGATGACGGCCGCCAGATCGTGGCCAACAACAAGAAGGCGCGCCACGACTACAACATCTACGACACCTACGAGGCCGGACTGGCGCTCATGGGGACCGAGGTGAAGTCGCTGCGCATGGGGCGGGCGTCCCTGGTGGACGCGTTCTGCCAGTTCGACAACCGCGGCGAGCTGTGGCTCGAACACGCCCACATCCCGGAGTATCTGCAGGGCTCGTGGACCAACCATTCCGCGCGGCGGCGGCGCAAGCTGCTGTTGCACCGCTCCGAGCTGGATAAGATCGCGGGCAAGACGCGCGAGGCCGGTTACACCATCATTCCGCTGTCCCTGTACTTCGTGCACGGCAAGCGCGTGAAGGTGGAGATCGCGGTGGCCCGCGGCAAGCGCGAGTACGACAAGCGTCAGACCCTGCGCGAGAAGCAGGACAACCGCGAGGCCCAGCGCGCCATGCGCTACCGCAACATGCGCGGTTGAGCCCTTCGACTCACGGCGTCCCGGCCGGTACCTCCAGTGCGAGGTGCCGGCCGGTCCAGTTCCTGCGCAACCAGCGGTCGTGGGAGGCCACGAGCACGGTCCCCGGGTAGTCGGGCACCGCCGCCTCGAGCTGTGTGGCGAGCACGAGTGAGAAGTGGTTGGTGGGCTCGTCCAGCAACAACACGTGCGGCGGGTCCGCGAGCAGCACCGCCAGGGCGAGCCGACGCCGCTGCCCCACGCTGAGCTCACCGACCCGCCGGTTCTCGTCCCGCCCGGCCAGCAGGCCGAACGTCCCGAGGGGAACGGTCTCCGCGCGACTCTCTCCCACGAGCTCATGGTAGATGTGGGCCGCCGTGCGCTCCGGGTCGGCGCCGGGCAGTGTGGCGTCCTGGTCCAATAACCCCACGCGTACGCCGGGTGCGACGTGCACGGAACCGCGCGTGGGTTCCAGTCTCCGGGCGAACAGGCTCAGCAGGGTGGATTTGCCCACGCCATTGGAACCCGTGATGAGCCACGACTCACCCGCGCTCACGGCCAGGGATACGGGTGCCATCCGTCCCGCGACCTCGGCCGCGGAGGCAGTCAGTACCGGACCCGTGCCGTGCAGTGCGGCCTCCGATCCGGACAAACCCGCGGTGAGTCCCTGGAAGCACAGCTCCCGGGGTGGCCTGCGGATCTGCTCGTCCTCGACGGTGCCCAGGCGGGTCCGTGCCACGACCGCAGGGTCGCGCGCAGGAATTCCGTGGCGGCGTCGTCCAGGTGGTTCGTGGGTTCGTCGAGCAGCAACACGTCCGGGGTGGAGAGCAGCAGCCAGGCCAAGGACAGCCGTGAGCGCTGTCCGCCGGACAGGGCATACGTGGACCGGTCACGATCCACGCCTCCCAGGCCGAGCCCGTCCAGGGTGACGTCGATGCGGGTGTCCACCTCCCACGCGCCGATCCGTTCGGCAGTGTCCAGGGC
Source organism: Kocuria sp. CPCC 204721 (assembly GCF_040980945.1). Lineage (NCBI taxonomy): Bacteria > Bacillati > Actinomycetota > Actinomycetes > Micrococcales > Micrococcaceae > Kocuria > Kocuria sp. CPCC 204721. The sequence continues at coordinate 94,231 of NZ_JAVKPO010000004.1, forward strand.
GGCGGCGTACGCGGCGGCTGCGCCCTCGTCCTCCGGGGCGCGGGCGAGGGCGTCAGCTGCGCGGTCGACGACGGATGCTGCGTCCCGCACGGTCCGCACCGCCGACTCCACGGCCTGGGCCACGGTGTCGTGCGGCGCGAAGGGGGGTTCTTGGTGCAGCAGGCCCACGCGCAGCGGATCGCCGAGGCCGACGGCGCGGACCTCACCGGCGTCGGGCGCGCGCAGGCCCGCCATGATGCGCAGCAGGGTGCTCTTGCCGGAACCGTTTTCTCCGATCAGACCCGTCGGATCACCCGCGGTCACGGAGAAGCTGATGTCCGTGAGCACCCGGTGGGAGCCGTAGGAGGCGGAGATGCCGGACACGCGGATGTGCGCGGCCGCATTAGGGGTGGCGGGAGAATGCGGGGGATGAGCCATGGGTGTCCTCGGATAGCCGGGATCCCCGCCGGGCAGCGGCCACGGGCGCGGGGAGGTCGAATGACTCATCGGAACATGCGTTACACCCTAGGGCATCCCGCGGGGGAGGGCCAGGGCAGTGCGGCACAGGGGTTGTCGGCGGTAGTCGGCGCCGGGGTGGTGGGGGCGTGCCGTTCTCCGAGCCTGTTCCCGGAGCCTGGGCCTTGGGGTCGTGGGGTCCGGCGCACGGGAGGCTCGGTGATTGGGGCTCGGGATGCGGGGACCCATGACGAGTTGACGGTGCGGGCGGTGCGGGCGTAGTCTGATGTGTCCACGCGCGGGCGAGTCACTGAGATCCGCTGGCACGTGGAAGCTCATTGAAAAATGAATATGGGGATGATCGGTTTCGACGATGTGAGTTGAGACAGGGGAAGCGGGTCGAGGACGCAGAGTTATCTCGTAAACGCTCTCTGTAAAACAATAAGTGCCAAATCCAAGCGCACTGACTTCGCTCTCGCTGCGTAAGTAGCGACAGCAGTCTGGCAGCCCAGGTTCACCTTCGACCTGGATCCTGCCATCAGCTAGAAGGTCACTGCTGCGGACGCAGGTTACGGGCGTTCGTGGGACTCTTACGTAACTGAGTTCGGCGGTCACTCGTGTGCGAGATGACCGGAACTGAGAAACCTGTAAGCACACTGCACCCGGAGAAGCCCTGACAATGCTGCATCGGACGGGGGTTCAATTCCCCCCATCTCCACTGTCGTCCTGTCCCAGGACGTGAGAAGACCCTGAACCAATGGTTCAGGGTCTTTTTGTTTGCCTGAGCCCGGGAACATCTGAGTCCCGAAAAAGCACGCGGCCGATGGCTCCGAGTGCGTTATCGGGACATATTTGTGTCCAGGGGTCCGCGTTCGGAGGGGCAAGCACGGGAGCCCGGCGGACCCGAGGCCCATGTCCGCATGCGTGCCCGACCGGCGGGAGTCCTCGGGCCTAGGGTGGAGGCAGGACGGACCCCACAGTCCCCAGTCCTTCGGCACGCGTTCACCGTGCGGGTGGAAATGGCCGCACCCCTGACCGTGGGCCGGACCGCCGCCGGGACACGCGGGGTCGCACCGATCACCGGCGGCGCAGTGACCGGTCCTCGCGGCTCCGGGCGTGTGCTGCCCGTGGGAGCCGATTACCAGGTGGTTGGTACCGAGATCCCCTGGCTCGAGGCCAAGTACGTCCTGGAACTCGCCCACGGTCACCTGGTCTACGTGGACAACCGCGCCGTGCGGGTGGCCAGCGCGGAGGGCTCCCGGGCCATCGCTCAGGGGATCCCGGTGGACCCACAGCGGGTGTACTTCCGATGCGCGCCCGTGCTCACCGCGGACGAGGACGGGCCGTGTGCGTGGCTCAACCGCACCGTGTTCGTGGGATCGGGGGAGCGGGACCCGGACTGTGTCCGCCTGGAGATCTCTGCGGTGCAGTGAGGCGTGGAGAAGTGCGGTGAGGTGGGCCGACCTTACCTGGGGGCGGAGGTCCCTGGCAGGGACCTTCCGCACCTTGCAGCGGTGGTCCCGGGCCTGTGCAGTCCGCACATGGAACGAGGACCAGGACCCACGCCCGCGTCCCGGGAACGTCTGTGCTGCGATAAAACCGTGTACCGGCCGGTACATGTGCGTGGTGCAGCACAGTGGTTCAAGGCGGCCGGAAGGGGCGTGCCCGAGCGGGATGGGCTGGGGCGTCCCCCGGTGTTCCCGGCGCGATGTGGAAGACTTGAGCCGGAAACCCATCATCGAAACCGAGAGGTAGGCGCTTCCATGAGTGAGCGGTCCAACGATCAGTCGGGTTCGTCCTCGGCCTCCCACCGGGACCAGCCGCAGTACGGTCAGTACTCCGACGGCCGGGTTCAGAGTGCGGGCGGGACGCAGCAGCCCGAGTACGGCCAGTACAGCGATCCGTCCGCTCAACAGGGCGGCCAGGGTTACGGGAACGACGCCTCCCAGGCCGGCGGCTACGGCACCACCGGCCAGTACGGCACGTCCGATCAGTACGGCTCGTCCAACCAGTACGGCGGTGACGACCAGTACGGCCAGTCCGGTCAGCAGTCCTACGGCGGCCAGGCTTACGGTAATCATGGCTACGGCAACCAGGGCTACGGCGCCGGCGGCTACCCCCAGCAGGGTTACGGCGTCCAGGGCCAGGACACCCAGGGTGGCTACCCCACGCACTACCAGAACGAGTACAACCAGGGTGGTTACGACAACCAGGACGGCTACGGCAACCCCTACGCTCCGGTGCCGGGCCGCGGGCTGGGCATCGCCTCACTGGTGCTCGGTATCCTGGGCATCCTCACGTTCTGGCTCGCCGGTCTGGGCGGTGTACTGGGCCTCGTGGGCCTGATCCTCGGCATCATCGGCGTGGTCAAGATCCGTAAGTCGCGCCGTGGTTCCCCGGCACTCGCGGTCGTGGGCATCGTACTCTCCGCACTCGCGCTGCTGGGAGGCATCCTGATGGCCGTGCTGTTCGCCTGGGTCTTCGGTCAGGCCGCCGACTGCATGGACCTCGCGGTGGCCGGAAACGACGCCGCGTACCAGGAGTGCGTGGAGAACGCCCTCAACGATTCCTTGAACTCCTGAGGTCCCCGCGGGTGATCCCGCCCCCCGGATGAGACGAACGAGCCCGGTGTCACGCACGTGACACCGGGCTCGTTCAGTCCTGGGGGGCGCCGGTACCGAGGACGTCCAGAGCGGCGTCGTGCAGGAGACCGTTGCTGGCCAGGGCGTTGTCCCCGAAGGGACCGTCCTGCCCGGCCAGGGACGTGAAACGCCCGCCGGCCTCGGTGACGATGGGCACGAGCGCAGCCATGTCGTAGAGGTTGAGTTCGGGTTCGCACGCGAGGTCCACCGCGCCCTCGGCGACCATGCAGTAGGACCAGAAGTCCCCGTAGGCCCGCGTGCGCCACACGGAATCGGTGAGCTCGATGAACTGCTGGCGTACACCCAGATCCCGCCATCCGCTCAGGGACGAGTAGGACAGCGATGCGTCCGAGAGCTGGGTGACTGAGGAGACCGACAAGCGCGTGGCCTGCGAGAGTGAGCGCCCCGTGAAGGCCCCCGACCCGGCGGCGGCCCACCAACGGCGGTTGAGCGCCGGCGCGGACACCACGCCCAACACCACCTCACCGTCCTCGATCAAACCGATCAGCGTGGCCCACACGGGTACGCCGCGCACGTAGTTCTTGGTGCCGTCGATCGGGTCGATCACCCACTGGCGGCCGCCCGAACCCGTGGTCCCGAACTCCTCACCGATTACGGCGTCCCGATTGCGTACGCGCCCCAGTTGCGCGCGGATCACTTGTTCGGCCTCGCGGTCCGCGTCCGTCACGGGGGTGAGATCGGGTTTGGTCTCCACGGTGAGGTCCTGGGACTTGAACCGTTTCATGGTCAGTCCGTCCACGGAATCCGCGAGGATGTGGGCCAGGCGGAGGTCGTCCGTGTAACTGCTGGGTGCACGCATGCGTCTACGTTATCGCTTGTCCGAGCTGCTTCTCGCTGTCCCCCCGCTGTGTCTGCCCGCGCGACGCCGCGAGCAATCTGCGTAGCGATTCGAGCCGCTGCGGGGCCGCCGGGGAGGCCCCCGGGCGGTGCACCCACGCGTCCAGCGCGCACCCGGGGGAATCCTCCGTGTGCAGGCACCCGCGAGGACAGTCCGCGGTGGCGGGGACCAGGTCGGTGAACGCGTTGAGCAGTTCCTCCTCGGGCACGTGGGCCAGACCCAGGGAACGGATCCCGGGGGTGTCCACGACCCAGGTCCCGGGGCGGGTTCCGGGCACCGTGAGGGCGCGCGCGGAGGACGACGTGTGCCGGCCACGGCCCGTGACGTCGTTGACGCCGCCGGTGGCCCGCTGCGCTCCCGTGAGGGCGTTGACCAGCGTGGACTTGCCCACGCCGGAGGGCCCCAGGAACACGCTCACATGACCGTCCAGCAACGACCGCAACCGCTCAAGAGAATCGGGGGACACGGCCAGGGACTCCTCGTGGATGCCGGCCTCGGGTCGTTCGCCACGGTCGGTCGCGCGCTGCGTGCTGAGGGTGATCACGTCCAGGTCGTGGAGGTAGTCCAGGAACTCCGTGGGATCGGCCAGATCGGACTTGGTCATGCACACCACGGGGGTGATTCCCGCGTCCCATGCCGCCACCAACCCGCGGTCCACGAATCCCGTGCGGGGGGTGGGAGAGGCCGCCGCGAGCACGAGCACGAGCCGGTCCGCGTTCGCCACGATCACGCGTTCCACGGGATCGGTGTCATCGGCACTGCGACGCAGCACGGTGGTGCGCGGTTCGATCCGCACGATGCGTGCCAGGGTGTCCGGGGCACCGGTGACGTCACCCACGACGCCCACGAGATCCCCGGGCACGATGGGCCGGCGCCGCAGCTCCTTGGCGCGCACGCACGTCACCGTGCGCGGTTGTTCCTCGTCCTCTCCCACCACGCACGTGTACCGGCCGCGGTCCACGGCCACCACACGTACGATCACGGCGTCCTCGTGCGTGGGCCGCTGCTTGGTGCGAGGGCGGGAGCCGCGCTTGTTCGCGCGGATCCGGACGTCGGACTCGTCCCAGGTCCTGCGGGCCACTGCGTCAGGAACCCCGCTGCACGAGGCGGTCCCACATGCCCGGGAAATCGGGAAGTGTCTTGGCGGTGGTGGCGACGTTCTCCACCCGGATCCCGGGCACGCGCAGGCCCAGGATGGCTCCCGCGGTGGCCATGCGGTGGTCGTGATAGCTGTGGAAGACTCCGGCGTGCAGCTCAGCGGGGGCGATCAGAAGTCCGTCCGCGGTCTCCTCCACGTTCCCACCCAGCGCGTTGAGCTCGGTGCTCAACGCGGCGAGCCGATCGGTCTCGTGCCCGCGCAGGTGGGCGATACCGCGCAGCACGGAGGGACCGGTGGCTAGCGCGCAGATCGCGGCCACGGTGGGCGCGAGCTCGCCGGCTTCCGAGAGGTCCAGGTCCACCCCGGCGATCTCGTCCGGACCGGTCACGGTGAACGTGCCGCCCTGCACACGGACGTCCGCGCCGAACAGGGGCAGGATCCGCCGCCACTGGTCCCCGCCCTGCGTGGTGTGGGCGGGCCAGTCGGGGATGCTCACGGTCCCGCCCGTGACCACGGCCGCCGCCAGGAACGGTCCGGCGTTGGACAGGTCCGGTTCCATGGTCACGTCCAGGCCGGCGACGTCGCTCGGGCTGACCCGCCACGCGGCGTCACCGATGCGCTCGGCGGCCACACCGGCGTCGCGCAGCACGGACACGGTCATGTCCACGTGCGGTAGTGAGGGCACACCGGAGCCGCCCTTGTGGTGCAGTACGAGCGGGGAGTTGAAGCGCACCGCGGAGAGCAGTAGCGCGGAGACGAACTGGGACGAGCCGCTCGCGTCGATCGTCACGGTGCCCCCGGTCACCGATCCGGTGCCGATGACGCGCAACGGCAGCGTGCCCCGGCCGTCGTCCTCGACGGACACGCCGAGCTCGCGCAACCCCGCGATCACGGGACCCATGGGTCGGACGCGCGCTCCGGCGTCGCCGTCGAAATCCACGACCCCGGAACATAGCGCCGCCAGGGGCGGGACGAAGCGCATCACGGTACCCGCAAGACCGCAGTCCACGGTCACGGGCCCGGTGAGAGTATGCGCGCGGGGCAGGGGGGTGATCCGCAGATCCGGACCGAACGGCCCCGGGTCCGGCAGCGCTTCGATCACCGCGCCCAACTGCTCGAGCGCGGTGATCATGAGCCTGCTGTCACGCGAGTGCAACGGCTTGCGCAGCACGGACGGTTCATCCGCGAGGGCCGCGAGGACCAGATACCTGTTGGTCAGGGACTTGGAACCGGGGACGGCCACCGTGCCTCTCACGGCGGCCCCCTCCGAGAAGGGGGCCCGCCAGTGAGCGGCATCCAGGGCTTGCGGTTCGCCGTTGCTCGGCATCACGTGGGGCGGTGCTCCTAGTTGGAAACGGCGTCCTGGACGGCCTTCTCGGCCTGCTCCAGCTTCTTCTTGGTGTCCTTGCCGACCTTGACCGCGTTCTTGCGGACGTCGTCGGCGAGGTGGCTCGCGCGCCACACGAGGGACGGGTTGCCCGAAGTGTCCACGGCCGCGATCATCACGGCACCCAGCAGGGACACGTTCTTGAGCAGGTCCGACCGGCGGGCGGCCTTGCCCTCGGTGGTGCTCGCGTCCGCGGAGCGGTATTGGGTGTAGCCGTTGAGCGCGGTGGTGCCGAGCAGAACGGTGGACGACAGGCGCGGGAGCTTGCTCGCGGCGAGCAGCGACGCCGCGACGACCTGGGCGGCGGCGATGCCCTGCGCGACCTGAGCGCGGTTGGCGGTCACGGGGCGCACCTGCGGGGCGGTGCTCTCGAGGGCCTTGAGGACCGGGTCCAACTGCTTCGCGGCAGCGGACGAGTTGCGGAACGCGTTGACGCCCCCGGCGATGTAACCGGTGGCGAGCAGCGGGCGGGCGAGACGACGAACAATGCTCATGGTTCTCCTCCTTACGGCCCCGGCATCTCCGGGTACGCACTGTAGCCATCCTATCGGCCCGAGTTCGCGCCGCCGCCGGGAATACTGGCACGGCGCGTGCGTGTTATCCACGGTGTACAGAAGCGCCACATATGTGACGTAACACTCGGCAACGACCAGGGAAGTGGGTGACGGCGGAGGATGACGGCCCCCACCTTAGACTGGGACGTGATGAACGATCAGCGAACTCACGATTCCCATTCGGTGGAACACCCCGAAGAGGTGCCCGCCGGAGCGGAAACCACTCAGCAGCGCCGTGAGCGTTTCGAACGCGACGCCATGCAGTACGTGGACCAGCTCTACGCCGCGGCATTGCGCATGACCCGCAACCCGTCCGATGCCGAGGACCTAGTGCAGGAGGCCTACACCAAGGCGTTCTCCGCGTTCCACCAGTACAAACCGGGGACCAATCTCAAAGCCTGGTTGTACCGGATCCTGACCAATACGTACATCAACCTGTACCGCAAGCGGCAACGCGAACCGCGCCAGGCCAACACGGACACCGTGGAGGATTGGCAGCTGCACCGCGCGGAGTCGCACACCTCCACGGGACTGCGTTCTGCGGAGGCGGAGGCGTTGGACCACCTGCCGGACTCAGACGTCAAGCGAGCCCTGCAGGAGTTGCCCGAGGAGTTCCGTCTGGCGGTGTACTTCTCGGACGTGGAGGGATTCGCATACAAGGAGATCTCCGAGATCATGGACACGCCCATCGGAACCGTGATGTCCAGGTTGCACCGTGGCCGCAAGCTTCTGCGCGAGAAACTGGGCAACTACGCCCAAGAACGAGGATTCGACACGTCCAAGGTCCAGAAGAAGATCAAGGACGGCGCACGAGCGAAGGATCGAGGCTAGAGCATGACCGCGAAACCGTGTGACAACGGCTGCACCGACGAACGCATCCAGCGGATCTACGAGTACCTGGACGGGGCACTGACCACCGAGGACCTCGAGGAGATCCACGCGCACCTCACGGACTGCGCCGACTGCGAGCGCGAGTACAACCTGGAGTGCGTGATCCGCTCCGTGGTGAAGCGTTCGTGCTGCGAGACCGCGCCAGACGAGCTCAAGCGCTCGATCCTCGCGCGCATCGACGCCCAGTGCAACGAGCACCCCGCTGCCTAAGGACCGCCCGGCGCCGGTACCGGGCGGGATGAGTCGCCGACGGCGCCCAGCGGCGTGAGTGCTCAGCCGCGCAGGGAACCGGGGAACGAAGTACCCGATGACGCGGATCCCGCGGACAGAGCGAAGCCCCCGTGACCGATGACGGTCACGGGGGCTTCGTGATGCGTTCGCCGAACCTCAGGAATTGGGCCGCTTGCCGCGGTTTGCCGAGTTCTTGCGACGATCCTTGCGCTTACGTCCACGCTTGCTCATGATGTACCTCCTGCGATGATTGGCTGGGACATCGTCTGTCAGTATGTCACATTCCGGGCGGTGCTCATGCCACCGCTCCGGTGCCGCCCATGCCATAGGGGTGCCCCCGGACCCTGCGGCCAGCGCCGCGGGTGGTGTCACCCGGAACCCCTGCCCCGCATTGCGGCCGGTCGCCGCGGTCGCCACGGCGAGAGGCGAGAGCCTCAGCGCGGCTCGGGCAGCTGCAGCCAGTCGTACCACCCGCGGTGCAGCACAAGCCACGCGATGAGCCCGTAGCCGGCCTGACCGGGGTTGCCGTGGTTGGCGGCGAGGTCCTTGCGCCACTGCTCGTGGTGCTGCAGGGGGTTGAACGTGTCCACGTACACGTGGTTGCGCCGCGTGGTCACGTCCCCGTAGGCCGCGGAGAGGTCCGCGATCTTGCGGTTGCGCTGCGGGTCCAGGGTGGGCGGGGGACCCACCACGAGCACCTTGGTGTTGTTCTGGGTGGCCTGGTCCACGATGTTGGCCATGTTCAGCCGGGACCGGGCGGAGGTGATCCCCAGGTCGATGTCCAGGGCGGACGGTGCGATCACCAGACGGTTGTCGCACGCGGGATCGAAGCGGCGGGAAGCCTCCGCGAACCAGTGGTCGTTGAGGGTCTCACTGCCCTGACCAGGCGCGGCGAGATTGTAGGCGTCCACGGGAACCACGTCTCGGGGGGTGCGCGCCATGACTCGTCCGAACCAGCCGAGCGCGCGGGGGTCGTCCACGCCGGCCAACAATTCGTCTCCCACGGCCACAATGCGGATCCTGCGTTGGTCCACTCTTCTTACATCCTTCGCTAGCTGGGACCCGGGGGGCCGTCTCGCGACGGCCCCCCGGGCGGATCATGCCCGGTGATAGGGCGGGGGCGTACGACGCCGCGCAGCTCGCGGTACCGTGCGCCGGGCGGCACTCACTCGCCGCGGGCGAACGCCTGCTGCACCAGGGTCTCCAGCTCCGCCGTGTGGCGCTTGGCCGAGCCGTTGGCGGGGGAGGCCGAGGCGGGGCGAGACGCGAGCGTGACCGGGCGGTCCAGCTGCGGCACGAGGTTCACGGCCATGAACGGCCACGCACCCTGGTTGGCGGGTTCGTCCTGAGCCCACAGGATCCGGGCCTCCGGGTAGCGCGCCAGCTGTTCCTTGATCTCGTCCACGGGCAGCGGGTAGAGCTGCTCCACGCGCACGATCGCGGTGGAGTGGTCGTCCGACTTCTTCTGCTGGGTCACGAGGTCGTAGTACAACCGACCGGAGACCAGGATGACGTCGGTGACCTTGGCGTCGTCGAGCCCGGCGGTGTCCGGGATGACCGTCTGGAAGCCGCCCTGCGTGAACTCCTCCACCGGGGACGCCGCGGCCTTCAGTCGCAGCAGCTGCTTGGGCGTGGCCACGATCAGCGGCCGGCGCGGGCGCGAGTACGCCTGGCGGCGCAGCAGGTGGAAGTGGTTGGCCGGGGTGGAGGGCTGGGCCACGATCATGTTCTTCTCCGCGCACAGCACCAGGAAGCGCTCGATGCGCGCGGAAGAGTGGTCGGGTCCCTGGCCCTCGAAGCCGTGCGGCAACAGCATCACCAGGTTGGAGCGCTGACCCCACTTCTGTTCCGCGGAGGAGATGAACTCGTCCACGATGGTCTGCGCACCGTTGGTGAAGTCACCGAACTGCGCCTCCCACACCGTGAGCGCCTCGGGGCGTTCCACGGAGTAGCCGTACTCGAAGCCCAGCACGCCGTACTCGGAGAGCAAGGAGTTGTAGATCGAGAACCGTGCCTGGTCCGCGGAGAGGTGGTTCAGTGGGGTCCATTCGGCACCGTTCTCGGCGTCGAAGAACACCGCGTGGCGCTGCGTGAACGTACCGCGGCGCACGTCCTGACCGGACATCCGCACCGGGACACCGTCCATGAGCAGCGAACCGAAGGCCATGAGCTCGCCCATGCCCCAGTCGATCCCGCCCTCGCGCGTCATCTCGCGGCGCTTCTCCGCGAGCTTGTGCAGCTTGCGGTGCATCGTGAAGCCCTCGGGCAGGTCCACGTAGGCGTCACCGATGCGGTGAGCCGCTTCCTCGGAGATGGCCGTGGTCTTGGGCACGGACACCCCGGAATCGGCCTGCTGCGCGGACGGCCGCTCGATGTTGGCGATCGCGGCGGCATCCCCGGTCACGAGCGGGACCGTGGAGGTCTGGGCCTCATGGGTCTCGGCGAAGACCCGCTCCAGGCGCTCCTGGTAGTCCTTCAGAGCGCGGTCCGCTTCTTCCTGCGTGATGTCCCCGCGGCCCACGAGGTTCTCGGTGTAGACCTTGCGCGTGGAGCGCTTGCCGTCGATCAGGGAGTACATCAACGGCTGGGTCATCGAGGGGTCGTCGCCCTCGTTGTGCCCGCGGCGGCGGTAGCACACCAGGTCGATCACGACGTCGCGCTGGAACCGCTGGCGGTACTCGAACGCGAGCTGTGCCACACGGGCCACGGCCTCGGGATCGTCCGCGTTGACGTGGAAGATCGGGGCCTGCACGGTACGCGCAACGTCCGTGGAGTACGTGGACGTGCGGCCCGCAGAGGGCGCGGTGGTGAAGCCCACCTGGTTGTTGACCACCACGTGGATGGTGCCACCCACGTTGTAGGCCTCGAGCCCGGACATCTGCATGACCTCGTAGACGATGCCCTGTCCGGCCATCGCGGCGTCACCGTGGACCTGGATGGGCAGCACGGGGTACTCACCGTTACCCTCCGGCCCGGCGCCCAGCACGTCCGTCTTGGCGCGGGCGATGCCCTCGATCACCGGGTCCGCGGCCTCCAGGTGGGAGGGGTTCGCGGCCAGGTACACCTGGGTCTCATTGCCGTTGTCGGAGGTGAACACGCCCTCGGTGCCCAGGTGGTACTTCACGTCACCCGAGCCCTCGGCGGCGCGCGGGTCCTGGCTGCCCTCGAACTCGCGGAACACCTGGGCGTAGGACTTCCCGGCGATGTTGGTCAGCACGTTGAGGCGGCCGCGGTGGGCCATCGCGATGCCCACACCCGCGAGGGAAGCATCCGCGGCCTCGGAGATGATCGCGTCCAGCAGCGGGATCAGGGACTCGCCGCCCTCCAGCGAGAAGCGCTTCTGACCCACGTATTTGGTCTGCAGGAAGGTCTCGAAAGCCTCGGCGGCGTTGAGTCGCTCGAGGATGTGGAACTGCTCCTCGCGCGCGGGCTTCTGGTAGTCACGCTCGAGCTTGGACTGGAACCATTCGCGCTGCTCGGGCTCCTGGATGTGCATGTACTCCACGCCCACGGTGCGGCAGTAGGCATCCCGCAGCCGACCCAGGATTACGCGCAGCGTGAGCAGGCTCTGGCCGCCGAAACCGCCGGTGGGCCACTCGCGCTCCAGGTCCCACAGGGTGAGCCCGTAGGTGCGGATGTCCAGGTCCGGGTGCTTGCGCATCACGTACTCGAGCGGGTTGGTGTCCGCCATGAGGTGACCGCGCACGCGGTAGGAGTGGATCAGCTGCTGGATCCGGGCGACCTTGTTGATCTGGATCTCGGGGTTGACCTGGTTGTCCACGGCCCAGCGGACGGGCTCGTAGGGGATGCGCAGGGCCTCGAAAATGTGGTCGTAGAAGTCCTCGCCGCCCAGCAGGTAGTGCTCCACAAGCTTGAGGAACTCACCCGAACCGGCGCCCTGGATCACGCGGTGGTCGTACGTGGACGTCAGGGTGATGACCTTGGAGACCGCGTTGCGCGCGATCGTGCGGGGGGAGGCACCCTTGTACTCGGCGGGGTAGTCCAGCGCACCCACGCCGATGATGCACGCCTGGCCCTTGGACAGTCGCGGCACCGAGTGCACGGTGCCGATGCCACCGGGGTTCGTCAGGGACACCGTGGTGCCCGCGTAGTCCTCCATGGTCAGCGCGCCATTGCGCCCGCGCTTGACGATGTCCTCGTACGAGGTCCAGAACTGCTGGAAGGACATCTCTTCCGCACCCTTGATGTTGGGCACCACCAGGTTGCGGGAACCGTCCTTGTTGGGGATGTCGATCGCGATCCCGAAGTTCACGTGCGCGGGGTGCACCGCGGCGGGCTTGCCGTCCACCTCGTCGTAGATCACGTTCTGGGACGGGAAGTTGGCGAGCGCGCGGATCACGGCGTAGCCCACGAGGTGGGTGAAGGACACCTTGCCACCGCGGTTACGGGCCAGGTGCGAGTTGATCACCAGGCGGTTGTCGATCAGCAACTTGGCGGGCACCGCGCGCACCGTGGTGGCGGTGGGCACGGTCAGAGAGGCGTCCATGTTGGCGGCCACGGCCTTGGCGGGACCGCGCAGCTTGACCACGGTGTCCTCGGCGGGTTTGTCCTGGCTCTTGTCCTTCGCACGGTCCTCCGGCTGTGCCCGGATGGGGCGCTTGGTTCCGGAGCCCTCGCTGGTCTCGGTCTCGGTGTCCACGCCTTCGGGTCGTCCCTTCGCCTTGGATCCGGTGGTCGACGGCGCCGGGGACTTGGCCCGCTGCGCCTTCCTGGGCGCCTCCGCGCCGGCACCGGAGGTGTTCTGCTCGGTCTTGGATGAGGTTGACGCCGTCCCGGAGGCGGCCTTGTCCGCGGACGTCTTGGCGGCGGCGTCGTCGCGCCGTACAGCGGGGCGATCACCCTCGGACGTGCGCGCAGCCGCCCCCTGGGACGGGGCGGCCGCTGAGGTCTTGGTGTCGGAGGTCTGGGTATCGGACTGGTCGTCGCCGGCCATCTGTTCGAAGATGGGCCACCACTTCTTGTCCACCGAGTTCTTGTCCGCCTGGTACTTGTTGAACAACTCGTCCACGAGCCATTCGTTGCCGGCAAATTCTTCAGGGATAAGGTGACGCGGCTGGTCTGGCACTAGTGATACGCCTCTTCCATCTGTGCTGGGTGTCCCGGGCGGCGAGCTGGTCCTTGCGGCCCTCGTGTGGCTCCCACGGAGCTTACCGGCCGCGGGACTTGCGAACTGGCTTCGCGCACGCAAAGCCGTACCGGTTTTTCAGTCTAGTGAGGCATCTGGGCGGTTGCCACCTACCCGCCCGCCCGCGGGTGCGCCCCGCCCGCCGGCTCGCGGCGAGCACGTAGACTCTCCTCTTGTGCGATTCCTGACGACACCCACCACGGACCTGACCTACAATGACGTCTTCCTGGTGCCCTCGATGTCCCGGGTGACCTCCCGGTTCGACGTCGATCTGACCCCCGCGGACGGCACCGGTTCCACCATCCCGCTCGTGGCCGCGAACATGACCGCGGTGACCGGGCGGCGCATGGTCGAGACCATGGCCCGGCGCGGCGGTCTGGGCATCCTGCCCCAGGACATCCCGCTGGACGTGATCGCGGAGGTGACCTCGTGGGTCAAGCAGCGCTCGCCGCGCTACGAGACCCCCGTGGTGATGCACCGCAGCAACACCGTGCACGACGCCCTGGGGATCATGCACAAACGCCCCCACGGCGTGGTCATCGTCGTGGACGCGGACGAGCACTACGCCGGCATGGTCCTGGACTCCGACTGCCGGGACGTGGACCGCTTCACCCAATTGGGGGACCTGGCGCATTCGGAGGGCCCCGAGTTCCAGGACAGCGACTTCCCCGTGGACTCCGACCCGGACGTGTTGCGCGCCGCCTACGAGACGATGTCCGCCGCGCGCGTCAACGTGGCCCCGGTGCTGCGCGGACGCGAGGTCGTGGGCATCCTGACTCACCAGGGCCTGGTGCGTTCCACGATCTACGCACCCGCCCTGGACGACGACGGCCGGTTGCGCGTGGGTGCCGCGGTCGGAATCAACGGGGACGTCTCCGGCAAGGCCGAGCAATTGCTCGAGGCCGGGGTGGACGTCCTCGTGGTGGACACCGCCCACGGTCACCAGATCAAAGCGTTGGAGGCCGTGTCCGCCGTGCGGGCTCTGGACCCCCGGGTGCCGATCGTGGCCGGCAACGTGGTCACCGCGGACGGCGTGCGAGACCTCGCGGGCGCGGGTGCGGACATCATCAAGGTGGGCGTGGGCCCCGGGGCTATGTGCACCACGCGCATGATGACCGCCGTGGGTCGCCCCCAGTTCTCCGCCGTGGTCGAATGCGCGGAGGCCGCGGCCGATCTCGGCAAGCACGTGTGGGCCGACGGCGGGGTCAAGCACCCGCGCGACGTTGCCCTCGCGCTCGCGGCCGGCGCGAGCCAGGTGATGGTCGGATCCTGGTTCGCGGGCACGCACGAGAGCCCCGGTGAGATCAACATTGACGCCAACGGGCGCGCCTACAAGGAGTCCTTCGGGATGGCCTCGGCGCGCGCCGTGCGCCACCGCACTGCCGGGGAGGACCGCTTCGCGCGGGCCCGCAAGGCCCTGTTCGAGGAGGGCATCTCCAACTCCACCATGTACCTGGACCCCCAGCGCCCCGGCGTGGAGGACCTGCTGGACCACATCACCTCCGGGGTGCGCAGCTCCATGACGTACGCCGGTGCGGCCACGCTCGAGCAGTTCGCGACGCGCGCCGTGGTGGGCATCCAGTCCCAGTCCGGGTACGACGAGGGCCGCCCCCGCTCCGAATCCTGGGCCTGAGCGGCCCGTTCTCACCACGCCCCTTATTGAGAATGGTTCATGATATGCTCACGCACGGCTACATGACATTGATTCTCATTGCCGGGAGCCGGGGGCCGGACGAGGGAGATGGACGATGACCGCAGGGCGCAGCGTGCGCAAGGGTAGGACGAGCGTGTTGGGCGCGGGCGTGGTGGTGGGTCTCGCGCTCGCCGGGTGTTCGAGCGGGACCGCGTCGGACGCGCAGGGTTCGCCCGGTGCGGGGAAGATCGCCGTGGTCACCTCCACGAACGTCTACTCGGACCTCGCGTCCCAGGTGGGTGGCGACAAGGTCTCCGCGACCCCCGTGATCGACTCGAGCGCCCAGGACCCCCACTCCTACGAGGCCACCCCCCAGGACCGGCTGAAGGTGGAGAAGGCGGACGTCGTGGTGTGCAACGGGGGTGGGTACGACCAGTTCATGACCGATCTGGCCTCCGACGGCCAGCACGTGGTGGACGCCGTGGAGGCCTCCGGTCTGCAGCGAGAAGAGGACGCGCACGACGACCACGACCACGGCGCCGGACACCACCACGGCGACTTCAATGAGCACGTGTGGTACGACGTCGAGAGCATGCAGATGGTCGTGGACCGCATGGCCGAGCAGCTCGGCCAGGTGGACCAGCAGAACGCCGAGTACTACCGGGACAACGCCGCGCGCGTGAAGAACGAGCTCGGCACGGTCGAACAGAAGGTCGAGGGGATCAGGGCCTCGGGCGGATACATTGCGACCGAGCCTCTGCCCGGGTACCTCCTGCAAGACGCCGGCCTGCACGACGAGACCCCGCAGGCGTTCACCGAGGCCATCGACGCCGGCTCCGACGCCGCACCCGCGGTGCTCAACGACACCCTCGGGCTCGTCAAGGGCAGCGACGTGAAACTGCTCGCCCTCAACAAGCAGACCTCCACGGGGCAGACCGACCGGTTGCGCTCGGCCGCCGGGGACGCCGGCAAGCCCGTGGTGGAGTTCACCGAGACCATCCCGGACGGGCTGAACTACCAGCAGTGGATGACGCAGAACGCGGACCGCGTGGCCCACGGGCTCCAGAAGTAGGGACATGAACGCACCCCAATCCGCACCCGAGGTGGCCGCCCGTTCCGGGGCCGACGACGCCGTCGTCCGGCTCAGGGACGCGCGCCTGGACTTCGGGGACCGCACCCTGTGGTCCGGTCTGGACCTGGACGTCGCCCCGGGGGAGTACCTCGCGGTCCTGGGCTCCAACGGGACCGGCAAGACGAGCTTCCTGCGCGTGCTGCTGGGGCTGCTCCCGCTCACGAGCGGGACCGTACGCGTCAACGGGACCCGTCCGCGGGCCGCCGCCGCCCGCGTGGGGTACGTGCCCCAACAGCGCGGCTTCCCGGCGCGCACGCCGCTGCGGGCCCGGGACCTCGTGGCGCAGGGCGTGGACGGGCACCGCTGGGGGATCCGACTGCATCCACGCCGCGTGCACCGCACCGTGGACGAGTTGCTCGAACGCGTGGGTGCCACCGACTACGCGGACGCCCCCGTGGGCGTGCTGTCCGGGGGTGAGCAACAGCGCCTGCGCGTGGCCCAGGCGCTCGCCGCGGACCCCACGCTCGTGCTGTGCGACGAGGCCCTGCTGTCCCTGGACCTGCATCACCAGCACGTGGTGAGCGAACTCGTGCACGAACAACGTGAACGCAGCGGGTGCGCCGTGGTCTTCGTGACCCATGACGTGAACCCGATCATCGAGCACGTGGACCGGATCCTCTACCTGGCCAACGGCTCGTTCCGGATCGGCACGCCGGAGCAGGTGCTGCGTTCGGACGTGCTCTCCGAGCTGTACGGGACCCGCGTCGAGGTGCTGCGCAGCAACGGTCGCATCCTCGTGGCCGGGCGTCCGGACAGCTCCCACCACACCGATTCCCCGGAGGAGCTGATCCTGTGAGCCTAGCCGCGATCGACTGGAACTCATTGTTCGGTTCCGTGTTCGTCTTCGACAACTACGGCGAGCTGCTGTCCCTGCTGCGTAACTCCGTGTGGGCGGGCGCGGTGCTTGGCTTGGTGGGCGGGCTCGTGGGCACGTTCGTGATGATGCGCGATCTCGCGTTCTCGGTGCACGGGATCGCGGAGCTGTCCTTCGCCGGTGCCGCCGCGGCCCTGTTGGTCGGCTCCGATGTGGTCACCGGGTCCCTCGTGGGGTCCGTGCTCGCCGCGCTCATCATGGGGTTCATGGGCCTGCGCGCGCGGGAGGGCAACTCGTTCGTGGGCGTGCTCATGCCCTTCGGCCTGGGACTCGGGATCCTCTTCCTGTCCCTCTACGAGGGCAGATCCTCCAACAAGTTCTCCTTGCTCACGGGCCAGATCGTCTCCGTGTCCTCCCTGCAGTTGACGTCGATGATCGTGCTGTCCGTGGTGGTGCTCGCCACGCTGCTTGTGGTGTGGCGGCCGCTGACGTTCGCGAGCACGGACCCGCTCGTGGCCCGGGCCAAGGGGCTGCCGATGCGCTCGTTGGCGATCGTGTTCATGGTCGTGCTGGGGATCTCGGTCGCGATGTCCGTGCAGATCGTGGGCGCGCTGCTCGTGCTCGCGCTTCTGATCACCCCGGCCGCGGCGGCCATGAACCTCACCTCGAGTCCCGCGCGCACCGTGGTGCTCTCCGTGGTCTTCGCCGAGCTCGCCATGGTGGGCGGGATCCTCCTGGCGCTGGGCGGCAACGTCCCGATCAGCCCGTACGTCACGACCATCTCGTTCGTCGTGTGGCTCGTCTCGCGGTGCGTGCGCGCGGTGCGTGAGCGCTCGTCGTCGTATCGCCGTTCGACACCGCGGTCGACGACGCCGCTCGGCGCCGGTCGCGCGGTTCAGAGCAGGACGCGCACCGCGGCGGGGAGCACCTTGAGCGAGGCGGGCAGCGGACCCAACCGTTCGCCGTCGCCGTAGGCCGCGTCCCGCGGCTCGGAAGGGATGCCGTGGGCCGCGATGGTCGCGGTCGTGGCGGGCACCACGGTGACCTCCCGTAGGGATTCGTGCGTGCCCAGGAACAAGCGGGGGAATAGCCACGCGAGCCGCAGCGCGCCCACGTCGGAGACCATGAACAGCTCACCCGAGCCGTCCGTGGGATCCGCGCGGGGAACGATGGTCAGCCCGCCCCCGATCGACGAGGTGTTGGTCAGCGCCAGGAAGGTCAGCGTGCAGTCACTCACGTGGCACGCGCCGTCCGGGCCGGTCCAGCTCAGGTCGTAACGCCGCGCGCGCATGGAGAAGGCCTCCACGGCGAGCGCGGCGACGTACTTGACCGAGTGCGTGACGCTGGACCAGCGGTTGGCGCGCGCGTTCACGCGGGCGTCGAGGCCGAGGCACACCGCGGTCGCGCACACGTGGTGGCTGCCGTCCGCGCACGTGACGTGCACGAGGTCCATGCTGCGTTCGGGGGACTCGAGTCCGCGCAGCACCCGGCCCGCAGCGCGTTCGACGTCCCCCACGGGTACACCGTGGAACCGGGCCAGATCGTTGCCGGAACCGGCCGGGATCAGTCCGAACGGGAACTCGACGCCTTGCTCGCGCAGCCGGTTCAGTGACTGCAGGACCAGGTGGACCATGCCGTCTCCGCCGACCGCGACGACCGCGGCGATCCGGGTGGACGCGTTGCGCAGGGTCGCGGTGAGATCGCGGGAGAGGGCCTGGGCGGTGGCAGCGCTGAGCGGTCGGGGGTCGTAGCCGCCGGCCCGCAGGATGCCCACGGCGCGCTCGCACGCATTCCGGCCCACGAGGGAGGCGCCGTTGTGGACGAGCAGGATCTCGCGGCGTGACATCCGGGTCACCGGGCGGGTTTCGCGGTTTCTCGGGCGTCGGAGGACTCGACGCGGCCCCGGGCCCCGCACTCGGCACAGATCCCGGAGATCTCCACGGTGTGGTCCACGTCCGCGTAGCCGTAGCGGCGCGCGGTCTCCTCCGCCCATGTCTCGACGTCCGGAGCCTCGAGTTCCACGGCCGCGCCGCACGAGCGGCACACGATGTGATGGTGGTGGTGCTCGGCCTCGCACCGGCGGTAGATGGCCTCGCCCTCGGCGTTGCGCAGCACATCCACCTGACCCAGCTCGGCCATGGACTGCAGGATCCGGTACGTGGTGGCCAGGGACACCGACTGTCCGCGATCGCGCAACAGCCGGTGCAGGTCCTGCGTGGAGATGAAGTCCTCCAACCCCTGCAGCGCGCCGGTCACGGCACGGCGCTGCTTGGTGTTGCGAACCTCCGCGGTTCCGGTGGTCTTGGTGCTCAACCCAGGTGTCCTTTCCGCGAGCGGTCGTCCGGGACATCTTAACGTGCGGCGCGGACATGCACAGGCGGCGTCGTCATGGCCGGACCGAGCCGCTAGGGTGAAGCCATGTTGCTGACCAAGTTCACCCACTCGTGCGTGCGCCTCGAGAAGGACGGCGCGGTGCTCGTGATCGACCCGGGCACGTTCTCCGAGGTCGAGGAGGCACTGCGCGGAGCGGACACGGTCCTCATCACCCACGAGCACCCGGACCACTACGACGCCGAGCGGCTGGGCGCCGCCCTTTCGGCGGATCCCGAGCTCACGGTGCATGCCCCGGGCCAGGTGATCGAGAAGCTCGCGGAGCACATCACGGACACGGACCGGTTGCACGCCGTGTCGGCGGACACCACGTTCACCGCGGGGCCGTTCTCCGTGGCCACGTACGGGGGCCAGCACGCACTGATCCACCCCCTCATCCCCACCATCGCCAACGTGGGCTACGTGATCGACGACGCCGTGTTCCACCCCGGGGACTCCTTCACTGTCCCGCACGGGCTCACCGTTCCCACGGTCCTGGTCCCGTTGCACGCCCCGTGGTCCAAGATGTCCGAGGTCATCGACTTCATCATCGCGACCCGCGCGCAGCGGGTGTACCAGATCCACGACGCGCTGCTCTCCGAGACGGGCTTCGGTGTCGTGGAGAAGCAGGTCAAGCATTTCTCGCAGGTCTACGGGACCGAGTACCGGCACCTGGACACTCGCGAGAGCGTGGAGCTCCACACCGCATGACCCATCCGGCCACCAGCCGGTTCCACCCGACGGAAAGGACATCACCGTGAGTTCAGTGTTCACCAGGATCATCGAGGGCGAACTGCCCGGCCGGTTCGTCTGGGCGGACGAGCACTGCGTGGGCTTCCTGTCCATCCAGCCCCTGTCCCAGGGCCACGTCCTGGTGGTCCCGCGCCAGGAGATCGACGCGTGGGTGGACCTACCCGTGGAGCTGGCCATGCACCTCATGAAGGTCAGCCAGTTCATCGGCAAGGCCATCGACGCCGCGTTCACGCCCAAACGGGTGGGGCTCATGATCCAGGGCTTCGAGGTGCCCCACACCCACCTGCACGTGTGGCCCACCAATTCGATCGAGGAGTTCGACTTCGCCCAGGTGGATCAGGACCCGGACCCCGCGGTCCTGGACGAGTCTGCCCGCCGGATCCGCGAGGCCCTCGAGGCCCAGGGCCACCAGGACGAGGTCCCGCAGCAGTAGCGACCGACGGCCTCGCTCACGGGTACCGGCGGCGGGTGCAATGCACCCGTCGCTGGCGGGCTTTAACCGCCGGTGTCGCTCAGCCGAGCTCGCGCAACCGCTTGCGGATCCGCTTCTCCGACACCGTGTGCGCGGTGCCCAGTTCCTGCGCGAAGAACGAGATGCGCAGTTCCTCGAGGTCCCAGCGCACGGCCCGCAGCGCAGCGGGCGTGGGTACGGTCGAGGGGACGGCGTCCACCGCGGCGCGGTACTCGGCCTCGAGATCGTGCACGGTCTGCATGGCCACGGCGTCCCGCTGCAGGTGGCCGGAGAGTTTGTCCAGGCGCACGTTGATCCCCGCGAGGTAGCGCGGCACGTGCTGCAGGGCCCGCCACCCGGTGCGGGCCACGAAGCCGGGATGGATCAAGCGGGAGAGCTGCTCGGACATGTCCTTGAACGCGGCGACCGCCCCGAGTGACCCGGGTTTCTTCAACCGTTTGCGCACGGTGTTGGACTCGGTGAGCGCGGTGGTCACGAGCGCGGTGACGGCGAAGACCGTGTCGATCAGCTCGGCGCGTACGTGCTCCGCGACCGCCCGGAACTGGTCCCGCGTGAACGGCGGCTCCTCGGGTACCAGCCGGTCGATCGCGGCGATCGTGCAATCGGTGATGAGCGCCTCGACCGAACCGTGGGGGTTCTGGGTGAAGATCAACCGTTCCTTCTGGCTCAGGTGGTCCACCACGTAGCGGTGCACGGACGGCAGGGTCCGGTGCAGCAGGGCGATCACGCCGTCGCGTTGCGCGGCGCGCTGTTCCTCCGCGTCGCTCAGGATCCGCAGGTCCACGCGGGGTGGCTGCGAAGCATCGGTGTCCCGCACCGCCACGAGTGTGGGGTATCCCGTGACCGTCTGACCCGCCACGGTCGTCTCCACGCGGCGCGGCGGATCGGGTTCGGGCCACGCCGTGAGGTCGGTGCGTTCCAGCGAGGCGGCCTGGGGTGCGCCGGATCCGGGGGAAGTCCCTGGGGCCGGTCGCGCCGAGCCCCGCTTGCCGCGACCGCGACGGGCCGCGGCGGCGTCGTCACCGGACGAGGCCGAACCCTCGGCGCTGCCCCGAGCGGCGTCGTACAGCTGGGCCGCAGCGCCCCCGAGGGACTCGGCGAGCGCCGCGCGGACCTTGGGCCGCAACCGCTGTTTGAGCTCCGTGAGGTCGTCGCCCCGGCCCAGTACCGAGTTGCGGGCGTCGCGCACCTCGAAGCGCATGCGCAGGTGGGCGGGCAGGGCCTCCGGGTGGAAGTCCGAGGCCTGGACGGGGTGGCCCCGCAACCGCCGCAGAACGGTGGCCAGGGACTCCAGGAGGGAGTCGCGGGCCGGATCGAACTCGGCGTCCAGGTGCTTCACGGCGGTGACGGCGGTGTCCGGGGCGGGCACGAAGTTGCGCCGCACGGCCTTGGGCAGCGATTTGATCAGCGCGGTCACGAGCTCCACACGCAGCCCGGGGATGTGCCATTCGAACTGCTCGGGGGCCAGTCGGTCCAGGAACAGCACGGGGACCCGCACCGTGACGCCGTCCGCGGTCTCCGCCCCGGGCGCGAATTCGTAGTCCAGGTCCAGACTCAGCTCGCCGTCCGGGGATGCCACGGTCCAGGACCGCGGGAAGGAGGCCGTGTCCAGCTCCGCGACCTCGGGCGCGATCAGGTCCTCGGGAGTGAGGTCCAGCAGGTGCTCGTCCCGCTGGCGGGCCTTCTTCCACCACGCATCGAAATGCCGCTGGGAGACAACGTCCGCGGGCACGCGCGCGTCGTAGAAGTCGAACAGCACCTGGTCGTCCACGCGCAGGTCCTTGCGGCGCATGCGGTTCTCGAGCTCCTCGACCTGGGCCAGGGCCTTGCGATTGCGCTTGACGAACGTGTGGCGGGTCTGCCAGTCGCCCTCCACGAGCGCGTGGCGGATGAACAGTTCCCGGGAGAGTTCGGGATCGATCCGGGAGAACAACACGGGCCGCTCGGACACCACGGGCAGCCCGTAGAGCGTGACCTTCTCGTACGCCATCACGGCCCCGCGGGAACGGGACCAGTGGGGTTCGGAGTAGCTGCGCTTGACGAGCTGCGGCGCGATCTCCTCGGCCCACTCGGGCCTGATCGCCGCGTTGGTGCGCGCCCACAATCGGGAGGTCTCCACGAGCTCCGCGGACACGAGCCAGTCCGGGGACGTCTTGAACAGGGCCGAGCCCGGGAAGATCGCGAACTTGGTCCCGCGCGCGCCGCGGTACTCGCGCGTGCGTTCGTCCCGCACGCCGATGTTGCTCAGCAGCCCGGACAGCAGGCTCTTGTGCACGGCCTCCTGGTGCGAGGCGACGTCGATCTCCCGGGACGCCCCGGCATCGATCCCCACCTGGCGTGCGATCTGTCGCAACTGCGCGTAGAGGTCCTGCCACTCGCGGATCCGCAGGAAGTTCAGGTACTCACGTCGGCACAGCTTGCGGAACTGGGACGAGGACAGCTCGCTCTGCTGCTCCTGCAGGTACTGCCACAGCAGACCGTAGGACAGGAAGTCGGAGGTCTTGTCGCGGAAGCGCGCGTGGAACTCGTCCGCCGCCTGGCGCTTCTCGAGCGGGCGTTCCCGCGGGTCCTGCACCGTGAGCGCGGCCGTGAGCACGAGCACCTCGCGCACGCACCCCCGGCGCTGCGACTCCACGATCATCCGGCCCAGTCGTGGGTCCACCGGCAGCGCGGCGAGCACCTCGCCCGTGCGGGTCAGCGGACCCCGCGGTCCGCTCTGCCGACCGCGGTGGCGCCCGGACCGCGAGCGCCGCCCCCGGTGCCCGTCACGCGCGGACGACGACGCCGCGTCGTCGCCCGCGTCCGCCGCGCCCGAGCGCAGGGCACCGAGTTCGCGCAGCAGCACCACGCCGTCCTTGACCGCGCGCGCATCGGGTTTCTGCACGAACGGGAACTGGGTGATGTCGTGGGGTTGCTCCACCACGCCCACCGAGATCATCTGCAGGATGACCGCGGCGAGGTTCGTGCGCAGGATCTCCGGGTCCGTGTACTCCGGCCGGGACTCGAAGTCCTCCTCGGAGTACAACCGGATGCACACGCCGTCGGACGTACGCCCCGAGCGCCCCGCGCGCTGCCGCGCCGACGCCTGGGAGATGCGCTCGATGGGCAAGCGCTGGACCTTGGTGCGCGCCGAGTACCGGGAGATCCGGGCGGTGCCCGGGTCGATCACGTACTTGATGCCCGGGACCGTGAGCGAGGTCTCGGCCACGTTGGTCGCGAGCACGATCCGGCGGTGCGAGGACGGCGCGAACACGCGGTTCTGTTCGGCCATGGACAGCCGCCCGAACAGCGGCAGGATCTGGGTCCCGGCCAGGGAGCGGTGCGAGTCGATGACCTTGTGCAGCGCGTCCTGGGCGTCCCGGATCTCACGCTCGCCCGCGAAGAACACGAGGATGTCCCCGCGGGGTTCGCGCGAGAGTTCCACGACGGCGTCGCACACGGCGTCGATCGGGTCGCGGTCCTCGTCCACGAGCCCGTCGCCGGTGTTGTCCTCGTCCTCGCCGCCGTCCCCGCTGCGCTCCTGGGCCAGTGGCCGGTAGCGGATCTCCACGGGGTAGGTGCGCCCGGAGACCTCGATGATCGGGGCGGGCTCTGGGTCGGCGTCCGGGTGCTGCGGGTCCGGCAGCACGAAGTGCTCGGCGAAGCGTTGCGGGTCGATCGTCGCGGACGTGATGACGACCTTCAGGTCCGGGCGCTGGGGGAGCAGTCGCTTGAGGTAGCCCAGCAGGAAGTCGATGTTGAGGGAGCGCTCGTGGGCCTCGTCGATGATGATCGCGTTGTAGCGCGACAGCTGCGGGTCGTGGCCGATCTCGGCCAGCAGGATGCCGTCCGTCATGAGCTTGATCCGCGAGTCCTTGCCCACCTCGGACGTGAAGCGCACCTGGTAGCCCACGGTGTCGCCCACGCGCTGCCCGAGTTCATGGGCGATGCGCTCGGCCACCGAACGCGCCGCAATCCTGCGCGGCTGGGTGTGACCGATCAGACCGCCGTCCCCCAGACCCAGCTCCAGACACATCTTGGGCAGCTGGGTGGTCTTGCCGGAACCGGTCTCACCCGCGATGACCACGACCTGGTGATCGCGGATCGCGGCCATAATGTCCTTCCGGCGCGCGCTGACGGGGAGGTCGTTCGGGTACACGATGCGGGGCTGGATGCGAGGCTCAGTCATGTCAACGGAAGAGTCTACGGGCCCCGGCGGACACGCGCCCACGGGCCGCTGCGGGAGCCCGACGACGCGCCCGATTGTCCGCACATGTGAGCTGCGTCTCTTTTTCGACCGATTGTTAGATAATATCCACTCATCATTGATCCTCGGGGAAAGGAATTACCCGTCATGAAGCGTTTACTCCCGGTCGCCGCCGTGGCCACCACCGCGGCGTTGCTGCTCACAGGTTGCGGATCCGACAACGGTGGGCAGTCCGGTGAGACCAAGAAGGTCACCGTGGGCATTTCTCAGTTCGTGGAGCACCCCTCGCTCGACGCCGCCCGCGAAGGTTTCGTGCAGGCCCTCAAGGACGGCGGCTACACGGAGGGTGAGAACCTGACCCTGGACGTGCAGAACGCCTCCGGCGACCAGGCCACCGCGACCAACATCGCCTCCAACTTCGCGTCCTCCAACGACGATCTGATCCTGGGCATCGCCACGCCGTCCGCCCAGTCCTTGGCCCAGGCCGTCACGGACAAGCCCGTCCTGTTCACCGCCGTGACCGATCCCGTGGACGCGGGGCTCGTGAACTCCATGGATGCGCCCGGCGCCAACGTCACCGGCACCACGGACATGAACCCCGTGGCCGAGCAGATCCAGCTCATCAAGAAGCTCAAGTCTGGCGCCAAGTCCGTGGGCATCATCTACAGCTCCGGTGAGACCAACTCCCAGGTGCAGGTGGACGAGGCCAAGAAGGCCGCGCAGGCCGAGGGTCTGAAGGTTGAGGAGAAGACCGTGACCACCACGGCGGAGGTGGCCCAGGCCGCCGAGTCCTTCGACACCGACTCCATCTACGTGCCCACCGACAACAAGGTCGTAGCCGGGCTCGAGGCCGTGATCTCCGCGGCGGAGGCCAAGAAGATCCCGTTGATCGCGGGTGAGGGCGACTCCGTGGAGCGCGGTGCCCTGGCAACCCAGGGGATCAACTACACGGACCTGGGTAAGCAGACCGGTGAGATGGCGGTGCGCATCCTCAAGGACGGCGCCAAGCCCGGCGAGATGGCCGTGGAGTCCCAGAAAGAGACCAAGCTCATCATCAACGCCAAGGCCGCCAAGGCCATGGGCGTGGAGGTCCCGCAGAGCCTGCGGGACCAGGCCGACCAGGTCATCGAGTAACGCCGGTGATCGCTGGAATCGAACTGGGGCTGATCTACGCGATCATGGCCCTGGGCGTGTACCTCACGTTCCGCGTGCTGGACTTCCCGGACCTGACCGTGGACCAGTCCTTCACGAGCGGGGCAGCCACCGCGGCCATGGTGATCCTGCACGGCGGCAGCCCGTGGTTTGCGACCGTCGTGGGCTTCGTGGTCGGCGCCTTCGCCGGTCTGATCACCGCGCTGTTGCACACCAAGGCGCGGATCAACGGGTTGCTCGCGGGCATCCTGACCATGACCGCCCTGTACTCCGTGAACCTGCGGCTTATGGGTGGCAAGGCGAACCTCGCGCTGTTGCGCGAGGAGACCGTCTTCACGCCCCTGCGCGAGGCCGGGCTGCAGGGGACGGTCGTGGGAGTGTTGTTGTTGTTGGCCGGTGTGCTGCTCGTGAAGCTCGCACTGGACTGGTTCCTGTACACGGACGCCGGCCTGGCCATGCAGGCCACGGGTGACAACCCGGAGATGATCCGTTCCTTCGGGGTGAATACGGACCGGCAGAAGATCCTCGGTCTGTGCCTGTCCAACGCCCTCGTGGGCTTGTCCGGTGCCCTGATCGCGCAGTACCAGGGCTTCGCGGACATCGGCATGGGCATCGGCATGATCGTCGTGGGCCTCGCCTCCGTGATCCTCGGCCAGGGCATCTTCGGCACGCGCACCGTGGTGATCGCCACGCTCGCGGTGATCCTCGGCTCGGTGCTGTACCGCCTGGTGATCACCGTGGCGCTGCAGGCGGGACTGAACCCCTCGGACATGAAGCTGATCTCCGCGGTGCTCGTGGTGATCGCGCTCGTGCTGCCGCAGCTCGGCGTGTACAAGCGGTGGAAGCGCCACCGCACCCTCAGGGCCGCGCAAGCGGTGCAGGCGGACGTGCGATCCCGCGCCCGGCGCACCGTGGACGCCGGTGTGTCCGGACGAACGGGAGCGTGATCGGATGTTGAACGTACAGGACGTGCACAAGACGTTCTTCGCCGGGACGGTCAACGAACGCGTGGCGTTGAACGGGGTGAGCCTCACGGTCAACCCCGGGGACTTCGTCACGGTCATCGGCTCCAACGGTGCGGGCAAGTCCACCCTGCTCAACACGGTGTCCGGGACGATCATCCCGGACAGCGGCCGGATCATGGTGGGGGACCGGGACGTCACGCGGCTTCCCGAACACCGCAAGGCCACGTGGATCTCCCGGGTGTTCCAGGACCCCATGAAGGGATCCTCGCCCACCCTGAGCATTGAGCAGAACATGGCCATCGCGCAGCGCCGCGGTCGCTCCCGTGGTCTCGCGCGCGGCGTCACCCGCGCCCGACGCCACGAGTTCGAGCAGGAGCTCAAGACCCTCGAACTGGGTCTGGAGCACCGGCTGGGGGCCAAGGTGGGGTTGCTGTCCGGCGGGCAACGCCAGGCGCTGTCCCTGCTCATGGCCACGTTCTCCGCACCCGAGATCTTGTTACTGGACGAGCACACGGCCGCCCTGGATCCCGAGCGTGCGCAGCACGTCACGGAGATCACCGAGCGGATCGTGAACGAGCGTCACCTGACCACGCTCATGGTCACGCACAACATGGACCAGGCCCTGCGGCTGGGCAACCGGCTCATCATGATGCACGAGGGTCGCATCCTTTTCGAGCTGGACGCGCAGCAGAAGGCCGAGGCCACCGTGGCGGATCTGCTCGCCGAGTTCCGCAAGCTGCAAGCGGCCACGGGCGAACCGGCCCTGGATGACGCTACGCTTCTGGAGACAGCTCGCAGCGCCGAACCGGCCGGTGCCCCGTCCCGGGGTGCCCCCGCCCACGGCGCCCCAACGGGTGGTTCCTCCGCTCCGGGGGTGTCACCGGAAGGCCATTGATCGTATGAAGCAGCCCCACCGCAGACAACGTTTCACGTCCGTCATCACCGCGGTGGGGCTGCTTTTGTTGTTCGTGTGTTGTTTCACCCTCCCGGAGGCACTCGTGGCCATGAGCCGGGCCGCGGCTGACCACGGGGGAGAGCCCTTGAACACTCGCGGGTGGACCATGATCGCGGTGGGTTTCGGAACCCTCGCGGTGGGTGGCTTGCTCACGATCGTGGGGGTCGTGCTGCGGCGCACGGCTCCACCCCGCCCGGTGGAGGAGGACCAACTGCTCGAAGAGCACTATGGCAGCGACTCCGTGGTCAATGAGTACGACCCACTCGAGCTGAACCCCCACCTGAGGACCCGCGAGCAGCGCCGCGGTCACCGCTGACCCGCTAGCTCGAACCACCCGCGATCCGGGTGCCGGCCCCGTAGGGCGTGGGGGTCCCCAAAATGCGAAAATGCCCTCCCCGAGGGGAGGGCATTCGTGGTGCCCGCGACAGGATTCGAACCTACGACCTTCTGCTCCGGAGGCAGACGCTCTATCCACTGAGCTACGCGGGCGTGCGGTGTCACAGGATCCGAGAACGAGGCCCGCGACGACAACTCGACGATACTACCAGGTCGCGCGGGCGCACCAATCGGCGCGGATCGAGCGGGGTGCTCCCGCGCCGTTACACTGGCACAGTGACTCCTGAAGAACTTTCCTCCGCTGTGTCCGCATGCCTGCAAGACGCCGTGGCCGCCGGTGAACTGACCCCGGTGGACGGCGCCGAACTCCCGCACGCGAAGGTGGAGCGACCCAAGAACCGTGAGCACGGGGACTGGGCCACCACCGTGGCCATGCAGGTGGCCAAGAAGGTGGGCCGTTCCCCCCGGGACGTCGCGCAGATCCTCTCCGAGCGCCTGTCGGCCGTCCCCGGTGTGAAGACGGTGGACATCGCCGGTCCGGGCTTCCTCAACGTCACGCTCGACGCCGCCGCGGCCGGTGAGCTCGCGCAGTCGATCGTGGAACAGGGGCGCGCCTTCGGGACCGCGGACACCCTGTCCGGCACGACCATCAACCTCGAGTTCGTCTCCGCGAACCCCACCGGTCCGATCCACCTGGGTGGCACGCGGTGGGCCGCCGTGGGTGACTCCCTGGCCCGGATCCTGGATTCGCAGGGTGCCTCGGTCGTGCGGGAGTACTACTTCAACGACCACGGCAACCAGATCGACCGCTTCGCCCGTTCCCTGCTGGCCCGCGCCCGCGGGGAGGCCGCCCCGGAGGACGGCTACGGCGGGCAGTACATCTCCGAGATCGCGGACGAGGTCCTGGCCCAGCACCCGGACGCCCTGGAATCCGAGGACCCGCAGGAGGTCTTCCGCGCCGCGGGCGTAGAACTGATGTTCGCCCAGATCAAATCCTCGCTGCACGATTTCGGCGTGGACTTCGACGTCTTCTTCCACGAGAACTCGCTGTTCGAGGACGGCCAGGTCGAGAAGCTGCTCGACCAGCTGCGTTCCTCGGACGCGCTGTACTTCGAGGACGGAGCGTGGTGGCTGCGCTCCACCGACCACGGGGACGACAAGGACCGCGTGGTCATCAAGTCGGACGGTCACGCCGCGTACATCGCGGGGGACATCGCCTACTTCAAGAACAAGCGGGACCGCGGTGCGGACCTGTGCATCTACATGCTCGGCGCGGACCACCACGGCTACGTGGCCCGGCTCAAGGCCGCCGCGGCCGCGCTCGGGGACTCCCCGGACGCCGTCGAGGTGCTGATCGGTCAGATGGTCAACCTGGTCAAGGACGGCACCGCGGTGCGGATGTCCAAGCGCGCGGGCACCGTGGTGACCATGGAGGACCTCGTGGAGGCCGTGGGCGTGGACGCCGCGCGGTACTCGCTGACCCGCTATTCCGTGGACTCCAACATCGACATCGATTTGGACGTGCTGACCAAGCGCTCCAACGAGAACCCGGTCTTCTACGTCCAGTACGCCCACGCACGCACGTGCGCTGTGGAACGCAACGCCCACGCCGCCGGTGTCGCGCACACGGACGAGGCCGGTGCCACCCGGTTCGACGCGTCCCTGCTCGAGCACCCGCGTGAAGCGGACCTATTGGCCGCGCTCGGACAGTACCCGTCCGTCGTCGCCCAGGCCGCGGCCCTGCGCGAACCGCACCGCGTAGCGCGCCACCTCGAGGCCCTGGCCGGGGCGTACCACCGCTGGTACGACGCCTGCCGGGTCACCCCGCAGGGCGACGACCCCGTGGCGCCCGTCCACCACACCCGCCTGTGGCTCAACGACGCCGTGCGCCAGGTCCTCGCCAACGGGCTGGACCTGCTGGGCGTCTCCGCTCCCGAAAGGATGTGATCCCATGACCGAACTCGCTCCCGCCCACCCGCTCGCCCCGGCCTGGCTGCAGGTCCCCGCGGACCCCGCGACACTGGACCCCGTGGTCTTCACGTCCCAGTACGCCCGGGATGACACGGGGTGCGTCACCGTGGATTCCGTGCCCGTGACCGAGATCGCCGCGCGCCACGGTTCCCCGAGCTACGTGGTCTCTGAACGGACCTTCCGGGACCGCGCCCGCGGTTTCCGCGAGGCGTTCGAGGCCGCCCTGAATCCTCTCGGCGTGGAACTCGAGGTCTACTACGCCTCCAAGGCCCTGCTGAACACCGCCGTGGCGCGGTGGGCCACGGAGGAGGGCCTCAATATCGACACCGCCTCCGGCGGGGAACTCGCCGTGGCACTCGCCGCGGGTGTGGCCCCGGGCCGGATCGCGTTGCACGGCAACAACAAGTCCGCGGAGGAACTCGACCGGGCCCTCGAGGTGGGCGTGGGACGCATCGTCGTGGACTCGCTCGCCGAGATCGAGCTCGTGGCACGGCTGGCCCGCGACCGCGGCACCCGCGCGCCCGTGATGATCCGCGTGACCCCGGGGGTGCACGCGTCCACGCACGAGTTCATCGCGACCGCCCACGAGGACCAGAAGTTCGGACTCTCGCTGAACCCCGTGCAGGAGGGGGAGGACTCTCCCGCACTCGTGGCCGTGGCTGCATGCGTTCACGCCTCCGATGCACTGGACCTGCGCGGGCTGCACTGCCACATCGGATCCCAGATTTTCGCGGCGGAGGGCTTCGGTCAGGCCGCCGAGCGCGTCTTCGCGCTGCGCGAGACCGTGGCCGAGCGCTGGGACGTGACGCTGCCCGAGATCGACCTGGGTGGCGGCCACGGTGTGGCGTACACCGCCGCGGACAGCCCGCGCGAGGTCGCCGCGATCGCCGCGGACCTCGCCCCGCTGCTCACCTCCGTGCTCGAGTCCTCGGACCTGCCCACCCCGCACCTGTCCTTCGAACCGGGCCGGTTCATCGCCGGACCCTCCGGGTGCACGGTCTATACGGTGGGCACCGTCAAGACGGTCACGGTCAGCCCGGGCGTGCAGCGCCGGTACGTGTCCGTGGACGGCGGCATGAGCGACAACGCCCGTCCCGTGCTCTACGACGCCGACTACACCGCTGTGCTCGCCAACCGCGTGTCCGAGGAGTCGCCCGTGCTCTCGCGCGTGGTCGGCAAGCACTGCGAGTCCGGTGACATCGTGGTCAAGGACGTCTACCTCCCCGGGGACGTCACCGCGGGTGACCTGCTCGTGGTGCCCGTGACCGGTGCGTATTGCTGGTCCCTGTCCAGCAATTACAACTGGCTGCCCCGCCCGGGGATCGTGGCGGTCGCACCGGACGGTGCCACCCGCGAGATCGTGCGCCGCGAGTCCCTCACGGATCTGCTCGCCCGCGACACCGGGGTGTGAGCCGCCCGGCGCGGTCGAGGTACGCGAGCGACGTCGCACCCCGCCACCGCGCCGGACGCCGCCCCGCCGCGCCCGCCTCGCCGCGCCCATCGGGCCGCGACCGCCCGCGGGGCGCGGCCCCACCCATTGACACGCCCCGACAGCAAGCCCCCGACAGAACACCAGGAGCCATGAACACTTCACCCGCAACCGACCGCGAGACGCCCGTGCTGAAAGTGGGCCTGCTGGGTGCCGGCACCGTGGGCTCCCAGGTGGCCCGCGTGCTGCTCAACCACGCCCACGAGCTGGCCCTGCGCAGCGGCGTGTGCCTGGAGCTGAGCGGCGTGGCCGTGCGCAATCCGCAAGCCCCGCGGGACACGGAGCTGCCCGCGGAGCTGCTGACCACGGACGTGGACGCGGTGATCGACGCCGCGGACGTGGTGGTGGAGCTGACCGGCGGGATCGAACCCACGCGCACGCGTGTGCTGCGTGCCCTGAACGCCGGGAAGTCCGTGATCACGGGCAACAAGGCGCTGCTCGCGGAGCACGGGCGCGAACTGCACGACGCCGCGGCGGCGTCGGGCGCCCAGTTGTCCTACGAGGCCGCAGTGGCCGGCGCGATCCCCATCGTGCGCCCCATGCGCGACTCGCTCGCGGGGGACCGGGTCAACCGTTTCCTGGGCATCATGAACGGGACCACCAACTTCATCCTGGACCAGATGGACACCACGGGGGCCGCGTTCGACGACGCCCTCGCGCAAGCTCAGGAGCTCGGCTACGCCGAGGCGGACCCCACCGCGGACGTCGAGGGGCACGACGCCGCCGCCAAGGCCGCCGTGCTCGCGTCCCTCGCGTTCCACTCGACCTACACGATCGCGGACGTGCACTGCATGGGGATCACGGGCATCACGGCGCAGGACGTCGCGGCCGCCCGCGAGGCGGGGTACGTGATCAAGCTGCTGTCCGTGGGCGAGCGCTGCGGTGACGGCGTGAATCTGCGCGTGAACCCCGTGATGATCCCGCGCGACCACGTGCTCGCGGGTGTGCACGGCGCGTACAACGCGGTGTTCGTGGAGGCCGCGAACGCGGGTTCCCTCATGTTCTACGGACAGGGCGCGGGTGGTCACCCCACGGCGTCGGCGGTGCTGGGCGACCTCGTCTCCGCGGCGCGCGCGATCGCGCTGGGAGCTCAGGGCATCCCGCTCGACGCCTACGCGGCGCTGCCCGCCGTGAGCATGGACGACGCCACCACGCGGCTGTCCATCACGGTGGCCGTCACGGACCGACTGGGTGCGCTCGCGCAACTGGCCCAGGTGTTCGCGGACCACGGGGTCTCGATCTCCACGATGCTGCAGATCGAGGACCCGGACGCCCCCGGGATGTCCCAGCTGCGGCTCGTGACGCACAGCGGCCGACACGCGTCCCTCATGGCCACGGTCGCGGCCCTGCGCGAGCTGGACGTGGTGCGGGACATCGTGTCCGTCACACCGGTGGAAGCCGGAGAATAATTCTTGAGCGCCCCGCGCACCACGCGGCGCGGGGCCACGATTCGAACCGAGGAGCACGCGGCATGGCACACGTCTGGCAGGGCGTCATCAACGAGTACAAGGACCGGTTGCCGGTCACCAAGCAGACCGAGGTCATCACCATGGGAGAGGGTGGCACCCCTCTGATCCAGGCGCGGGCGCTGTCCGAGCTCACGGGCTCCACGGTGTGGCTCAAGTTCGAGGGCATGAACCCCACCGGTTCGTTCAAGGACCGCGGGATGACCATGGCCATCACCAAGGCCAAGGAGTCCGGGGCCAAGGCCGTGGTGTGCGCGTCCACCGGCAACACGTCCGCATCCGCGGCGGCGTACGCCAAGCAGGCCGGGATGCGCAGCGCGGTGCTCGTGCCGGAGGGCAAGATCTCCATGGGCAAAATGTCCCAGGCCGTGGCCCACGGCGCGGACATCATCCAGATCGACGGCAACTTCGACAACTGCCTGGAGGTCGCGCGCAAGCTCTCCGAGTCCTACCCGGTCTTCCTGGTCAACTCCGTGAACCCGTACCGGATCGAGGGTCAGAAGACCGCGGCCTTCGAGGTCGTGGACACACTGGGCGACGCCCCGGACATCCACGTGCTGCCCGTGGGCAACGCCGGGAACATCACGGCGTACTGGAAGGGCTACCGAGAGTACGCGCAGGAGACCCCGGCCACCTCGGGTGAGACCCTGCCCGCGGTGTCCACCCGCACGCCCGCCATGTGGGGCTTCCAGGCGGAGGGTGCCGCACCTCTCGTGCTGGGCCATCCCGTGACGGAACCGGAGACCATCGCGACTGCGATCCGGATCGGCAACCCCGCGTCCTGGGACACGGCCATCGCCGCGCGTGACGAGTCCGGCGGGCTCATCGACTCCGTGAGCGACGTCGAGATCCTCGAGGCCCACCGTTGGCTCTCGTCCCGCGAGGGCGTGTTCGTGGAACCGGGCTCCGCATCCGGAGTGGCGGGTCTGCTCAAGAAGGCCCGGGCCGGGGAGGTACCCACGGACGCGACGATCGTGGTGACCGTCACGGGCCACGGCCTGAAGGACCCCCAGTGGGCGATCAAGGGCGCCGAGGCCGAGGACCCCACGGCTGCCGAGCCCAAGCGCGTGGCCTTCGACGTGGTCTCCGTGGCCTCGGCCCTCGGCCTGGAATGACCGGCTCCGCCGTGAATAACGCACCGTTGCACGCCACCCGCACCGACATGTCCGACAGCGCACCCCGCATCGGGAGCGTGCCGGGCGCCATCACGCCCGTGGGTACCACCGTGAGCGTGCGGGTCCCCGGCTCCACGGGCAACGTGGGGCCGGGCTTCGACTCGCTCGGTCTCGCGCTGGGTCACTACGACACCGTGACGCTCACGCGCATCGAGCGCGGACTCGAGTTCGACCTCTCGGGGGAGGGCGCGGCGGGCGTGCCGCGCGGTCCCGAGCACCTGGTGATCCGTGCCATGCAGGCCGCGTTCGACGCCGCCGGGGCCGGTGAGCTGCCCCCGCTGCGCTTGCGCGCCCACAACGCGATCCCGCACGGCCGGGGCATGGGCTCGTCGGCCTCCGCGGTGGTCGCCGGTGTCCTCGCGGCCAACGCGCTGCTCCCCGCGTCCCACCGGCTCTCACCGGATGCGGTGCTGCAGGTGTGCTCCCACATGGAGGGACACCCGGACAACGTGGCCCCCACCCTGCTGGGTGGTCTGACGATCTCGTACGAGGACGAAGGTCGTTTCCACAGCGTGCCCGTGCGCGTGCACCCGGACGTGGTCCCCGTGGTCGCGGTGCCCGACTTCGAAGTCGCCACGTCGGTGGCCCGCGGGCTGCTGCCGGAGATGATCGCGCATCGAACGGCGGCCGTGAACGCCGGCCGCGCGGCGCTTCTGGTTGCGGCCCTGAGCGAACGGCCCGAGTTGCTCGTGCCCGCGACGTTCGACCTGCTGCACCAGCCCTACCGCGCACAGGCCATGGCACCGAGCTGCGAGCTCATGACCCGATTGCGCGACCTCGGTCACGCCGCCCTGATCTCGGGTGCGGGCCCCACCGTGCTCACGCTCGCGAACGGCGCGGAGCACGCTGGGCGAGTGGCTGCGGCAATCGAGGAGATCGCGGCGGACGCGGCGTCGTCGGCGCGCGAATACCAGGGGCGAACGGTGACGTGGCGTGTTCATGTCCTGCGGGTGCCCGAAGAGGGTGCTAAAGTGAGCGTATCCACGCAATAGGCCCCGGGTTCGCGTCCGTGCCGGACAGTGCAGCCCCGCAGCCGAGCCTCGTGCGCAGTTCCTCAACGCAGGTGTTCGACCGCGTCGCCTCTCTGCGATCCTCTTCCGCGTAGACCAGCCACCTCTGTAATGTGGCGTCCCGGCTCCGCGGGAGATTCGGGGGACTTCATTGCTGATGACGCGCGCCTCCGGCGCGCACTTTCGTGGCCCGCCGCGGGTGGCCCACACCATCATCGTCGGGTTGCTGGCGATCTGAGTGCCGCAACCCCCATCGAGTCAGAAGGAAGCTTCGTGACAGAAACCACCGCCCCCGAACAGGGAACGGACACCTCGAACGCCCAGAGCACCGGTCTGTCCGGGCTCAAACTCGCGCAGCTGCAGGCCCTCGCGGCCCAGTTGGGCATTACCGGCGCGCGTCGCATGCGCAAGTCCCTGCTGGTCGAGGCCATCGAGGCCCACCAGCGCGGGGGCGCCGTCGCCGAGCGCGACAAAGCCGTGGAGGCCAAGATCGAGCAGACCGCTCGCAAGGCCTCCCAGCGCCACTCCTCCGACGCTCCGCAGTCGTCCTCCGCCGACGACGCTCCGGCCGCCGCGTCCGCGGACGCGGCGTCGTCGGACTCCTCCTCGAAGCCCCAGGAGGGCTCGGAGGGCGAGAACGGCGAACAGAACGTCCCGCGGCAGGGCGGTTCGCGCCGTTCCCGGCGCGCCACGGCCAGCGGCACCGGTGAGCACGGGCGCTCCGGCCAGGACCGTTCCGCCCAGAACCAGCAGGACAAGGACCAGGCGGAGAAGGGCCGGGACGAGTCCGGGCAGGACTCCGCCCAGGGCTCTGACGACTCCGGCAACGAGTCCGGGCGCGGCCAGCGCAACCAGCGCGGTCGCCGCAACGAGAAGTCCGAGCAGAACGGCTCGTCCCAGGACGAGAACCGGCGCGAGAACAAGCAGGGTCAGGTGGACGGTTCCCGCCACGCCAACCACCAGAAGGATTCCAAGGACAACGGTCAGGACCGGGACAACCGCCGTGACTCCAAGGGCCAAGGCGGTTCCAACGATTCCGGTGACCCCAAGGACGGCGGTCAGGACAACCAGAACCGCAACGACCGGCGCAACCGCAACAACAACGATCGCAACAACGACGGTGAGGGCAACTCCCGCCGCAACCGGCGCAACCGCAATCGCAACGATCGCAACGATCGCAACGACCGTAACGATCGCAACGACCGCAACGAGCGGCGCAACCGTCGCAACCGGCACAACGGTCCGGACGTGGACGACGTCGAGATCACCGAGGACGACGTCCTGCTGCCCGTGGCGGGCATCCTGGACGTGCTCGACAACTACGCGTTCGTGCGCACCTCGGGCTACCTGCCCGGCCCGTCGGACGTGTACGTGAGCCTGTCCCAGGTCAAGAAGAACAACCTGCGCAAGGGCGACGCGATCGTGGGTGCCATCCGTGCTCCCCGCGAGGGCGAACAACACAACAACTCGCGCCAGAAGTTCTCCGCGCTCGTGCAGCTGACCACGGTCAACGGCCGCAAGCCCGAGGAGAACAAGGACCGGGTCGAGTTCAACAAGCTCGTCCCGCTGTACCCCCAGGAGCGGCTGCGCCTGGAGACCGAGCCCAAGAAGATCGGTCCCCGCGTGGTGGATCTCGTGGCCCCGATCGGCAAGGGCCAGCGCGGTCTGATCGTTTCCCCGCCCAAGGCCGGTAAGACGCTCATGCTGCAGTCGATCGCCAACGCGATCACGACCAACAACCCCGAGGTCCACCTCATGATGGTGCTCGTGGACGAGCGCCCCGAAGAGGTCACGGACATGCAGCGCACGGTCAAGGGTGAGGTTATCGCCTCGACCTTCGACCGGCCTGCGGACGACCACACCACGGTCGCGGAGCTCGCGATTGAGCGGGCCAAGCGCCTGGTGGAGATGGGCATGGACGTGGTGGTCCTGCTGGACTCCATGACCCGCCTGGGCCGCGCGTACAACCTCTCGGCACCGGCGTCCGGCCGCATCCTCTCCGGTGGTGTGGACTCCGCCGCGCTGTACCCGCCCAAGAAGTTCTTCGGCGCCGCGCGCAACATCGAGAACGGTGGCTCGCTGACCATCCTCGCGACTGCGCTCGTGGAGACCGGGTCCAAGATGGACGAGGTCATCTTCGAGGAGTTCAAGGGCACGGGCAACATGGAACTGCGCCTGTCCCGCCAGCTCGCGGACCGGCGGATCTTCCCGGCCGTGGACGTCAATTCCTCCGGTACCCGCCGCGAGGAGAACCTGCTGTCCGCGGACGAGATCAAGATCATGTGGCGGCTGCGCCGCGTGCTCTCCGGTCTGGAACAGCAGCAGGCCCTGGAACTGCTCACGAGCAAGCTGCGGGATACCCAGTCCAACACCGAGTTCCTGCTGCAGGTCCAGAAGACCACGCTGGCCGGTCACTAGGAACCCGCGAGCACCGCGTTCCACCCGTCGATCCCAGGAGAGCACCGTATGTCCGACCCCGTTCAGCCGCTGCTGGATGAGCACGCCGAGCTCCAGCGCGCCCTGGCGGATCCCGCCGTCCACGCGGACGCGAGCAAGGCCAGGAAACTGGGTCGGCGCTACTCCGAACTCAACGGCATCGTCGAGGCGCATCGCCGGGTGGAACGCATCTCCGAGGACCTGGGCGCCGCGCGCGAGCTCGGGAGCGTGGATCCCGAACTCGCCGCGGAGGTCAAGCCCCTTGAGGACGAGCTCGTCGTGGCGCGCGAGGAACTGCGCCGCAAGCTCATCCCGCGGGACCCGGACGACGGCCGCAACGTGATCCTCGAGGTCAAGGCGGGTGAGGGCGGGGACGAATCCGCCCTGTTCGCCGGGGACCTACTGCGCATGTACATGCGTTTCGCGGAACAGTCCGGGCTCAAGACCGAGATCCTCTCGTCAACCCCCACCGAACTGGGCGGCTACAAGGACGTCCAGCTCGCGGTCAAGGGGTCCTCCTCCGATCCGGCCGAGGGCGCGTGGGCCCGGTTCAAGTACGAGGGCGGGGTGCATCGCGTGCAGCGGGTGCCCGTGACCGAGTCCCAGGGGCGCGTGCACACGTCCGCTGCGGGGGTGCTGGTCTTCCCCGAGGTGGACGAGCCGGACGAGATCGACATCAACCAGAACGACCTCAAGATCGACGTCTACCGGTCCTCGGGTCCGGGTGGGCAGTCGGTGAACACCACGGATTCCGCGGTGCGGATCACGCACGTCCCTACGGGCATCGTGGTGTCCATGCAAAACGAGAAGTCCCAGCTGCAGAACCGTGAGGCGGCCATGCGCGTATTGCGCGCCCGGTTGCTCGCGCACCAGCAGGAACAGATCGACGCCGAGAACGCCGCAGCCCGCAAGTCGCAGGTGCGCACCGTGGACCGTTCGGAACGCATCCGCACCTACAACTTCCCCGAGAACCGCATCGCGGACCACCGCACCGGGTACAAGGCCTACAACCTGGACCACGTCCTGGACGGCGCATTGGAACCCGTGATCGCCTCCGCCGTGGAACTGGACGAGAAGCACCGGTTGGAACAACTGGGTCAGGACTCCGCACAGCACGGGTCCGTGGGCGGGAAGTAACTTCCCGTGGCCACGACTCTCGCCCAGGCGATCGCGTGGGGCCGGTCCCGGTTGCTTCGCGCGGGTGTGGCCTCCCCGGACGTCGACGCCGTGTTGCTCGCCGCCCACACGCTGGGCCTGGGCCGCGGGGACACCGAAGCGCGGGCCATCCTGGGCGCGCCGGAACCGCACGGGTACCGCGACCTCGTGGAACGCCGCGCACGGCGTGAGCCCCTGCAACACATCACGGGCACGGCCCCGTTCCGTAAGCTCGAGCTCGCGGTGGGTCCCGGGGTCTTCGTCCCCCGCCCGGAGACCGAACTGCTCGTCCAATTGACCCTGGATCTGGTGCGCGTATGGCGCGGGGCCGGCGAGACCCACCCGGGGGTCATCGACCTCGGGACGGGCAGTGGCGCGATAGCCCTGGCCGTGGCGAGCGAGGATCCCGCGAGTAGGGTCACCGCCGTGGAACGCGAACCGGCCGCACTGGAGTGGACCCGGCGCAATCTGGCGGGCTCCCGCGTGCGCTTGCTCGAATCCGACTACCGCGATGTCACGGTCGAGTCGGCGGGGCGGTTCTGCGTGGTCGTGACCAACCCACCCTACGTCCCGGACGGTGAGATCCCGGAGGATCCCGAGGTACGCGATTACGATCCACCCACGGCGCTGTACGGCGGGGACGAGACCGGGATGACGTTCCCGTGCGCCGCGATGGACACCGCCGTGCGGATCCTGCGTCCGGGCGGTTCGTTCGTCATGGAACACGCCGAGTCCCAGGTCGCGGCCGTCGCCCGCGCCCTCGAGGACCGGGGGTTCCGGGACATCCACACGCACCACGACCTGACCGACCGCCCGCGGGCCACGACCGCCACGCTGCCGGGGCCGGGGGGCTGAGAGACCGGGCGCCGCAGCGCCGTCGTGCCGGGAGACGTACCGTGAACGGGACGGCCGGGTGCGCGGAGCACGGGAAGAACACGAAACACGTCAGCAGAGGAGTTGCTCGTGAGTGAGATCCGATCCTGCGGGACCCCGCAGGAACTCGAAGCGGCCGTGACCGAGGCCGCGGGCGTCGTCGCGGACGGCGAATGCCTCGTGCTGCCCACGGACACCGTCTACGGCATCGGCTGCGATGCGTTCTCGGCGCCCGGTGTCCAGGGACTGCTGGGCGCCAAGGGCCGCACGCGGGAAATGCCCCCGCCCGTGCTGATTGCCCGCCCCGAGGTGATCGACGGCCTCGCGGACCAGATCTCCGACGACGCCCGCGCGCTCGCGCAGGCGTTCTGGCCCGGCGCCCTCACGATCATCTGCTGGGCCCAGCCCACCCTGGGCTGGGACCTGGGGGAGACCCATGGGACAGTGGCGCTACGCGTTCCCGACGACGCCGTGACCCGCGCGGTCCTCGAACGCGTGGGTCCCATGGCCGTGTCCTCCGCCAACCGGACGGGGATGCCCGCCGCGCGCACCGCCGAGCAGGCCCGCGAGATGCTGCAGGACCGCGTGGCGCTCTACCTCGACGACGGTCCGCGGCCCGCGGGTGAGGTCCCCACCGGTGCGCAGGACGTGGCCTCGACCATCGTGGACTGCACGGGGGAGACGCCCGTGGTGCTGCGCCACGGCGCGATCACGCTGGCGCGGCTGCGCGAGGTCGTCCCGAACGTGGACGGCGGCACCGAACCGGCAGCTCCGGCGACCGGTGAGAGCCCGGAGGCGGCCGCTGCAGCCGGCGGTGCCGGCGCGGCGGTCTCGGACGACGACGCCGCGGCGTCGACACAGTCCGCGCGTCAGAACCCCGAAGCGAATGCACCGGAATCGTTCGGCGAGGGCGCGGCCCTCTCGGCCGGCTCGACTTCCGCGGACGAGGACCTCGTGACCGACCTGGTCCGCAGTTCCCCCGCGGAGGCCCGTCCGTTCGTGGACCAGGGACGGGAACGCACACCGGACACCGAGCCGCGCTGGGACGGGACCGGGGCACTGAGCATGGAGGAGGCGCAGCGGCTCGTCGCCGGGGAACCCGAGAACCACGGGGCCTGAACAACAGGCGACTTGACGAGACGATCCCCGCACCATCCCATGACGGGTACGGTGCGGGGATCGTTCTGTCAGCGCGGGAGTGCTCCGGTCCGGGCGCGGCCGCGCTGCGAAGAACCCAACGCGCGGCTCAGCGACCCAGCGCGAGGTGCGCCTGGCGCAGCACCTCCTGCACGTGGGGCTCGGGGAGCACACCGTTCTCGTGGGCCCACCCGGGGACCTGGCGCTGACCGAACCACGTGACCTCCAGGCGGCGGATGAGCCCGCCGTAGCGGTAACCGGCAGCGGCCGAGGCCGTGCGCGCGGTCGCGATCACCGCCCGGCACACCCAGGACGGCAGCTGCAGGGGGTGGCGGCGTCCGGCGTCGCGCAGCACGGAACCGGTCGTGGCGCCCTCCCACGGTTGCAGGATCACGGGGGGCAGGACCTCAGGGAACTCGCCCACGGCCACCGTGAACTGCGCGAGGGCGGTCACGGAGGTCACGGGGGTGGGGGCGGAACCGTCCCCGGCGACCGAGCTCAGGGGCGAGGACGCGAACCGTGCGAGCATGCGCGTGGTGCGCCGCCCGCTGCCCATCACGGACGTCGCGCGGATGACGCTCAACTGCGGAGCGCCGGATTCCTCGCGCCATTGGGAGCGCAACCGGTAGAGCGCGGACTCGCCCAGGGCCTTGGAGAAGGAGTAGGGGGAGAACGGTGCGGTGCGGATGGACTCGTCCAGCACGGGTGCGTCGGCCTGCACGGACGCGGAACTCATGTGGATCACCCGGCGCACGCCCGTGCGGTGGGCGGCGAGCGCCACGAGGACGGGAAGCAGCGCGTTAGCCCCGGTGAGGGACTGCTGGTGCGTCTGATCGGGGGCGGCCAGACCGGCGGCGTTGACCACCACGTCCGCGCCGGCGAAGGAATCGGCCAGGTAGTCGATCACGGACTCGAGGCGGTGCGCGTGCTCAATGAGGTGGTGCACCGTGGTCGCGGGCGAGGCCAGTCGGGGGGTGGCCACCGGGGTGACCGGGATGTTCCGGGTCTGCAGGGCAGTGGTGATGGCGGAACCGATGAACCCCGTGGCCCCGAGAACGCGCCAGCTGTGAGTCGTCACTGTTGTGTCTCCTCCTGTGATGGTGTCTTCATCGTACGGTAGCGCCCCGGACCCGTTCTTGGTGGTCAGCCCGTGGTCGTCAGCACGGCACATCACCCGTACGGGTGACGTCGAGGTGGCGTCAAGGTACGCGTTGATAGACTCCCGGAGTTCACCGGCGTGCCGGGCGCCCGCGCGAGCGGCTGCGCGTGCGCCGCGGTCGAGCACATCTTCCTTGCACATCACGAGTCGTCCCGGGGGCGCCATGACCGAATCCACCGCGCGGGCGAGCGACCGTCCGGACGCGAACGTGAGCGTCGCGTGCGTCACGCAGGACCGCCCCGAGGACGTCGCGGCGCTGATCGACGCGCTGCGCGTCCAGACCGACCCGATCGCGAGTCTGTGTCTCGTGGACGCCGGGCGCACTGCCCTGGACGAGGCCGCGCTGGGGGAGCGGATCGGGGGAGCCTTCACGCTGCACTACCGCCGCTCCGTGGCCAATCTGGGCGGGGCGGGCGGATTCGCGCTCGCCATCCTCACGGCGCTCGCGAGCGGCGCGGACCAGGTGTGGCTCATGGACGACGACGCCCATCCCGAGGACCCCGAGTGCCTACACACCCTGCGCGAAACAGCGCGCGAGCGGGGGCTCGCCGTGGTGTCACCGCTCATCGTGGCGCCCCAGGACCACGACGCCCTCGCGTTCCCGTTCCGCTTGGACGGTGGGATCACCCACCGTCGCGCGGACCTGGAACCGCTGGGCTTCATCGATTCCTACGCCAATTTCTTCAACGGTGCGCTCATGGACGAGTCCGTGTTCTTCCGGGTGGGGTTGCCGGACCTGAAACTGTTCCTGCGCGGGGATGAGGTCGACTTCCTCGTGCGCCTGCGCAAGAGTGGGCTGCCGTTCGGCACGGTCACGACCACGGCCGTGTCCCACCCGCCGGGCTGGGCCGAGGAACACGTGGTGATCCCCGGCAAGCTGCAGGTGTTGATCCCGCCGGGGGAGTTCAAGCAGCGCCACTTCTTCCGTAACCGCGGGTACGTCTCGTGGCGTTACAAGCGCGTGGTGCAACTGGTCGCGGACGCGATCGGCTACCCCGCCCACTACGCGCGCCACCGTGATCTGCCCGGACTGGTGCGGTGGGCGCGGCTCTACGGCAACGGCATGCGCGGACGTGGTTTCGGTGGCCCTCGCTGACCCGCTGACCCCCGCGCAACTGCCGGCTCGGTTCTCGGTGCTGATCCCCGTGTACGCCGCGGACACCGCCGAGCGGATCCGGCGCGCGGTGGAGTCTAATTCGGTGGAGCAGACCCGCCCGCCCGCGGAGGTGCTGCTCGTCCAGGACGGTCCGGTGCCGGCGTCGGTCACGGCGGAGCTCGAGCGGCTCGCGAAAGAATCCCCGATCCCCGTCCGTGTGCTGCGGATCCCGGAGAACGGTGGCCTCGCCCAGGCGCTGACCGTTGCGTTGCCGCGGTGCGCGTACGACGTCGTCGCGCGCGCGGACGCGGACGACGTCTCCTACCCCCGCCGGTTCGAGAGGCAACTGCCCCTGATCGAGGACGGCGCGGACCTCGTGGCTGCGTCCATGCACGAGATCGGCGACGACGAGACTCGGCCCGTCGCGCTGCGCACAGCCCCCGTGGGGGCCGCGCGGATCGCCGCGGTGAGCCGATACCGCAACCCCATCTCCCACCCCACGGTCGTGCTGCGCCGCAGTGCCGCGCTCGCCGTGGGTGGTTACGAGGACGTCCCCATGGCCGAGGACTACTGGTTGTGGACGCGCATGCTCCATGCCGGGGCGGACGTGCGCAACGTGGCGGAACCGCTCGTGGGTTATCGCGTCTCCGCGGGCTCCTACGAACGCCGCGGCGGGTACCGCGTGCTGCGAGCCGAACTGACGTTGCAGCACCG
Source organism: Kocuria sp. CPCC 204721 (assembly GCF_040980945.1). Taxonomy (NCBI): domain Bacteria; kingdom Bacillati; phylum Actinomycetota; class Actinomycetes; order Micrococcales; family Micrococcaceae; genus Kocuria; species Kocuria sp. CPCC 204721. The sequence goes on from NZ_JAVKPO010000004.1 coordinate 137,924, forward strand.
GTTGCGCACCCTGGGCCACGTGGGGTTCCTACAATGGGCCGTGAACGTCATGGTGCGCGGCGGCTACCGATTCGTCCCCCTGAGGGTACGGGAAACGGCGTACCGGCTCATGGTGGGTCACCGCCACTGACCCGCACCCGAAAGGACTACGACTGCATGGTCACCCCCGCAAGCCCCATCCCCCGAGCGGACAAACCGGTCGCGTGGCTGTGGATCCAGATGATCTTGGATTCCGTCGCGTGGATCGTGGCGCTGTGGGTCGCGGCGTTCCTCCGGTTCGAGATGAACGTGGAGCTCATCTCCGTGGGGGGCGTGATCATCACGTGCGTGGTGGCGGTCGTGCTGCAACTGCTCGTGGGCTTCTCGTTCGCCCTCTACAAGGGCCGGTACTCGTTCGGCAGTTTCGAGGAGGCCAAGCTGCTCGTGGTCGTGACCGTGATCGTCACGGCACTGCTCGAGGCCGTCCTGCTGGTCTTCGGTGTGGCCCTGTGGATCCCGCGCTCGCTGGGGTTCATCGCGTTCCCGTTCGCGTGCCTGCTGATGGCCGCGTTCCGCTACCTCAAACGCATGTACCAGGAATCCACGGCCAAGCCGGGTGAGCAGGCGCAGAACGTGGTGATCTTCGGTGCGGGCGCGCTGGGCACGTTCCTGGTACACCGCATGATGCAGGACCCCGCCTCCGGTTTCCTGCCCGTGGCCCTGCTCGACGACGACCCCGCCAAGAAGCACCTGCGCATCTCCTCTGTCCCAGTCATGGGCACGCTGCACGACGCCGCGTCCGTCCTGGAGCACACGCGCGCCGGCGTGCTGATCGTGGCCGTCGCGGACGTGGACCCCCGCACCATGCAACGCGTCTCGGAAGCCGTGGAGGGCACCGGGACCCGCGTCATGACCGTCCCGCCCCTGACCGAGATGCTCACCGGCGCAAACCAGAGCGTGGACCTTCGTGACATCTCCATGGAGGACCTCATCGGACGGCGGCCCGTGGACATCCACGTGGAGGCCATTGCGGGGTACGTGACCGGCAAGCGCGTGCTCGTCACGGGCGCGGGTGGGTCGATCGGTTCGGAACTGTGCCGCCAACTCGTGGGTTTCGAACCCGCCGAGCTGATCATGCTGGACCGTGACGAATCCGGATTGCAGGCCACCCAGATCTCCATCACCGGGCGTGGCCTGCTGGACGGCAACGACACCGTGCTCTGTGACATCCGCGATCCGGACGCGCTCACCCGGGTGTTCCAGGACCGCCGCCCCCAGGTGGTCTTTCACGCTGCGGCGCTGAAGCACGTGTCCCTGCTCGAGCAGTACCCGGACGAGGCGTGGAAGACCAACGTCATGGGCTCGCTGCACGTGTTGAGCGCCGCGGCCGCCGTGGACGTGGACGTGTTCGTGAACATCTCCACGGACAAGGCCGCCAACCCCACCACGGCGCTCGGTCACTCCAAGCGCGTGGCGGAGAAACTCACCGCGTGGATGGGGGACCGCACGGGCAAGCGCTACGCGTCCGTGCGCTTCGGCAACGTCTTCGGTTCGCGCGGGTCCATGCTACCGCTGTTCGCGGAACAGATCCGCCAGGGCGGGCCGATCACCGTGACCCACCCGGATGCCACCCGGTACTTCATGACCATCCCCGAGGCGTGTCAGCTCGTGATCCAGGCCGGTGCGATCGCGCACGGGGGAGAGGTGCTCATCCTGGACATGGGGGAGCCCGTGCGGATCCTGGACATCGCCCGCCGGTTGCGGTCGATGTCCGGGCGCGAGGACATCAGCATCGAGATCACCGGGCTGCGCCACGGTGAGAAGCTGCACGAGGACCTCATCGGCACGGGTGAGACCGACGAGCGGCCCTTCCACCCCAAGATCTCCCACGCCAAGGCCGAGCGCCTGGATCCCGCGAACCTGGACCGTCACGTGTGGAAGGTGCGCGGCGGGATGATGTTCACGGGGTCCATCCCGCAGGTCGTGGTGAGCACCCAGCCCAAGGTCACGGACTTCTCCGTGCCGCGCGCCGCCGAGTGCGCCCCGGCCACCGGACCCCGCGCCGAGGACGCGGACGCTGACGGTGCGGACGGCGACGCCGCCGAGGGACACACGGGCTGGAGGCGCCACGCATGAGCACCGTCCTCGCGTCCACCGCGTTCCTGCCCGCCCACGGCGTACCCACGGCCCCCGCGGTCGACACCGGCCCCGCCGCTCTCACGGACGGCCAGGCGCTGAACCTGTTGCTGGCCCTCGCCCCGTGGACACTCGCCGCTGCCTTCGTGCTCTCAGTGCTCCTGCCGTTCGCGGTCAAGCCGTTGCTGCGCCGGTGGGGCGTGATCGACATCCCGTCCGACCGGTCCTCGCACTCGCGGCCCGTACTGCGCGGGATGGGACTCGCGGTGGCCATCGCCCTGATCCTCACGTACGGGTTGTCCCTGGGGTTCGGTCTGATCCCCGTGGACCGCTCGCTCGCCCTGTCCGTGCTCGCCATGACCGCGGCCAGCGCGGCCCTGGGCTGGGCCGAGGACTACCGCGGCGTGTCCATCGGAGTCCGGTTGGGCATGCAGGCCCTCGTGGGCGCGCTCGGGACCGCCGCCATGATCGTGGCCCTGGGCATCCCCGCGTGGTGGTGGCCCGTGGGTGTGCTCGCGACCGTGGCCTACGTCAACATCGCCAACTTCATGGACGGTATCAACGGGATCTCCGGGCTGCACGGCGGCGTGGTGGGGCTGTTCTACGCGTGGGCCGGTGCGGCAAACGGGATGCCGTGGATGGTGTGCGCGGGCCTCGCGCTCGCCGGTGCGTTCCTGGGCTTCCTACCGTGGAACCTGGGGCGCGGTACGGTCTTCCTGGGCGACGTCGGCTCCTACGTCCTGGGCGGTGCCATCGCCGCGATCGCGATCGGCGCGTTCCTCTCGGGCGTCTACGTGGAGTACCTGCTGTCTCCGCTGCTGGTCTACCTCGCGGACACCGCCGTGACGCTCGTGCTGCGGATCCGCCGCGGAGAGGTCTGGTACACACCGCACCGGCAGCACGTCTACCAGCGCCTCACGGACGTGGGCCTGTCCCACGTGCAGTCCGCCACGGTGGTCACGACCGCCACGGCGTGCGTCAGTCTGATCTCCCTCTACGGTCTGCGGGCCGCGGGCACGGGTTCCGTGCTCGCCGGTGTGGCCGTGGTGCTCGTGATCGTGCTGTACCTCGTGTCCCCGGTGCTGCTCGACTGCGCCCGGAGCACCGCACGGAGTCTGCGCCCGTGACCCCTGACCGCGCTCCGCGTTCGTCGGCGGAATCCGCCGCGCACGACGCCGCCCGCTCCCGCCCCCCTTCCTACGCCCGGGGTGTGCGGGCCGGGGCCGTCATGTTCCTGATCCTGGGTGTGATTCTGCTTACACTTTCAGCCGTCGTGGACATGCTCTCGGCACCGCGCTCGGTGCTGCTCGGGGCGGGGATCATCGCGGTCAGCTCCGCAGCCACCGCCCTCGTGGCGGCTCAGATGTACCGCGTGGCACCAGCGGCCACGGCTCCCGCGCTCGCCGCGCTGTACCTCCTCAAGGTGCTCGTGCTGGGCTGGTTCCTGCTGTTCCTGGGGGCCCCGCCGTGGCTCGTCCCGCGCGTGTTCGCCGTGACCGTCCTGGTGTGTCTCGTACTCGCCCTGGCCGGTTTCACCGTGCTGACCCGCGGTGTCACCCGGCAGGACGCGCCCGAGCCCGCACCCCACGCGGCGTCGTCGGCCGTCGAACACGCCCACGACGACGCCGCTGCCGCCCCGTCCGTCCCTCCCGCCCGTGACTCGAGTGGCGGCCGGGCGGGGCACGACCGACCCACTCACGAAAGGCGAACGCCATGAGTTCCGCACCGAACGAGCCGGGAGACCGGCGCCCCAGGGACCTGCGGGGGATGTCAACGCGCATGCGGGACAACGCGCGCAAGGAAACCCTCCACACCGCGGGGGAGCTCGTGGAGCGTGGCGGTCTGGGTGGTGGGATCGCGGTCCTGCTGTACATCGTGGTCGGTGCGGTGTTTTGGAGTTTGGTAGGCTGGTTCCTGGATCACCTACTGGGAACTCGGTGGATTGTGATCGCGGGAGCTGTCTTTGGGGCGGCCGCCGGGGTGTACCTCGGTTATCTTCATATGAGGGACGCCTTGAACCGCAGTACCGCCCCGCAAAAGACCCCGTCGGAGACGAAGAAGTCATCCGGCATGGGCCCCGAGCCCAGAGTGTGACCGGTCTGGATACCGCAGAAAGGACCCGTATTGAACCCCGCCCTGAGGATTCCGGCCGAATTCGTGGCCCCGACCACGGAAGATGCGCATCTGCCCCCGTTCTTCGAAGTGGGTTCCTTCGCCCTCGGTAAGCACTCGTTGCTGATCCTGTTGTCGGTCGTTCTGATCGCCGCGTTCTTCATGTACGTGGTGCGGCGGCGAGCGCTGGTCCCCACCAAGGGCCAGTACCTGGGTGAGATGGGCTACGGGCTCGTGCGTAACCACCTGGGTCGCGACATCATCGGCGAGAAGGACTTCCGCCCGTTCGTGCCCCTGCTGTTCACCTTCTTCTTCTTTATCCTGGTGAACAACCTCTTCGGGTCCATCCCCGTCCTGCAGCTGCCCACGTTCTCGCACCCCGGCACCGCGTACGTCTTCGCGGCAATCGCCTACGTCGTGTGGGTCGGGGTCGGCATCAAGCGCCACGGTCTGGGCCACTTCATGGCCAAGATGACCATGCCGCCGAACGTCCCCAAGGTCCTGTACCTCATCCTGATCCCGCTCGAGTTCCTCTCGAACATGATCATCCGCCCCGTGACCCACGCACTGCGTGTGTTCGCCACCATGTTCGCCGGCCACATGGCCATCATGGTCGCGGCGGCCTTCATGGCGTACCTCGCCACCGAGGTGGGCGGCGCCCTGGGCATCGGCGGTTCGATCTTCGGTCTGGTCCTCGGACTGTTCATCTACTTCCTGGAGGTTCTGATCCAGATCCTTCAGGCCTACATCTTCACCCTGCTGTTCGCCGTGTACGTACAGGGCGCACTGCAGGAGGGGCACTAGCCCCACGAAGGAGCGCGACCTCCGGGCCGCTCACGTGACCATCGACCATTCACGGTTTCCCGTAATGGCACCACGGCCCGCTCCAGCGGGCACCCAGAAAGGAAATATCCATAATGGAAGGTTCGCTCAGCGTTATTGGCTACGGTCTCGCTGCCATCGGCGGTGGCATCGGTGTGGGTCTCATCTTCGCGGCTTACATGCAGTCCGTGGCCCGTCAGCCCGAGTCCCAGCGCGTGATCCAGCCCATGCTGTTCATGGGCTTCGCCGTGGTCGAGGCGCTCGCCATTCTGGGCTTCGTCCTGGCGCTGCTCTAAGGGCTCTCCCTTTCGCACTCGCCCTAACTAGAGAACAGGAATCGCGCTCATGAACGCAATGGTGTTGGCAGCTGAAGAGGGGCAGAGCCCTCTGTTCCCCAACGGCTGGGAAATGCTGATTACCTTTGTGGGGTTCGCAATTCTGCTCTTCATCGCGTACAAGTTCATCGTCCCGGCGTTCGAGAAGGTCTTCAGGGACCGCGCTGACGCCATCGAGGGTGGACTGGCCAAGGCCAAGGCTGCTCAGGCCGAGGCGAAGGCCGCTCGCGACGAGTACAACCAGCAGCTCGAAAGTGCCCGGCTCGAGGCCCAGAAGATTCGTGAGGAAGCTCGCTCCGAGGGCGAGAAGATCCTGGCGGACTTCAAGGATCGCGCCAACCTCGAATCCGCGCGGATCACCGAGAACGCCCACAAGGCCATCGAGGCCGAGCGTGCGGCCGCTGTGGTCTCACTGCGTGACGAGGTCGGCACTTTGGCAACACAGCTCGCGTCCAAGATCGTCGGGGAGTCCTTGAACGACGACGATCGCGCCAACCGCGTGGTCGATCGTTTCCTGGCTGATCTCGAGGCCGAGCAAGGTCGCACGGGAGCTGCACGGTAATGGCAGAAGCATCGAACGAACCCTATCGTCCGCTCTCCGTGGACGTTGACCGCTGGGCATCTGCCGCGAGTCCCGAGATCGCACACCAGTTGTTCGAGATCCTGGACATCGTGGACGAGAACGGCGCACTGCGCCGCGCTCTCACGGATCCCTCCCGGCCCGCAGAGAACCGCGCCCGGTTCGTGCACACGCTGCTCGACGGCCGCGCGCACGAGGTGGCCGTGGACGTCGTCGCCGAACTCGCGTCCCAGCGCAGCGCCACCGAGCGCCAGCTGGGTGACGGGATCGAACGCACGGCCGTGTTGTTCGCGGCCGCGTCCGCCGAGAACCGCGGCGGCGTGAACGCGCTCGAGACCCTCGTGGACGAACTGATCCGGTTCAAGTCCGTACTGGAACACTCCACCGAGGTGCAGAACGCGTTCTCGGACTCGCGCGCGAGCGCGCAGGCCAAGGTCACCCTGGCCCGTCGTCTCATGACGACGAGCTCGGAGGAGGTCTCCTTGCTGATCGAACGCGCGGTGAGCGAACCCCGGGGCGCACTACCCGGTCGCCTGCTCGGGCACTTTGCCGAGTGGGTCGCGGACCGTCAGCAGCGCTGGATCGCGCGGATCACCACGGCTCGTCCCCTCCGGGAGGACCAGACGGAGAAACTGCGCCAGGGTCTGAACCGGCTGTACGGACGGGACCTGAAGCTCACCACGGAGGTGGACCCGTCGTTGGTGGGTGGCCTGCGGGTGCAGGTGGGCGAGGAGGTCATCGACGGATCGGTGACCCACCGGCTGGAACAGTTGCAGCAGCGGATCGCAGCCTGATCCCCGCGCGCAGCGGGGATCGCGGGGAGTCGGTCGATGCCGGCATCTCGTCACGTTGCCCCCCGACCGCTGAGGCGGCCGCACGGCGATGGGGCAACGCATCGCGACAAGTACAACCGTGGTCATGGCTCGAGCGATGATCACAAGACGTAGAGAGCAGGGACAGTAGATGGCCGATGTGACCATCAATGCCGATGAGGTCCGTAGTGCGCTGAATGAGTTCGCGGCGTCCTACGATCCCGGCAATATGGAACGAGTAGAAGTCGGACGCGTGTCGTCCGCCGCGGACGGTATCGCGCATGTGGAGGGCCTGCCCTCCGTCATGGCGAACGAGTTGCTCAAGTTCGAGAACGGGGTGCTGGGCCTGGCCCTGAACCTCGACACCCGCGACATCGGCGTCGTGGTGCTCGGTGACTTCCAGGGCATCGAGGAAGGCCAGGAGGTGCACCGCACCGGCGAGGTGTTGTCGGTGCCCGTGGGCGAGGGCTACCTCGGTCGCGTCGTGGACCCCCTGGGCGAGCCCCTGGACGATCTCGGACCCATCGCCACCGAGGGTCGCCGCGAACTGGAGCTGCAGGCTCCGGGCGTGACCATGCGTAAGTCGGTGCACGAGCCGCTGCAGACCGGCATGAAGGCCATCGATGCCATGATCCCGATCGGGCGTGGCCAGCGTCAGCTGATCATCGGTGACCGCCAGACCGGTAAGACCGCGATCGCGGTGGACGCCATCCTGAACCAGCGCTCCAACTGGGAGTCCGGTGACGTGGACAAGCAGGTGCGCTGCATCTACGTGGCCATCGGTCAGAAGGCCTCCACGATCGCCGCGGTGCGCCAGACCCTCGAGGACAACGGCGCCCTGGAGTACACCACGATCGTGGCCGCTCCCGCGTCCGAGTCCGCCGGTCTGAAGTACCTGGCCCCCTACTCGGGTTCCGCGATCGGTCAGCACTGGATGTACGGCGGCAAGCACGTGCTCATCGTGTTCGACGACCTCTCCAAGCAGGCCGAGGCCTACCGTGCGGTGTCGCTGCTGCTGCGCCGCCCGCCGGGACGTGAAGCGTACCCGGGTGATGTCTTCTACCTGCACTCCCGTCTGCTCGAGCGTTGCGCCAAGCTCTCCGACGAGCTGGGCGCGGGCTCCATGACCGGTCTGCCGATCATCGAGACCAAGGCGAACGACGTCTCGGCGTTCATCCCGACCAACGTCATCTCCATCACCGACGGCCAGATCTTCCTGCAGTCGGACCTGTTCAACGCCAACCAGCGTCCCGCTGTGGACGTGGGCATCTCGGTGTCCCGTGTGGGCGGTGCCGCGCAGGTCAAGGCCATGAAGAAGGTCTCCGGCACGCTGAAGCTGGACCTCGCGTCCTATCGTTCCATGCAGGCGTTCGCCATGTTCGCCTCGGACCTGGACGCCGCGTCCCGTCAGCAGCTGACCCGCGGTGAGCGGCTCATGGAGCTGCTCAAGCAGCCCCAGTACACGCCGTACCCCGTCGCGGACCAGGTCGTGTCCATCTGGGCCGGTACCACGGGCCAGCTCGACGACGTCGACGTCGCCAACGTCGCGGACTTCGAGCGCGCGCTGCTGGACCAGGTCCGGCGCACGACCAACGTGATGGACTCGATCAACTCCACGGGCAAGCTCGAGGACGACGCGGTCGAGGCGCTCAAGACGGCCGTGGCCGAGGTCAAGCGGGACTTCCACGGTTCCAAGTACGGGATCGAGGCCGGGGTCGAGGAGCACGAGTCCCTGGGCGCGACCGCTGTGAACCAGGAAACGATCGTCAAGAAGTAACCGTTCTCGTGGTGCGCCGGGATCCGGCGCACCACGGCGGTGCCGAAAGGAAATTTCATGGGAGCGCAGATTCGGGTCTACCGACAGAAGATCGCGTCCACGTCGTCGATGAAGAAGATCTTCAAGGCGATGGAGATGATCGCGACCTCGCGCATCAACAAGTCCCGTCAGAGTCTCGAAGCCGCGTACCCGTACGCCAATGCGCTGACCCGCGCGGTCTCCCAGATCGCCACGCAGCACAACATCTCCCACCCCCTGACCACCGTCCCCGACGATGTGCGGCGTTCGGCCGTCCTGGTGTTCACGTCGGACCGCGGGCTCGCGGGGTCCTACTCCTCCAACGTGCTCAAGCGCACGGAGGAGTTGCTCGAGCTGTTGCGTTCGCAGGGCAAGGAAGCGCGCGTGTACCTCGTGGGCCGCAAGGCCAAGGCGTACTTCGACTTCCGGCACCGTGACTACGACGAATTCTGGACGGGCAACACGGACAACGCCACGACCGAGCGCGCCGAGGAACTCACGGACCAATTGATGCGCGACATCAACGCCCCGTACGAGGACGGTGGCGTGGACGAGGTGCTGCTCGTGTACACGCAGTTCAACTCCATGGTGAACCAGGAGCCCCGGGTGTTGCGCCTGCTGCCCCTGGAGGTCGTGGACGCGAACGACCTCGGGGACGAGATCTCCGAGCGTTACGAGGCCCTCGAGGAGACGCAGAACAACTTCGAGTTCGAGCCGAACGCGGAGGAGCTCTTCAACCAGATCCTGCCCCGGTACGTGAAGGCGCGGATCTACTCCGCCCTGTGCCACGCGGCGTCGAGTGAGCTCGCCTCCCGCCAGCGCGCCATGAAGGCCGCCGGGGACAACGCGACCGAGCTCATCAAGAAGTACACGCGCTTGATGAACAACGCCCGCCAGGCCGAGATCACCACCGAGTTGACCGAAATCGTCAGTGGCGCCGAGGCACTGTAGCCCGCGCTGCCCGCCCTTGCCAGCCGAAACGAAGTGAGAGAAATGACTGCCACAATCAACGACCAGGCCACCCAGCCGGTCTCGGAAGGTGCCACCGGCCGCATCGCCCGGGTGATCGGGCCCGTGGTCGACGTCGAGTTCCCCGAGAACCAGGTCCCCGACCTCTACAATGCGCTGACCGCGGACTACGAGTTCAACGGTCAGCCCCGCCGGATCACCTTCGAGACGGCACAGCACCTGGGCACCAACGTGGTGCGCGCGATCTCCCTGCAGCAGACCGACGGTCTGGTGCGCGGGACCCCCGTGCAGGACACGGGCGCCCCCATCTCCGTGCCCGTGGGTGACGTGGTCAAGGGCCACATCTTCAACGTACTCGGTGACGCGCTGGACCTGCCCACCTCCGAGCTGGACATCAAGGAGCGCTGGCCCATCCACCGCAAGGCCCCGTCCTTCGCGGAGCTCGAGGGCAGCACCGAGATGATGGAAACGGGCATCAAGTCCATCGACCTGCTGACCCCCTACATCAAGGGCGGTAAGATCGGCCTCTTCGGCGGCGCGGGGGTGGGCAAGACCGTGCTGATCCAGGAGATGATCACGCGTGTGGCCCGTAACTTCGGCGGTACCTCCGTGTTCGCCGGCGTTGGTGAGCGTACCCGTGAGGGCAACGACCTGTGGGTCGAGATGGAGGAGGCGGGCGTTCTCAAGGACACCGCCCTCGTGTTCGGCCAGATGGACGAGCCGCCCGGAACGCGTCTGCGCGTGGCCCTGACCGGTCTGACCATGGCGGAGTACTTCCGCGACGTGCAGAACCAGGACGTGCTGTTGTTCATCGACAACATCTTCCGGTTCACGCAGGCCGGTTCCGAGGTCTCCACGCTGCTGGGCCGCATCCCCTCCGCCGTGGGCTACCAGCCCACCCTCGCGGACGAGATGGGTGTGCTCCAGGAGCGCATCACCTCGACCCGTGGTCACTCCATCACGTCCATGCAGGCCATCTACGTGCCCGCTGACGACTACACCGACCCGGCTCCCGCGACCACGTTCGCGCACCTGGACGCGACCACCGAGCTCTCGCGTGAGATCGCCTCGCGTGGTCTGTACCCCGCGATCGACCCGCTGTCCTCGACCTCCCGCATCCTGGACCCGCAGTACGTGGGCCAGACCCACTACGACGTGGCCACCCGTGTCAAGGGGATCCTGCAGGAGAACAAAGAACTGCAGGACATCATCGCGATCCTCGGTGTCGAAGAACTCTCCGAGGAGCAGAAGGTCGTGGTCTCCCGCGCCCGCCGCATCGAGCAGTTCCTGTCCCAGAACACCTACACCGCCAAGCAGTTCACCGGCGTGGAGGGCTCCACGGTTCCCCTCGAGGAGACCGTCGAGGCCTTCGGCAAGATTTGCGACGGCGAGCTGGACAACGTCCCCGAGCAGGCGTTCTACAACGTCGGCGGCCTGGATGACGTCATGCGGCGCTGGGACGAGATCAAGGCCGAGACGGGCGAGAAGTAATCATGGCCGAACTCATCGTGGAAATCGTCGCCCTGGATCGCAAGATCTGGACGGGTACCGCGCGCCTCGTGCGGGTACGCACCACCGAGGGCGACATCGGCATCATGCCGGGACACGAGTCCATGGCGGGGCTGCTCAAGCCGGGGGAGTTCGCCATCGACCGTGTGGACGGCGACCGTCTCGTGGGCAGCATCGACTCCGGGTTCGTCTCCGTGGACAACAACCGTGTCACGGTGGTTGCGGACGAGGTCTCCCTGGATTCGGAGGCGCGTTCCGCCTGAGCGGTATCGCGTGACCCGTCGACGTCGACCCTCGTGCCTTCGGGTGCGGGGGTCGACGTCGTTCGCGTACCGTGGTGCGCCGGCCCAGGTGTCGCGGCGGACTGTCCCGTACTCGTGATCGAGGAGAATGCATGGAAGAGAAGATCGAAGTACACGGGCCCACGAAGGTCAACGGTGAGCTGCCCGTGTACGGCGCCAAGAACAGTGTGCTCAAGCTCATGGCTGCGGCGCTGCTCGCCACGGGCCATTCCACGATCACCAACGTCCCCGAGATCCAGGACGTCACGATCATGGCGGAGCTGTTGCGCCGGCTCGGGTGCGAGGTCTCGTACGAGCCCTCGGCGCACACCGTGACCATCGACGTCCCGGAGGAGCTCGGTCACCAGGCCGACTACGACCTCGTGCGGGCCATGCGGGCGTCCATCTCCGTGCTGGGCCCGCTCATGGCGCGCTGCCTCCAGGCCGAGGTCGCCCTGCCGGGCGGGGACGCGATCGGAACCCGGGGCCTGGACATGCATCGCGCGGGACTCGAGGCCATGGGGGCCCGGCTGACCATCGAACGCGGGTTCCTGCGAGCTAGTGCACCGGACGGTCTGACGGGTGCGACCTATCGACTGGACTACCCCTCCGTGGGGGCCACCGAGAACCTGATGACCGCGGCCACGACCGCCCGGGGCGTCACGGTGCTGGACAACGTGGCCCGCGAACCGGAGATCGTGGACATCGGCCGGATGCTGCAGGCCATGGGTGCACGGATCGAGGGGCTCGGTTCCACCACGATCATGGTCGAGGGGGTCCCGCGGCTGCACCCGGTCACACACCGCACGGTCCCGGACCGTATCGTGGCCGGGACGTGGGCCTTTGCCGCCGCGGTCACGGGCGGTCGCGTGGAGATCGTGGGCGCGGAACCGGAACACCTGGACGTGGTGCTGGCCAAGCTGCGCTGCGCGGGTTGCGAGATCAACACCGCCGATGGGCGGTTCGTGGTGCGCGGTCCCGAGCGGCCCAAGGCCATCAACGTCTCGACCCTGCCCTATCCGGGGTTCCCCACGGATCTGCAACCGTTCGTGGTGGCGCTCAACGCGGTGGCCGAGGGTAGTGGGATCATCACGGAGAACGTGTTCGAGGCCCGGTGGGGATTCACCGCGGAGCTTGAGCGGCTCGGTGCGCGTGTGCGCCTGGACGGGCATCACGCCCGGGTGGACGGCGTCCCGTCGAACAAGCTGTCGGGTGCTCCCGTGGAAGCCATGGACATCCGGGCCGGCGCGGCTCTCGTGATCGCGGGGATGGCGGCCCACGGGGTCACCGAGGTCTCCGGGGTGGGGCACATCGACCGCGGCTACGAGCACTTCGTGGACCATCTGGCCGGAGCGGGAGCCAAGGTGCAGCGCCGCATGGCGCGCAGTTGGAACTGACCGCCCCCGCGGCGCTCCTCGGATAACCCACCGCGCCCACCCCCACCCCTGCTCCTACTCAGCAAAAGCAGATTTTGGCGCGCTGAGCTGCTTCTGCTCCACTTGACATTCTGTGGAGTGGGATTGCCGCGGCGTGCGAACGTCCCGTGCGTTCCGGCATCTGCCCCTCAGCTCACCCGGCCCCGCGACTCGCTCGCGTAACAGCGGGCACGAGAAAACCCCCGCCACCTCGAAAGGCGACGGGGGTTTCGTCCGGGGAATGTCAGATGACGTTCACGCCGGTGGCCTGCGGGCCCTTCTGGCCCTGACCGATCTCGAACTCGACGCGCTGGTTCTCTTCGAGGGTGCGGAAGCCGCCCGACTGGATTTCGCTGTAGTGCACGAAGACGTCGCCATCAGCGTCGTCCGGCGTGATGAAGCCGAAGCCCTTCTCTGCGTTGAACCACTTAACGGTGCCCTGAGCCATAATGGGGCATCTCCTTCTGGAGTATGTAGTGCGTGCACACGATTGTGCACCTGAACCGGTACCGCGAGAAGGCTGTGGATGCGGCTCACAAGATGTTGTGCCACAGCGCCAGTCAGAACTTCACGCTCGCTACCATTCCTGCGAGCATGTCAAACATGATGCGAGAACACCTCAAGCATCACATACTGCCGCCCCAGGGTCAATCGGCATCAGGTGATTTACTACGAGGTCCGAGAATATGACCGGTTTCCTCCCACGCTATCCGTAGACGGATTCCGACATAGGGGGCTGATCAGAAGAGGCGGGACTGGGTGTCCACGTTGCCGCGCATCTCGTCGTAGTCCAGGGTCAGGCACTCGATGCCGCGGTCGCGCGCGAGGACACGGGCCTGCGGTTTGATCTGCTGGGCCGCGTAGACACCTCGCACGGGGCTCAACAGAGGATCGCGGTTGAGCAGTTCGAGGTAGCGGGTCAGCTGCTCCACGCCGTCGATGTCACCGCGGCGCTTGAGTTCCACGGCCACCGTGGCCCCGCCGGCGTCCCGCGCGAGGATGTCCACGGGGCCGATGCTCGTGGGGTACTCGCGACGCACCAGGGAGAACCCGTCCCCGAGCAGGGTGATCTGCTCCGCGAGCAACCGCTGCAGATCGGCCTCCACACCGTCCTTGACCAATCCGGGGTCCGTGCCGAGGTCGTGGGTGAGCTGGGAGTGGACGGTCATGATGTGGATGATCAGCCGGTCGTCGGACTTGCCCGCCTGGACCTCCCACACCTCGCTCACACCGTCCGCGGCAAGCTCGTCGGACGGTTCGCGCACGTGCATCGTGGCGGGCGGGCTCATCCAATTCAGCGGTTTGTAGGATCCGCCGTCGGAGTGGATCAGCACCGAGCCGTCCGCCTTGAGCATAATGAGCCGACGAGCCAGGGGCAGGTGCGCGTTCAAGCGCCCTTCGTACCGGACCGAGCAGTCTGCAATCACTAAACGCACCAGGACAGCCTAGCGGTCCGGCTGCCCCCGGCTCACGCGCTCTTGTGCACCGGCGACGACGCCGCGCGTCGGCATGGGCGGCAACGGCACGGAGCTGCCGCCGCGGACGACGGCCCGCACCTGCCTGCTCGGACGACGACGCGCCCCCACCTGCACGGGCGACGACGCGGCGCGGCGGGGTACAGCGGCGTCGCCGCCGTCAGCGCGCGTCCTGGCGCGGGACGAAGACCTCGCGCACCAGCAGCAGTCCCGCGGCCGCGGTGGGGATGGCGATGAGTGCACCGAGGATGCCCCACAGCGCACCGCCGGCGGCCACCGCGATCACCGCGACCGCGCCGGGAACGGCCACCGCGCGGGCCATGATCCTGGGCGAGACCACGTAGGCCTCGAGCTGGAGGTACGCGAAGTAGCACAAGGCAAACGGGATCGCGGTGTCCCACCCGCCGAGCGTGGCCATGAGCGTCACGAGGATGCCGGCGAGCACGCCACCCACCAGGGGGACGAACGCGAGCAGCGCGACGAACAGGACCAGCAGTGTGGCGTAGGGGACCCCCGTGACGTTCATGAGGATGAACGCGACGAGCGCGTTGAGCAGTGCCACGCACGCCTGACCCATGACGTAGTTGCCCACGCCCTTGGTCATCTGGTCGCCCAGGTGCTTGACCCGGGCGCGCTTGCTCGCGGGGGCCAGGCGATAGCACCAGGCCTTGATCGTGGGCAGCGAGAAGAGGAAGTACAGGCTCAGCGCCATGACGATGAGCGTCCCGGTCACTGCATTGATCACCACGCCGCTCACGCTCACGACCGAACCGAACATCCCGCCCAGCAGGTTCTCGTCCGTGGCGAGGCGTTCCTGGAAGGCCCCGGTGGTGTGTTGCACGGACGCGGCGATGTCGAAGCGGTCGTCCAGGCCCTGGAACAACTCGGAGTTCATGAACTCGGTCACGAGCTCGGGGGCGCGGGCCACGAGTTGCTGGGCCTGCTCGATCATGCGGGGGACCACGACCATGATGAACGCGGTGATCACCAGGGCCAGGGCCAGGATCACCACCCCGGCGGCCACCGCGCGGGGCAACCCCTTGGTCTCGAGCCGGCGGACCAGGGGATCCATCCCCAGACAGATGAACGCGGCCGTGACGATCCACCCCACGAGTCCGCCCACGTTGGTCAGCAAGTAGTAGCCCAGCAGCGCGATCCCCACGCCCACGGTGAGCAGGAAGCCCGTCTGGATGGGATGCGTCCGCGTGTTCACGGGGTGGTCCCACGGCGCACGCCGCACGGGCTCTCCACCCGCAGCGGGTTCGGGCGGCACCTCGAAGCGGTGGCGGGTCGGACGGAAACGCGCGGGGGGCCGACCCTGCGCTCCTGGGGATGTGCTCACGCCGGAAGCGTACAACGCCGGGCCGCCGGGACTTCCAGCGTTCCCGGTGCACATAATGGGAGCAAAAGACACCCGTCCGTGCGCCCGGGAACAGGGCGCACGATCGAGTCCGCGTCCCATGTCGCGGACTCGCCGTCGAAGGAGGTTCCCATGAGCGAATTCCCCCGTTCCACCCCGGACCAGCAGCCCCCACGGGACGAGCAAGCGGTTCCTGCGTCCGTGCGCGGTGCCGTGGATCTCGGCGCGTCGGGCGGTGCCCGGACGGGTGCCCCGAACGACGACGCCGCGGCGGCGTCCGCGGGCGTCGGTAGCTACCGCGTGGAGCTGACCACCGCCAACTTCCAGCGCTACGCCGAGGCGTCCGCGACGTACCCTGTGGTCGTGGTGCTGCACGCGCCCCAGAGCCCGGAGTCGGAGACGTTCGTGGACGTGGTCGGGCGGGTCGTGGACGAGTTCCGGGGTCGGCTCATGCTGGGGACCGTGGACGCCGCTGCGGAACCGCAGATCGCGCAGGCGTTCCAGGCGCAGACCGTTCCCACCGTGCTCGCATTGCTCGGTGGGCGCGTGGTGCCGCTCGTGAACTCCACGGTCTCGGAACAGCAGTTGCGTGAGCTGCTGACCGAGCTCGTAAGCCTCGCGCAGCAAAACGGCGTCACGGGGACGGCCGAACCGGTCGCGGCGAACGAGCCCAAACCCCTGCCCCCGCTGCACCAGGAGGCCCTGGACAAACTCGAGGCCGGGGACCTGGCCGGCGCGGAGGCCAGTTACAACAAGGCGCTCGCGGAGAACCCGGGTGACCACGACGCCAAGCTCGCACTCGCTCAGGTGCACCTCTTGCAGCGCGTGAGCGCGATGGACGCGACCGCCGTGCGGGAAGCCGCGGCCGCTGATCCCACGAACGTGCAGGCCGCTCTGGACGTCGCGGACCTGGACCTCTCCGGTGGGCACGTGGAGGACGCGTTCCGGCGCCTGCTCAACCTCGTGCGCACCACGGCCGGGGACGACAAGGATGCCGCGCGGGCGCGTCTCGTGGACTTCTTCGACGTCGTCGGCGCGGAGGATACCCGCGTGGTGGCCGCGCGCGCCCAGTTGATGCGGGCGCTCTTTTAGGCTGCCGCTGATGTCCGGGCTGCGGCTGAAGTCGACCGGTACGGGCGGTGGGCCTTGCGCCGACGCGCGGCCCCGGACGGGCGTCGGCGCAAGGCCCCGGTGAAGGGTTGGCGGGATCCTCGGGTCGACAGTGATGAGGTCCGGTGAATCCGCCATGCCACGCGGGTCACTCAGTACATTGGTGACATGAGTAGCCCAGTGAACGGACCCACGACCCCGCGCCGCGAGCCCGCCCCCGGCGCCGGGGGACCCGTGGCGAACGACCCCTCGACAGAGCAGCAGGGAGCACCCCGGCACGCGGCGCCCTCTGAGTATGCGGCACCCCCTGGGGCCGCCCAGCGGTATGCGGCGCCCCATGCCACCACGCAGTACGCGCCCCGAGACCCCGCGCTGCACTCCGGCACGGGGACGCCCGCGCTCACCGTGCGGGACCTCACCAAGTTCTACGGCCAGTCCGGCCGACCCGCCGCGGATCATGTGAACCTCACGGTGCCGCGGGGCTCCTTCTACGGCCTCGTAGGGCGCAACGGCGCTGGCAAGACGACCACGCTGTCCATGGCCACGGGATTGCTGCGCCCTTCCGCGGGCTCGGTGCTCGTGGGCGGGGGAAGCCGCGACGAGCTCGTGGACGTGTGGCGTGATCCCGTGACCGCCAAGCGACGCATGGGTGTGCTGCCCGACGGCGCCCACCTGTTCGACCGGCTCACGGGACGCCAGCTCGTGACCTACTCGGGTCTGCTGCGCGGGATGGACCGCGAGCTCGTCGCGCAGCGGACCGAGGACCTCATCGTGGCCATGGACCTGCAGGACGCAGCGGGGCGCCAGGTGCAGGACTACTCCGCGGGTATGACGAAGAAGATCGCCCTGGCCGCGGCCATGATCCACGCACCGAGCCTGCTCGTGCTGGACGAGCCGTTCGAGTCGGTGGACCCGGTCTCCGCCGCGAACATCCGATCGCTGCTGCACCAGTACACGAATTCGGGCGGCACCGTGGTGGTCTCGAGCCACGTGATGGACCTTGTGCAGCGCATGTGCGATCACGTGGCCGTGATGGACCAAGGCCGTGTCCTCGCGCAGGGGACCATGAACGAGGTGTGCGTCGGCATGTCCCTCGAGGACCGGTTCGTGTCCTTGGTGGGCGGACGCACCGAAGCGGGGGAGGGGTTGCAGTGGCTGCGTCCCGAGTGAACGACCCGCGCGACGCCGCGGCTCCCGACCACCTCGACACCGCATTCGCAGAAGGCCCCGCACAGGACGTCGCGCCCGACGCCGCCGTTCCCGCCTCCGTGCGCCCCTCGCACGGCGGGGGTGAACCCGTCACGCGCAGCATCGGGGCGTTCGAGGAGGCCCGGCGGTTGGCCGGGCTGAAATGGCGCGTGCTCATCAACACCCTGACCCGCAGCACGTGGATCCTGGTGGGCACGATTCTGGGTGGCCTCTACGCACTGTTCCTCCTGGGGATGGCGCTGACCGCGTTGATCGCGCTCGGGGGTGAATCCCTCGAGACCGTGGTGGTCGCGTCGGTCCTGCTGGGTTCCCTGCTGCTCGTGGGCTGGTGGCTCGTACCGCTGGTCTCGTCCAAGGCCGACTCCACGCTGGACCCTTCCCGGCTCGCCCTGTTCCCCCTGAGCACCACGGGTCTGGTGGCCGGCCAGGTGGCAGGCGCGGTCGTCGGGATCCCGGGGGTGCTGACCGTGATCGCCCTGCTCGGCTGGCTGTTCTCGTGGCGCGGTTCCACGGTGGCGCTCATTGCGGCAATTCCGTGCGCGATCATCGGCGCCCTGCTCGCGTTCGTCGGTTCGCGCTGCGTTACGGCCCTGGGCGCGAACTTCGCGAAGGGGCGGCGCGCGAACGAGATCATCTCCATGGTCGTGCTGGTTCTCGTTGTGCTGCTGGGGCCCCTCATCTCCTTGTTTGCGACCGGCCTGGGCCAGGTGTGGCAGCTGCTGCCCACATGGGCGGGGGTTCTCGCGTGGACCCCCCTCGGTGCGATCTGGGCGGTCCCCGGCGACGTCGCGTCGGGTCACTGGCTCGCGGCCCTCGCCCGGGTGGCGATCTCCTTGGTCACGCTGCTCCTGCTCGTGGTCGCCTCGCGTGCGGGTCTGCGCCGCGCCCTCGGCGACGCCGCCGGCGGAGCCGCCCGGGGGACGTCCCGCCCGCAGGAGGGCGTCGGTCTGTTCGACCGGTTCCCGGCGAACCAATGGGGTGCGGTGGCCGCACGGTGTCTCACGTACTGGCTCAAGGACCCGCGCTACTCGGCGTCGCTGCTCATGATCCCCGCGATCGGGGCGGTCTCCTGGTTCATCGCGGGTGAGTCGGGGTTCAGTCTGTGGGCGCTGCCCCTGTTCGTGTCGCTGCTCATGGCGTACGCGATCTCCGCGGACGTCTCCTACGACAACACCGCGTTCAGCCTTCACGTGCTGGCGCCGGTCTCCGGGCGTGCGGATCGGCTGGGGCGCGTGGTGGCCCTGCTGATCGTGGCCGTGCCGCTGGTGCTGCTCTCGATCGTGCTCTGGCTCGCGGGCGTGCAGCGCTGGGACGCCCTGCCCGCCGTGGTGGGCGTGTGCGTGGGGATCCTGCTCGGTGGCGCCGGCGTGGTCTCGATCGTCTCGGCCCGGTACACGTATCCCACGCCGCCCCCGGGCGCGTCCCCCATGAAGACACCCCAGGGGTTCACGATCCTCAACCTGGTGGTGCAATTCGTGATCATGGGTCTGATGGCCCTGCTCGCGTTCCCGGCCGGGATCCTGCTGATCGTGTACCTCGTCACGGGAGCCGCCGTGTGGTGCTGGCTCGCGCTCGCGGTGGGCCTCGTGGAAGGCTTCGTGGTGTTGTGGATCGGCGTGCGTTCGGGCGGTAAGTGGCTGGACGCGCGCGGGCCCGAACTGCTCCAGGAGGTGGCCGCCTACCGGTGAGCCGGGCCCGGTGCGCGGGGTAGAGTGGGGGACATGGAAATCACCGAAGCCCAGGAATTCACGGGTCCTTCCGTGCGCTCCTCCCGGGTGATCAGCAACGGTCTGTTCGGCACGAAGCCCGAGACCGTGGGTGGCACCTCCACGATCGAGCGCGAGGACACCCGGCAGCTGCAGGAACCCGGTGATCACGAGCGGTTCGCGCACTACGTCCGGAAGGAGAAGATCATGGAGTCGGCACTGTCCGGCGAACCCGTGATCGCCCTGTGCGGCAAGGTGTGGACCCCGGGTCGGGATCCCCAGAAGTTCCCCGTGTGCCCGGAGTGCAAGGAGATCTACCAGGGCCTGCGTCCCGGCAAGGACGAGCCCGAGAACTGACCACCCTTCCCTTCTCGTGAGGTCCCGCGCCGGGCGGGACCACCGGCGGCGCCCGCGCTCAGCGGGCGCCTTTGCCGTGCAGGGTCGCGCGGGCGTCGTCGTCCGTGCCTCGTACGACGGCGATCCGAGCGTCGTCGTCCGCGCGAGCGAGACCCCCGATCCGTGTGACGGGACCGGAGTGGATGCGCGCCAACGAGCGCGCGGAGAGGACGAGCACCACGTGTCTGACAGCGATCAAATGTCCCTTTTCGGAGCCGCGGCGGATCTCCCGCCGGCCTATCCGGACCGGGCGGCGTGGGGGACCGCGCCCAAGTTGCGCGCGTGGCAGGCGGAGGCGATCCACCGCTACGAACAAGCCCAACCGCGTGATTTCATGGCCGTGGCGACCCCTGGTGCGGGTAAGACGACCTTCGCGTTGACCGTGGCCAAGAAGCTGCATGACGCGGGGACCGTTCAGCGCGTGACCGTGGTGACCCCCACGGAACACCTCAAGCGCCAGTGGGCCGACGCCGCGGCGCGCGTGGGACTCGCGATCGACCCCAACTTCAAGAACGCGGACGGCCAGCACGGCCGCGGCTACATGGGCGCGGCCGTGACGTACGCACAGGTGGCCAACAAGCCGCTGCTGCATCGCGCGCGCACCGAGGCCGGGCGCACGCTCGTGATCATGGACGAGATCCACCACGCCGGTGACTCCCTGTCCTGGGGCGACGGGCTGCGCGAGGCCTTCGAACCCGCGACCCGCCGGCTCGCCCTTACGGGTACACCGTTCCGCTCGGACACCTCGCCCATCCCGTTCGTGAGCTACGAGGAGGACGGGGACGGGATCCGCCGGTCCACGGCCGATTACACGTACGGGTACGCGGACGCCCTGCACGATCACGTGGTGCGTCCCGTGATCTTCATGGCCTACTCGGGTCAGATGCGCTGGCGGACCTCGGCCGGTGAGGAGATGGCCGCCCAGCTCGGGGAGGGGTTCACCAAGGACATCACGTCCCACGCGTGGCGTACCGCCCTGGACCCGCACGGGCAGTGGATCCCGTCCGTGCTGCGCGCCGCCGATCAGCGGCTCACGCAGGTGCGGCGCACCGTCCCGGACGCCGGGGCGCTCGTGATCGCCACGGACCACCAGGACGCCAAGGCCTACGCCGAACAGTTGCACGCCATCACGGGGGAGCGGCCCACCGTGGTGCTCTCGGACGACAAGACCGCGTCCAACAAGATCGACGAGTTCTCCGAATCCGACAAGCGCTGGATGATCGCGGTGCGCATGGTCTCCGAGGGCGTGGACGTGCCCCGGTTGGCCGTGGGCGTGTACGCCACGTCCACCTCCACGCCGCTGTTCTTCGCCCAGGCGGTGGGTCGCTTCGTGCGCGCCCGCAAGCGCGGGGAGACCGCGTCCGTGTTCCTGCCCTCGGTGCCCACGCTCATGGCGCTCGCCAACTCCATGGAGGAGGAGCGGGACCACGCGTTGGACAAGCCCAAGAACATGCCGGGGGTCGTGGACTTCGACCAGCCCATGGAAACGGGCTGGGACGACGACCTGCTGGATGAGGCCAACCGCGAGGACAAGGCGTCGTCGTCCCTGGCCCAGGGCAACTTCCAGGCCCTGGACTCGGACGCGTCCTTCCACGGTGTGCTCTTCGATGGCGGCGCCTTCGGCGGTGGCGCGGCGGTTGGTTCCGAGGAGGAAGCCGAATACCTGGGGATCCCCGGGTTGCTCGACGCGGACCAGGTCTCGGCCCTGCTGCGGGAGCGGCAATCGCGCTCGGCCCAGCGCAACGGTCGGAGCGGCCATGACGCACCCCAGACCCCCGCGGTGCCGGATCACCGCCGCCTGAAGGACCTGCGCTCGCAGCTGTCCAAGAACGTCTCCGCGTGGTCCGCGCGCACCGGAACACCGCACGGGGTGATCCACAACGAATTGCGCACCAAGTGCGGAGGCCCGGCCGTGGCCCAGGCCTCCGAGGACCAGCTGACCGCACGGATCGCCCTGTTGCAGCGCTGGTTCATCGGCCGGAAGTAGCCGACGCCGCGTAGTGGCCGACGCGGCGACGCGGCCAAGCGACGCAGCGTCGCGGCCCGCACGGCGGCGCGGCGGGCGTTCAGTCCAGGTCGGTCACGACCTCCGCGCCCGCGGCCTCGAGTTCCTCGACCGCCCGCTCACCGGACTCGGCTGCCACGGGCGCGGTGAGCGGCAGCAGCACCCGGGTCTCGTAGCCGGCCTCCACGGCGTCCTTGGCGGTGGCCAGCACGCAGTGGTCCAGCGCGAGACCGACGACGTCCACGGCCTCGACGCCGCGTTCCTGCAGCCAGTCGTCCAGGCTCACGCGTTCTTCGCCGGAGTCCTCCTCCGGTTCCCCCATGGGGACGTCCACGTCCGGGGCGGACAGGCCCTCGAAACCGGAGTAGGCGGCGTCGTATGCGCCCTTACGGAAGTACTCCGTGACGTACTCGGTGTCGAGATCGGGGTGCGTGTCAGCGCCGGTGGTCTCCGCGACGCAGTGCACGGGCCAGCTCGTGACGAAGTCGGGGGTGTCGCTGAAGTGCTCCCCGGGGTCAACATGCCAGTCCTGGGTCGCGGCCACGGCAACGTAGTCGCCGTGGTGGTCCTCGAGGTACTCGGAGACCTGCGCGGCGACCGCCGCCCCGCCTTCGACGGCCAGGCTGCCGCCCTCGCAGAAGTCGTTCTGGATGTCCACGATCAGCAATGCAGTGCGCATGGCTACCTCCCTGGTCAGTGTGCGGTTCCGGGTTCGATCACGGTGGGGATCACGGGCTCGCCCTCGGAGAGTCGGCGCGCCGCGCGGGGCAGTTCGGCCACGGAATCGACGTGGCGCTGCCGGGCACGGGTTACGGCCTCGGGGCCCGTGTAGCCGTCGTGCAGCTCGCCGCCGGTGACGTAGTCCACGAGCAGGGGGCGGTCATCGCCGTCGTCCTCGGGCATGTGTGACACGCCCACGATCTCGTGTGTGGCCACGCCCTTGGGATCACGACGGCGCAGCGCGTACTTCTCGCCGCCCACCGACTTCTTGCCGGAGGACGCCTTGGCCACGGGTTCCATGGCACCCGAGGCGCCCTCGCGCGAGACGAGCTTGTAGACCATCGACGACGTGGGGGCACCCGAGCCCGTGACGAGGCGCGTGCCCACGCCGTATGCGTCCACGGGAGCGGCGCGCAGGGCGGCGATCGCGTACTCGTCCAGGTCGCTGGTGACCGTGATCCGGGTGTTGGAGTTGCCGAGCTTGTCGAGCAGCGCGCGCACGGACGTGGCCTGCGTCACGAGGTCGCCGGAGTCCAGGCGTACGCCCCCGAGGTCCTTGCCCGCGATCTCGACGGCGAGCGTGACGGCCCGTTCGACGTCGTACGTGTCGACCAGAAGGGTCGTGGACACACCCAGCGCGTCCAGTTGGGCGCGGAACGCCTGCTCCTCGGAGTCGTGCAGCAGGGTGAATGAGTGGGCCGCGGTGCCCACGGTCTTGACCCCGTAGCGGAAACCGGCCTCGAGGTTGGAGGTCGAGTCGAAGCCCGCGACCACGGCGGCGCGGGCCGCGGCCACGGCCGCCTGCTCGTGGGCGCGGCGCGATCCCATCTCGATGCACGGGCGCTCTCCCGCGGCACCCACCATGCGGGAGGCCGCCGAGGCCACGGCGGAATCGAAGTTCAGGACGGAGAGGATGTAGGTCTCCAGGACGCACGCCTCGGCGAACGAGGACTCCACGCTCAGCAGCGGCGAGTGGGGGAAGTACGTCTCGCCCTCGGCGTAGCCGCGGATCTGGCCGGTGAAACGGAAGTTCTCCAGGTACGCCACGGTCTGGGCGTCCACCACGGCGGTGTCCCGCAGGAACCGCAGCTGCTCGTCGGTGAATCGGAACTGCTCGAGCCCCTCGAGCACCCGGCCCATCCCGGCGAACACCCCGTAGCGGCGGCCGTTGGGGAGTCTGCGGGCGAAGACCTCGAACACGCTGCGGCGGGACGCGGTGCCTGCCCGGAGCGCGGCCTGCAACATGGTGAGCTCGTAGTGGTCCGTCAGCAAGGACGTGGGCTGCGGGTGCCAGGAATAGGTGTGCTCGTTCACGTGGCCAGCCTAGTGGGCCGTCCGTCGTGCGCACATCCGTGTCCCCGTGACTACCATGGAGGCGATGTTCACTACGCACCGCGCCGTCCCCGCCCGGATCCCGGCCGTCCTGATGAGCTCCGCGCCGGCGGAGTCCCCCGTGCTCGAACGGGAGGAGCAGGCGGTCACGGCCATGAACGTGCCGTGGAACGTGGTGGTGTGGGACGATCCAGTGAACCTCATGAGCTACGTGGTCTACGTGTTCCGCACCCACTTCGGCTACTCCGACGCCAAGGCCCGCACACTCATGCTCGAGGTGCACAACCGGGGCCGCTCGATCGTGTTCACGGGAACCCTCGAGGAGGCGGAGACGCACGTGAGCTCGCTGCACGGCTACGGCCTGTGGGCCACGTACGAGAAGGCGGGGGAGCACTGATGGCGCACGGGTTCAAACGCACGCGCAAGGGCATCGTCGGTCGGTTCGAAGCCCCCGAGGTGCGGTTGTTGCAGAAACTGTTCTCGGACGTGGGGGAGACCCTGGCGCCCGCAGCGCGCGAGGACGGACCGGCTCGCAACGACGACCCGCTCGAGGCGCTGGTCGGCTGGGACGAGGAGGTGGCCGAACCCACGGACCCGGCGGTGCGCAGGCTGCTGCCCGCGGCGTCGTCGGACCCGGAACAGGCCGCGGAGTTCCGGCGACTCACGGACCGCTCGCTGCGCGAACGCAAGACCGCGGCGTTGCGTGCGTCCTCCCTGGCCCTGGAATCCCAGCCCGTGGTGCTGAGCCTGGCGCAGGCACAGGACTTCGCGCGCTCCCTCAACGACGTCCGCCTGGTGCTGGCCTCCCGGCTGAACATCGACTCGACCGAGGCCGCCGAGCGCGTGGCCGAGCTGACCGACTTCGGCCGGGCCGAGGACGTGGAGCAGTACATGGGTGTGGTCTACAACTTCGTCTCCTGGCTTCAGGAGACCCTCATGAACGCGCTGCTGAAGACCCTGCCGCCCCGGTGACCGGGGATCGCCAAGGTCACACGTCTCATGCGCGAGGGCGCGCGCGAAAAGCACTACAGTTTTCCGGTATGCAGGTGCACGAACGTCCCACCGGTCCCAATCCCAACTCGCCCATCGGCGTGTTCGATTCGGGTGTGGGCGGGCTCACGGTGGCGCGGGCGATCATCGACCAGCTGCCCAACGAGGAGATCCTCTACGTCGGTGACACCGCGCACGGCCCCTACGGGCCCCTGCCGATCGCCGAAGTGCGTTCCAACGCCCTGCGCATCATGGACGACCTCGTAGATTCCGGGGTCAAGCTGCTCGTGATCGCGTGCAACACCGCGTCCGCCGCAGTGCTGCGGGATGCGCGCGAGCGTTACACGCGCGGTTACAACATCCCCGTGACCGAGGTCATCCAGCCCGCGGTGCGCCGCGCGGTGGCCACCACGCGCTCCGGTCGGGTGGGGGTGATTGGCACCGAGGCGACAATCGGCTCGCGCGCGTACGACGACACGTTCGCGGCCGCACCCCAGCTCGAAATCACGTCCGTGGCGTGCCCCGAATTCGTGGAGTATGTGGAGCGCGGCGTCACCACGGGGCCCGATCTGTTGCGCACCGCCCAGCACTACCTCCAGCCCCTCAAGGACGCGAGCGTAGACACCCTGGTGCTCGGGTGCACGCACTACCCGCTGCTCACGGCGGTGATCTCTTACGTCATGGGCGAGAGCGTGAACCTGGTCTCGTCCTCGGAAGAGGCCTCGCGGGACGTCTACCGCTGCCTGTTGGACAACCACCTCGAGCGGGATCCCGAGCTCGCTCCCCACCACGAATTCCTGGCCACGGGGGACCCCGTGAGCTTCGAGGTCCTCGCCCAACGGTTCCTGGGCCCCGAAGTGGTCCGCGTCCGGCACACGGCGTCCGTCGCGGAGCAGTACCCCACCGGTTCCCTCGCCACGATCCACGCGGCTCAGCGCTGAGTCGGCACCAGAAAGGCGATCACCCATGATCCTCACAGTGATCGGTAACACAGGAAGTTTTCCCGGGCCCGATGCCCCCGCCTCGTGCTACCTGCTCTCCGGCGAAGACGCGCACGGGCGCACGTGGCGCATCGTGCTGGACATGGGCAACGGTGCCCTGGGTGTCCTGCAGCGCCACATCGACCTGCACGAGATCGACGCGATCATGCTCTCCCACCTGCACCCGGACCATTGCGTGGACGTGGGCGGTCTGCACGTGGCCGTGAAGTGGGATCCCCGCGGATGGCAGGGCGGTCGCATCCCGATCTACGGTCCGTCCATGCTGCACGGCTACCTCAACCAGCTGCACCTGTTGCCGCCCGAGCATTCGATGGACACCGAGTTCGACTTCCACGTGTGGCAGGCCAACCAGCCCGTGACCGTGGGTCCGTTCACGGTCACACCCCACCCAGTGAACCACCCGTGCCCCGAGCCCTATGCGCTGCGCGTCGAGTACCGCGGGGCCCAGGGCACGGAAGTCCTCACGTATTCGGGGGACACCGACGTGTGCGACGAGCTCGTGGCAGCGGCCCGAGACGCGGACGTGTTCCTGTGTGAGGCCGCCTACCAGGAGGGCCGCGAGGACCATCTGCGCGGGATCCACCTCACGGGCAAGCGCGCGGGAGAGACCGCGACCGCCGCGGGTGTGCGTCGGTTGCTGCTGACCCACCTGCCCGTGTGGAACTCGGTGGACACGGCCACGGCGGAGGCCGTCGGAGCGTTCTCCGGCCCGGTCACGGTGGCCCGCGTGGCCACGAGTTACGACGTCGCCGGGCCGACCGACCAGTCGTTCACTGCATTGGCAAGCGCGGTGACCGGGGACTAGGCTGAAACCCATGACTTCGCCTACCGAGCCGGCACGATCCACCGAGAATTCCACGGGCGAGGGTGGCTCCGCCGCATCGGGGCTGGTACGAGCGGACGGGCGCGCCGTCGACGAACTGCGGCCCATCACCATCACCCGCGGTTGGTCCGAACAGGCCGAGGGTTCCGCCCTGATCGAATTCGGCGGCACCCGTGTGCTGTGCACCGCGTCCCTCACGGAAGGCGTTCCCCGCTGGCTCAAGGGTGAGGGCCGGGGTTGGGTCACCGCGGAGTACGCCATGCTCCCGCGCGCTACCTCCACGCGCTCGGCCCGCGAATCGGTCAAGGGCAAGGTCGGTGGCCGTACCCATGAGATCTCGCGTCTGATCGGCCGCTCCCTGCGTTCGATCATCGACCTCAAGGCCCTCGGGGAGAACACCGTGGTCCTCGACTGCGACGTCCTGCAGGCCGACGGCGGTACGCGCACCGCGTCCATCACCGGCGCGTACGTCGCGCTCGCCGAGGCCATCCGCTGGGCCCACGACAACGGCATCCTCAAGCCGCGGGTCAACCCCCTCATCGACACGGTCTCGGCCGTGTCCGTGGGGATCATCGACGGTGTTCCCATGCTGGACCTGCCGTACGTGGAGGACGTGCGCGCGGAAACCGACATGAACGTCGTCGTGACCGGCTCGGGGGACTTCGTGGAGGTCCAGGGCACGGCCGAGGGCGCACCGTTCAAGCGCGCCGAACTGGACGTGCTGCTCGACCTCGCCGTGGCCGGGTGCGCCCAGCTGGCCGAGATCCAGCGGGAGACCCTGGAGGCCACCCGTGGCCGATGACGTACGCGGTGCCCGCGTGGTGCTCGCGACACAGAACGCGGGCAAGGTGCGCGAGCTGCAGGCCATGCTCCGCGACGCGGGGCTGACGGATCCCGGGATCGTGGTGGACGCGCGCACGGCCGGGCTGAGCGACGTCGTCGAGACGGGCGTGACGTTCCAGGAGAACGCGCTGCTCAAAGCGCGCACTGCCGCCGCGGAGACGGGACTCATCGCGCTCGCGGACGACTCGGGACTCAGCGTGGACGTCATGGGCGGCGCCCCGGGCATCTTCTCCGCGCGGTGGAGCGGGGTCCACGGCGACGACGCCGCCAACCTCCAGCTGCTGCTCGCCCAGCTCGGGGACATCGCCCCCGAAAACCGCCGCGGCTCCTTCCTGTGCGCCGCCGCGGTCGTCGCACCAGACGGCGCCGAGCACGTGGTCACGGGTGAGCTGCCCGGGAACATTCTGCGCGAACCCGCGGGGGAGAACGGGTTCGGCTACGACCCGATCTTCGCCCCGGACGGCCAGGACGGCCTCAGCTGCGCGCAGTTGAGCCCAGAGCACAAAAACAGGATCAGCCATCGTGCGCAGGCCATGGCCGCCGTGTTGCCGCACTTGTTGCAGCTGCTCACGGGTTCGAGTGGGACCGCGCGGCAGGACGGGCCGGAAGCCACAGTGGCGTCCCCCCTGGAACCGGAGCCAGAGGACTGACCCATGACTTTCGCGTGCGGACACCTACCTTTTGCTCCGGCTGTCGAGGCTGTGTTGGCGGAGGCCAGGGTGCGCGTGGATCGCTCCGAGTGGGAGCTGCACGCCGGCGGGTCCGCGCACATCGTGGTCAACGCGGGGCACGTGATGAGCGTGCGGATCGCCAAGAACCCGACCTCGGGGGAGAACGTGCGCAGGCGTACCCGTGCGCTGTCGCGGCTACCGGAGTTCGACTTCGCCGTGCCGCGCCCCCTGACCCCCGTGCTGCAGGACGGGCGGTACACCGCGGTGGGGATGACCTGGATCCCGGGCAGCCCCCGCCCGCCGGGGCACGCGGACCCGCGGGAGCTGCGCAGGGTCCTCGAGCAGATACATAATGCGGACGCGCGCGCGGCGGAACCGTGGCTGGACCGGCCCGGTCAGCACTGGGGCGGTCACCGCCGTCGCCACGTCCTGCTGGACCAGGTGCTGCCGCTGCTGCTCCCGCGGAACCGGGACCGCGCCATGAATGCGATCGAGGACCTCGTGGCCCTGGACAACGTCCCGCCGCGGCTCGTGCACGGGGACCTCATGGGCTCCAACATGCTGTGGCAGGACGATCACCTGGTGGGCGTGATCGACTGGGACCACGCGAGCATGAGCGATCCCGCGTACGACGTCGCGTCCCTGGGACTCTGGTTCGGATGGTCCAGCGTGCGCCAGGCCACGGACGAGGAGAACTATCTGCGCGCGCGGTTGCACTCCCGGATCTTCCCTCTGCAGGCCGTGGCATACGCGCTGCACCATGAGCTCGACACCGCCCAGATCCGCCAGGCCGTGGAGAAGGCGGACGCGTGGTACGAGACCCGAGCCATGGCCTCCGTGTGAGCGACATGCCATGTCGGAGGCGTTGCCTACCCTGATCGGGTGCCCGTCAGTTTCACCGCCATAGATTTCGAGACCGCCAATCGCAGCCCTGCGTCCGCGTGCGCCCTGGGGGTGGTACGGGTCCGGGACGGCCAGGTGGTGGACACCCGGTACTCACTCATCCGTCCGCCGCTCGGTCACGACGGGTTCGAGCCCGGCAACGTCCGGATCCACGGCATCCGGCCCGCGGACGTCGCCCACGCGCCCACGTTCGACCTGCTGTGGGACTGGATGTGCGAGAACATCAGCCCGGGGGATCCGGATTCGGTTCTGGTGGCACACAATGCCGTCTTCGACACCGGCGTGATCAAGGCGGCGAACCGGGCGTGCGGCGGAACCGCTCGGAACTGGGACTACGCGTGCACTCTTCGCTTGGCCCGTGCGGCCTACACGCTGCGTTCCTACGCTTTGCCGTCGGCGTCCCGTGCGGCGGGGGCGGAGGTCGTGGAGCACCACAATGCGCTCAGTGACTCCCTCGCGTGCGCCGGGATCGTGCTCGATCTCGCGCGCCGCAGTGGGGCGCGCAGCATGGCCGAACTCACGGCGCACTACGGGGTCAGGCTGCAGCGCGCGACCCTGTGACGCGACGCGCCTCCGATCGGGGTGATTCTCAGGCGTGCGGCCGCCACAGGGCGAGCCAGCGATCGGCCAGGGCGAGCAGTTCACGGCGGGTCGCCCCGCGGGTTCCGGAGGGATCCGTGCCGGATGTGTCCGTGCCGCTGTCCGTTTTTGTGGTGCGGCTGTTGTCGTCGGCCACGGCGTCCTGCCGGGCCATGCGGTCGTCGCCGGCGGCGCCGTTGCCGCCGGGCGCGCCGTTGCCGCTCTCCCCGATGTCCTCGCCGTGTGTGGCGTCGCCGAGCCCCCAGCGCGCGGCAGCAACACTGACCGCGACGGTACGTGCCGCGTCGTTCGCCGCCGGGTGACCGGACAGCAGCGAGAGAGCCCGCTGAGCGACGTCGTCCCCCGAGTTGTCCGCGTGCGGCGTATCCTCGGCGCACAGCACCGCCGCGAGCCCCAGTGCCAGGGCCGACGACGCCGCGGTTCCGTCCCCCACGGCCCGCGTGAACGCTCCCGCGGGTTCCGTCATCCCATCGAACAGGGAGTCCCGGGCGGATCGGTCCGCGCACAGGTCGAGCAGCTCCCGGGTGAGGGGCGCGGGCCGGGTCATGAGTGCGACCACTCGGCCGGTTTCCTCGACCACGTCCTGCAGTGAGGCCCCACTGCCCCGCGCACGGCCCGCCGCGTGAACGGTCAGGGCCGCACCAACAGCCGCGGTCTGTGCCTCGGCGCTGCCGTGGGTGATCGCGGCCGAGTCCACGGCGAGGGCCACGAGCGACTTCCACCCGATGTGGGGCACCAGTCCATAGGGCAGCGTGCGGGCCAGGATCTCGGCGCTGTCCGCGAGTGGCAGGACCGGACGAGTGACCTCGCCCAGGCGGCCCGTGGACAGGGCGGTGAAACCGTCCCCGGCGTGCTCACCCGGTGCGGTGAGGAGGGGGTAGTCGTGGTCCAGGTCGTCGTCGGGCGGGTGCGGTGCGTCGCCGGGGAGCTTGGCGCCGTTGCGCATGGCCCAGCGCAAGTACGCGAGCCACGCGCACGCCGTGGGATCCGCGGCCTGACCGTCATTCGCCCAGTGGGCCACCTCGTTCAGCGCCCCCGCGGTGCGCGCGAGGAGCTGGGTTCCCTCGCCGGGTCGTTCGGCCGCGGTCGCGCGCCACGGCGAGAGGAACACGCTCCTCACGAGCGACGGATACCACGACGACGCCGCGTCCAGACCGCGGTCTTGTTCCAACAGTTCGGGCGTGCGCGGTGAGGTCATGGGATCAGTCTATGAGGGCGGCAATGGAGCGTGCGGGGTGACGCAGCTCGGGCATGGGCCGTTCAAGAGGCCCGGGCGGCATGGGAGCCTGCCCGGGCTGGGGGCGCCTCGGGTACGGGACGGATTAAGTCGGCCGGGTGCCTCAGGAGATTGTGAGGGCTAACGGGCATGTCCGGCCTCGAGAGCGTGGGGGCGCGACCCTCCCTGGGCTCGGCTATTTGTCGGTGCCGGGGCAGCCGATGCCGGTGGGGTTGGTGTGGCAGTCATCGGCGACGTTGTGCACGGTGGCCCGCCACACACTCAACGCGACCGGGGGTGAGGTGACTTGGTTGTAGCCGGCGACCGGTTGCCAGCCGGTGTCGGCGATGTTGTATTCCCCGTAGAACGAGGTTGTCAGGGTCACGGTGAAGTCCCCGGTGGTCGTGTAGACGTGGGAGGTGTCGGTGGGCTCATCCCACGCACCGTCGGGTAGGGGTGCCCCGGTCAGGGGTGTGGGGCCCAGGGTGGTGCCGTCCCCGTAATACCAGGTGTATTGGACGGGGTAGGCCCGTACTTGGACGGGGTATCCGCCCAGGGTCGTGGTGAAGGTCTGGGGTTGGGCCTGCGCATAAACATTGGTGTGCATGTTCTTCAAGGTGTCCGGGGCGGGTTGGACATGACTGGCGGCGGGGGCGACGGCCAGTTGTTGGAAGTCCTGGAGGGTGAACACCGGCAGCGGCACGTACCCGTCGTCGCTGGCTTGATCGGCTTGGGTGTTGCTGACGCACAGTTGGGTACCGCGCGCGGCGCGGGTCCTGTCATTGGCCCCGCCAATGACGATGTCCATGTTCACACCGGCGGCCCCGGTGTCGTCGGTGCATTCTTGGGTGGTACGGCACCGTGTGAGTGCTGCCCCACGTTGGTCGGTGCAGGGGTCTTGGAGGCCGTAGACGGTTTTGTTCTTGGCGGTGTCCATCAGGCGGGCGTTGAAGAAGATTGAATCCTCGTTGGACATGAGCCGGTCACGCAGCGCCTTCTGGAACGCAGGATCGGTATCCGGATCCCACGCCGCAGCTTGGCGGGTCGCGTTCGAGGTAGTGCCTCCGTTGCGCTCATTGACCTCAGCCCTCGACATGGCAGATGAATTGCTTCGACTTTTCAGAATGACATTGATTGTTGCCCCGTGCGCATGGGCATTCGTTGACATCTGACTTTCCTTGGAAGAGATTCCGAAATCCGGAACGCCACCGTCATCGGCGGAAGCGGACTGAGGTAGTAAACCTGCGAATCCAAGAATTACAAGGGGCATGACAAACACCCTCAGGGACGATGACCATTTCACAGGGAGCCTCGTGGTGATCCGGTGAGGTACATCCAGCGATCCCCGTCGCGGTAGATGTAGCAATCGAACGCATCTTTTTCTGCGAACGGTAGTTGTCGTCTCGGGATGGCTTGGTCGACGAAGGCCACGGATCCCGAGCTCTTGACGTCGACGGGAAGGTTGTAGCCTCCGTCAGGCCGCTGACTGAAGGAGCCGGGTACGATCGTGGGCACTTCGAATCCACCCGCTGCCCAATTCCCCTTGGCGTACATGGCCTCATACGCGTCGTATTGCTCGGTGCACTTCTCGCAATCCGTCGAGGTGACTTCCCGAATCAGCGAGGTGTCCCCGGTCTGGATCGAGTACCACTGGGCATCGGCGCGGTAGTTCAGGAACGCCTGCGCGCCGGCCTCGGTTTCGTCCCTGGCCTCCGCGGGCATCACGGGCTTGGGAACATTGCGGGCCGGATGCTCCAGCGTGGCGGGTTCGTAATCCTCCGGGACCTGCTGGCCCGTGGCCAGCACCGTGGGTTCCTCCGGACGCCAGTCATCGGGCAATGCGCTGTCGGACCCGCTCGGGGACCCGCTCTGCGGCGTCGTCGGGGATGCGGGGGAGGCGTCCGGCGCGGGGGACGTGGGCTGCGCCGTCGTCCCCGCGGAAGTGACTCCCGTGGGCGCGGCGCTGTCACCCCCACCCGCTCCGGGCGAGCCGTTACCGCACCCGGTGAGTAGCAGCGCTGCGAGCAGGGCGAGGGTCGTTCCCCGGCCGGCCGTGGCGATCAGTCGTGGTGAATGCATCCCGGTGAACCCCCTCGTGCCACACCGTTGTGTGACGTACCAGACATCCCCCAGAGCATAGAGGCGCAAGACGGCGCGGGCCATGGCTGGGCCGTAGCTTGTGGACGACGAAGAACATGCGCATGCATGACCCCTGGTCACGGCGTGGAAGAGGGAACTAGCGAGTAGAAACAATCCGCCACGTGGCGCGCCGCCGGCCTAGCGAAGCGGTGGCGGCCGCGGTGGATCACACCGTCAGGGGCGCCCGCGCCGTGTGACCTGCACATGTGCGGGAGGTCGCTGTGGGTGTCCGAGACCGCGGTTACATTGACCCCATGCTGATCTTGCACACCTCCGACTGGCACCTGGGGCGTACCTTCCACGGCGTCGACATCCTGGACGTCCAGGCGCAGGCCATGGCCGAGATCGTCGAGTGGGTACGGCACCACGGTGTCTCCGCGGTCCTGGTCTCGGGGGACGTGTACGACCGCGCCCAGCCCCGCACGGAGGTGGTGGAGCTGCTCAGCGCCACCCTGGCGCAGATCCGCGAGGCGGGCGCGTACGTGATACTCACGAGCGGCAACCACGACTCCCCGGTGCGGTTGGGTTTCGGCTCCGGCATCATGTCCCACGGCGGCGTCCACCTGTTGACCCGCGTGCCGGACGCCCACGTCCCGGTCCTGCTCTCGCAGTCGACGGACTCCACGATCACGGTCGCCCGGGCGACGACGCCGCCCGCCCCCGGCCCGCGCGGTGCCACCCTGCCGGGGGCGTTCACGGTGGCCGTGTACGGCATCCCGTACATCGAACCGCGCGCGGCCGCGCCGTCGCTCGACTGTGCACCCACGCACCAGGCCGTGCTGGGCACCGTGATGGAGCGCATCGATGCGGACAGGAAAGAACGAGGCGACATCCCGTCCGTCGTCATGGCGCACGCGTTCGTGACGGGGGCGCAACCCACGGATTCGGAGCGCGTCGTCGATTCCGGGGGCCTCGGCACCGTCCCGGCGGAGGTCTTCGCCCGTCATGACTACACGGCGCTCGGCCACATCCACCGCCGGCAGCGAGTCGCGGACGCCGTGCGCTACAGCGGCTCGCCCGTGGCCTATTCCTTCTCCGAGGCCGGACACCCCAAGGGAGCGTGGCTCGTGGACGTCCAGGAGACCGGGGTCCATGAGGTCACCGGCTTGGACCACGCCGCGCGCATGGATCTGGCGTGCCTGCGGGGGACACTCGACGAGTTGTTACGGGATCCGGCGCACACCTCGGCGGAGGGTGCCTGGTGTCAGGTGGTCCTCACGGATCGTGACCGCCCGGCATCCGCGATGGATCGGATCAGGACGCGGTTTCCCCGCACGGTGGAACTGCGCTGGGAACCCGAGGGCGGCCGGACTCTGACCCAGCAGGCGTACAGCGCGCGGGTCGCGGAAGCCGCCGGTGCCGAGGAGCTGTGCGCGCAGTTCTACGACCACGTGCGGCACCGGGGGCTGTCCGGGCCGGAGCAGGACGAGATCGCGGACGCGGTGGCCGCCGCGCGCAGCAGGGGAGTGGAGCAGTGAAGCTGCATCGGATGGAGATCACCGCCTTCGGGCCGTTCGCCAAGCGGGAGACGGTGGATTTCGACGTCCTGAACGAGGCAGGGGTCTTCCTGCTCAACGGCGAAACCGGGTCGGGTAAGACCAGCGTGTTGGATGCCATTTGCTTCGCGCTCTACGGATCCGGGCCCACGACTGTCGCCAAGGGCGGGCGCAAGGCCCAGCACAGTGATCACGCGGATCCCCGCACCGGGCCGCGCGTCGAGTTGGAGTTCACGGCGGGTGGCCGGCGGTGGCACGTGAGCAGGACGCCCGCGTGGCGCGAACCGTCCTCCCGGGCTGCGTCCGGGTGGAGCGACCGTCACGCCACGGTGTCATTGCGGGAACACGTGGCGGGGCAATGGGTGGACCGCGGTTACCGCCCGGACGACGTGGGGCAGACCATCCACCACGTCGTGGGCCTGGACCGTGAGCAGTTCACCCAGGTGATGATGCTTCCCCAGGGCCAGTTCGCCAGGTTCCTGCAAGCCGGTTCCAAGGAGCGGGAAGACCTTCTGGAAACGCTGTTCGGCACGGACGTCTACGCGGACATCCAGGATGAGCTGAAAACGCGCTCGGATCGAGCCAAGAGCGTCCTGTACGAGGCGGAACGCGAGGCGGAAAGAGCGGACGAGGTCCTCGCCCGGCTCAGGGAACGCGTGGCCCACACGGTCGCCCGGTTACCGGAGGACGTCTTATCGGACCTCCCCGGGGCGCTCCGGACCCGATTGGATCTCCCGTCGGACGAGGGGTCGGTCGGCGACGTCGCCGTGGGCACCGCGGCGGACGCCAACGGTGGAGAAACCGACGCGGATTCGTCTGACCAGGGCCGAGCCTCGACCAGTGCTGCGTCGGCCGCTTCGGAGGAGGGGCCCGCGGACGGGAAATCGGGGGACGCCGACAACGAAGGGGGCCCGGATCGATGGCGTGAGCTGGTCGACGACTGCGTCACCCTCGTAAACACGGTGGGCCGGGCACGGGACGGCGCGGCGTCGTCGTACACAGGGGCCCAGCAGCGCTACGCACAATTGGAGACCCTGCATTCGCTGGTCAGGAGGCGCGGCGAACTCACGCGGCGCCGGGATGAACTCGCGGAGCACGCGGAGCAGTCGGAGGGTGCGGCCCGACAACTGCGCGAGCACGAGGCGGCACAGGAATTGCAAGCGCCGCTCGTGGAACTGCGTGACGCCCGACGGCGCGTCGCGACCCTTGACGCCGCCGTCACCGACCTGCGTGCCACTGTCACGGGGGACGCGCCGTCGGCCCGCGTGGCTCAGCACATTCTGGGCCCGAACGCGAGCCTCATGGACGCCGTGGACGAGTCCGGGCAGGTGCCCGCGGGTCTGCGCGATGCAGTCGTGACCGCGCGCGAATCCGCCAGGGGCGCCGTGGCCCAGGAGGAGTCACTCACGAGGGACGAGGAGGAGGCGGCTCGCGAACGCAAGGCCCTTTCGGCGCTCGAGGAGCGGGCGACGCACCTCACCCGGGATCTCGCCTCCGCGCGGGACGCCTTGACCCGCAGCGAGGAATCGCATCGCGAACTCCTGGGGGAGGTCAAGGACGAGGCCCTCGTGCGCGAACGGGCCCGCACCGCGCGGGAGGCCGTGGCCGCGAGTCGGGAATACGCACGGGCCCGGGCGGAGGAGCAGGAACGGGCGCGCCGGTACCGGGAGGATGAAACCGCACGGCGGGCCGCCGCCCAGCACGTGGAAGCGCTCGAAGCGCAGCGCTACGCGAGTGCGGCCGCGACCCTCGCCACCGGGCTGGAGCCGGGGGATCCGTGCCCCGTGTGCGGAGCCACGGAGCACCCGCACCTCGCCGGCGCCGGAACCGAGGACGAGGTCACCGATGACGCACTCGATCGCGCACGCGCCGCCCGGGACACCGCACAGGACACCGTGGATGCATCCCACGCAGCGTGGCAGCGGGCGCAGACCGGTGCGGCCGAGGCGCTCGCGCGCGGCGCGGACACGGACGTCGACGCCGCCGTGGACCGGTGTCGCCACGCCGATGAGGAACTGGCCCGACTCGAGCAG
Source organism: Kocuria sp. CPCC 204721 (assembly GCF_040980945.1). Lineage (NCBI taxonomy): Bacteria > Bacillati > Actinomycetota > Actinomycetes > Micrococcales > Micrococcaceae > Kocuria > Kocuria sp. CPCC 204721. The sequence continues at coordinate 174,697 of NZ_JAVKPO010000004.1, forward strand.
AGCCTGACCCGGGTGCGCCGGGGTGAGGCCGAGATCGCGGCTGCTCGGCGGGAGGTCCAAGATCTCGAGGGGGAGGGGACGCGGATCAACGGTGACATCGCGGGGACCCGTGCGCGCCTCAAGGGACTCCTGACACGGTGCGACCGGGCGCGTGAGGAGTTGGCCCGGCGCATCAGGGGTTTCGATTCGGCCACCGAGTTCCTCGAACGGTCCGAGCGCCTCGTGCGCACGGTGAGCGAGTGGGAATCGCAACAGCGGACGCTGGAGGCCGCGCAACACGAGGTCCGCACCGCGCAGGGTGCCGTGGAACGTGCCCTTGACGCGTCCCCGTTCGAGACCGAGAGCGCCGCGGACGAGGCTCTCATGGACCCGGCGGACGCGGCCGGACTCGCCGAGCGGCTCACCGCCCTGCAGGAGGAGCGGGACTCAGTCTCGGCGGAACTCGCGACCCAGGACATGCAACGTGCCGAGGGGCTCAGCGCCGAGGAACGCGCGGGCTTGTCCGAGGAAGCACTGGCTCGCACCGCCGCCGAACGGGACGGGTACGAACAGTTGCGGGATGCATTGAACCAGAAGCTGGGCGGACTGCAGACCCTCGCGGCCGACGCCGCATCCCACGCCGAGCACATGCCCGCCCGACACGCCGAACTCGAGCGTGCTCGAGAGAACGCCCAGCGCCTGAGCGGACTCGCGGATGTGGCCACGGCGAACTCCCCCGAGAACGCCCTGCGGATGACCCTGACCTCGTTCGTACTCGCCGCGAAGCTCGAGCACGTGGCCGCGGTGGCGTCCGAACACCTGGCACGGATGTCCTCCGGTCGCTTCACACTGGTGCATACGGATCGCACCCGAGGGGGTGGCAAGTCCGGGCTCGGACTCGAGATCGACGACTCGTGGACCGGTGTCCGCCGCGGCACGGAGACACTGTCGGGCGGGGAATCCTTCTTCACCTCGCTCGCACTCGCCCTGGCTCTTGCGGATGTCGTCCGGTCCGAGGCCGGGGGACAGGAGATCGACACGCTCTTCGTGGACGAGGGGTTCGGCTCCCTTGACGAACAAACCCTCGAGCAGGTCCTCGAGACCCTGGACGGGTTGCGCCGCACGGGGCGGGTCATCGGTGTGGTGTCCCACGTGAGCGAGATGAAACAACGCATCGACACCCAGCTCGTGGTCACCAAGACCCCCGGTGGCTCGCATCTGTCGGTCGTCGCGGGGCCGTGGGATGCCGCGTAGGCTGAGGTCGTGAGTACAGCGATCCGCCGCCCCGCGCCCGAGAAGCCCGGCAAGGTGCTCACCCCTCGTGAACGCACCGTGCGCAGTGATCGCAGGCTGGGCGCGATCACCCTGTTGCTCCGCCTGCCCCAGGTCATGGCCCCGTTGGGCCTGCTCACGCTCGTGGCGGTCTCGTCCTCCTCGGCGTGGACGGCCGCGTTGAGCTCGGCGTCCCTGTGTCTCGGCATAGCCGTGAGCGGCGTGGGCGTGGCCGCGCTGGCCAACGCCCGCTGGCGATTGTGGGCCTTGGCCGCGTTCTCCCTGATCCAGGGGATCATCCTCTGGGTGCTATCACGAGCCCAGGTCACCGAGATCCCGGTCTCGTGGGATGCCGTGCCCGCGCTCGCGCCGTTCTTCGTGGCCGGCGTGGTCATGACACCCATGGGACTGGCCGCGCGGCTCCGCTGGGCCTCCGTGTTGCGAGCACAGGACCGGTCACAAGCGTTCCCGGCGGCCATGCGCCGCGAATCCGTGAACGAGGGACTGGCCACGGTGCTGGGTGCCGCGCTCACGGGACTGCTCGCTGTGACCATGGGCCCGGCGGTGGTGCTGCGTTTCGCCGCCGTGTGGACCGTGCTGATCACGGCGGCATTCGTCCTGCATTCCTCCGCCCGCTGTCCCCGCGCGGACATGCCCCTCTGGCCCTGGCGACGCCCCCGCGGCGCGCCCGGGCGCAGCCGTGCCGTGTTCCGGTTGAGCCATGGATTGATCTACGGTGTGGCGGCGCTGAACGCCCTCATGGGCGCGGTACTCGGGTGCCTCGTGGTGTACTCAGTGTCCCTGGACAGCGTGGAGACCATGGGGGTCATCTATGCGTTGCTGGGGTTCGGGGCCGCCGTGGGGTCGAGCCTGGCCGTGCGTTTCCGCCGCCGGTTGAGCGCTGAGAACATGTGGATTCTCGCCGCCACGGGTGCACTGCTGGCATCCATGCTCATGTCCGGGCCGTCCGGTTTCGTGGGGTATTCCCTCGTGCTCCTCGCGCTCGGGTTGTTCTCAGGCCCGTGCCTGCTGTGCCTCCACAGCAGTGCCGGTTACGTCACTGCGGGCAGCGACTTCCTGGGACTCGTGGCACGCATGACTGTGACGTCGAGCATCGCCACGGCGCTGGGACTCACGCTCAGCGCGTACCTGGGCGTACACTTCGACGACATGACCGCGGCCATGGTCCCCATGGCGGCCGCTATGGTGCTGTTGGCCACCGCCCTCATCTTCAACTACACGCAACGCCGCAGCCCCGGGCCCAGGCCCCGCATCTGACGCTGCTCACACGACGACGCCGCCCGGGCCGGTTCGCAGGGGACCGGGCCGAGCGGCGTCGTACCGCAAGCGCGATCACTCAGTGGCCGCGGGCGATCCATTCACTCAGGTGTGGCTTCTCCTGGCCGATGGTCGTGGAGTCGCCGTGACCCGTGAGCACGAGGGTGTCCTCGGGCAGCGTGAGCAGCCGTTTCTCGATGGAGTCGATGATCGTGGGGAAGTCCGAATAGGACCGCCCCGTGGCACCCGGGCCGCCCTGGAATAACGTGTCCCCGGTGAAGACCACCCCGTTCTCACCCAGGTGCGGGGCGTGGAACACCACGGACCCGGGAGAGTGGCCGGGCGTGGCCAACACGGTGAACACCACGGTGCCCGCAAGGATCTCCTGTCCGTCTCGCAACGGCTCGGGCTCCGGCCCCTCCGGGTAGACGGCGCGCCACAGCATGAGGTCCTCGTGGTTCATCATGATCGGGGCGTCCGTGCCCGCGCGGTCGGTGAACTCGCGCACCGCCGCGATGTGGTCGTCGTGACCGTGGGTCAGCAGCACGTGCGTGATGGTGCGGTCCGCGACTGCGGCGAGCACGGCGTCGGGGTCGTGCGCGGGATCGATCACGACGCACTCGGCCTGGTTACCCACGACCCACACGTTGTTCTCCACGTCGAAGGTCTCGCCGTCCAGGCTGAACGTACCCTCCGTGACGCAGTTCGTGACGGTGACGCCGCCGCGCGGGTCGGTCAGGACGGTCTGCGGTGTGCGCGTCATCGGGCCAGTTCCACGACGGAACGCAGGACCTTGCCGGACTTCATGGTCCCGAACGCGGCGTCCACGTCCTCGAGGGCGATGCGCTCGGAGACGAAGGCATCCAGGTCCAACCGGCCCAGGAGGTACTGGTCCACGAGCATCGGGAAGTCGCGCGAGGGCAGGGTGTCCCCGTACCACGCGGACTTGATGGACCCGCCGTGGGAGAACACCTGGTCCAGCGGGATCTCCGCCACGGTCCCGGGATTGGGAACGCCCACCAGGACCATGCGACCCGCGAGGTCACGCGCCTGGAAGGCCTGCATGAAGGTGTCGGCCACGCCCACGGCGTCGATCACGAGATCCGCGCCGTGACCGCCCGTGAGCTCGCGGATGGTCTCCACGGGATCCACAGACCGAGAATTGACCGTGTGGGTCGCGCCGAGCCGCTGCGCGGTGCTCAGCTTGTCGTCGTCCACGTCCACCGCGATGATCGTGGTCGCACCAGCGAGCGCCGCACCCGCGACCGCGGCGGTGCCCACGCCGCCGCAGCCGATGACCGCTACGGACTCTCCGCGCTTGACCGCACCGGTGTTGATTGCCGCGCCGATCCCGGCGGTGAGGCCGCAGCCCAGCAGACCCACCGCGGCGTACTGCCCGTCCTCGAGCGGGGACTCGATGCGGGTGCACTGCCCGGCGGCGACCAGGGTCTTCTCCGCGAAGGCGCCGATCCCCAGAGCCGGCTCGAGTTCCGTGCCGTCCTCGAGGGTCATCTTCTGCTCGGCATTGTGGGTGTTGAAGCAGTACCACGGCTCACCGCGGCGGCAGGCCCGGCATTCGCCGCACACCGCTCGCCAGTTGAGGATCACGTGATCGCCCACGGCCACCTCCGTGACGCCCTCGCCCACGGCGCTCACCACGCCCGTGGCCTCGTGCCCCAGGAGGTAGGGGAAGGCGTCCCCCACGCCGCCCACCTTGTAGTGCAGGTCCGTCTGACACACCCCGCACGTAAGCACGTCCACGAGTGCCTCGCCCGGCCCCGGATCGGGGACCAGGATGGTTTCCACGGTGGCGGGCTCGTTCTTGGCCCGCACCACCACGCCTTTGACCTTGTGCATACGGTTGCCTCCGTCGTCTCGCAGCTTTCTAGGGTCCTTCCCAGTATGCGTGGTGGCCGCCACACGGCGCACGACGACGCCGCGTACGTTCGCCCCGCGACGAATACCGGGCGCGGATGACGAGCCGGGAGATGATCTGGGTCGACGCAACCAAGTCGGGGAAACCGGTCGGCGACACCGGATGGCAGGCCCTGAACATGAGAACGCGGGCCCGCACGATGGTGCGGGCCCGCGTTGTGAAGGATCGTCGTGGTGACTCAGGAGTCCTGCGAGTAGTCGACGTGCTCGGTGCGCAGCCGGATCTTGCGCCCCTCGGCCTCGAGCTTCTCCTCCTTCTCCTTCTGCTTCTTCACCTGGGTGGTGTCCCGGGGAGGCAGCTGGACGGCGTGCTCGGCACGGATCCCGCCCTGCAACTGGCGGCCACGCTCGAGTTCGGCGTCCACCTCGGCGCCGAAGAGGAGCACGTTGTTCATGATCCACAGGCCCAGGAGCAGGATGATCACGGAGCCGATGATGCCGTAGGTCGCGTTGTAGCTCGAGAAGTTCGCCACGTAGAAACCGAACCCGAGCCCGGCGATGATCATGAACACGAGCGCGATCGCTGCGCCCGGGCTCAACCACTTGAACTTGGGCTGCTTCACGTTGGGCGTCGCGTAGTACAGGATCGCGATGAGCAGCACGAGCAGGAACAGGATGACGGGCAGCTTGGCCCAGTTCCACACGGTCACGGTGGTGGAACCCAGACCCACCAGGTCACCCACGGTCTGCGCGAAGTCACCGGAGAGCAACACCATGAACATCACGGCGGCCACGATCAGCACGATGATCAGGGTGATCAGCAGCATGATGGGCTTGAGCTTCCAGAAGGGGCGACCCTCGGCGATCTCGTAGATGCGGTTCATCGCCCGGGAGAACGCACCGGTATAACCCGATGCGGTCCATAGTGCACCCAGGACACCGACGACCAGGGCCAGTCCGGCCCCGGACTGAGTGGTCAGCTGGGAGATGGGTCCGGAGAGCAGATCCACGACGGACGAGGGAGCATAACGGTTCAGGAAGTCTAGGATGGCGCTCGTGGTGGCCTCACCCTGGCCGAACACACCCAGCAGGGACACCAACGCCAGAAGCGCCGGGAAGATGGAGAGCACCGCGAAGTACGTCAGTGTCGCGGCGAGGTCAGTGCATCCGTCCTTACTGAATTCGGACAGGGCGCGCTTGAAGACGTAACCCCATGACTGCCCCTTGAGCTTGGTGGGGGAGTCGGGTTTGGCATCATGGTCCGGGTCCGGGGCCGCGTCCCCCCGACGCGCCGTGGACTCCAAATGCTGAGTTGTCATGGGGGTCCTCTCCAGGAGCGAATGTGGTGGCTGCGCAAAGCAGGTACTCCCAACAGTTTAGCGGCCTCCCGACCCCCGCCGACGCACCGTGCGCCTATACGGCGCCGGCCCGGTGCTGCCGCCGACGACGCCGCCCGGCGCAGCGCCATCGGGCGCGGCACTGCATCATATGGTATCGGGGCATGCGGCACCGCCGGGGCGCGACTCCGCTGTACGCGACGTCGCCGGACACGACACCGCGCCCACGACGAATCGTGGGCGCGGTGTGGGCCGCCGTACGGGCGGGTCAGTGCGTGCAGCGGTGCGGATCGGTCACCGTGACAACGACAACGCGTACTGATGGATGCGTTCACTCAGTCGCGTAAGCACCCTGATCTCCTGGGCGTCCAGAGCGGTGCTCATGACGTCCGCGACCATCTGGTCGTTGTCCTGCGAGATCTGCTCGTAGAGCTGGGTCCCGGCATCGGTCAGGGCGACCCGCACACCGCGCAGGTCCTGGGAATCCTGGCGCCGGGTCACGAGCCCCTTGTTCTCGAGACGCTCGAGCATGCGTGAGAGGCTCGATTGCGTCAACAGCACGTGGCTGTTGAGATCGCGTAACCGCAGGCCACCCCGGCCGGTGGTGCACAGCGCGGCCAGGACCTCGAACTCACGACGAGACAAGCCGCGTAAATCCACTCCGCGTTGGAGCTGACGTGTCACCGACACATGGCAGCGGCTTAGTGCATCCCACGCTTCGACACTCCCCCTTGATGTCATTCTTCCCCCTTTGGCAACGTCCACCCCCTATGGACGTTATCTACATGTTACGAGAGGGGATGAGCGCGCCCCCAGCGAGCGGTGTCCACACTTGTGGCCGGGAGGACAGAGCCTGTCCACGCATTGGGGCACAGCTGATCAGGGGTGGAGACGACGGAGGGCCTTTGTGCGCAGTGCACAAAGACCCTCCGTAACGTCCGCCGGAACGGGACTACTTGATGCCGAGCACCTGGGCGGTGTGACCCATGATCTCGTCCGCGAGCTGCGGGTTCTCATCGAGCTTCTTGCCGTAGGAGGGGATCAGCTCCTTGATCCTGGGCTCCCACTCGGACATCTTGGCCGGGAAGCAGCGGGAGAGCAGGTTGAGCATGATCGGCACGGCCGTGGACGCACCGGGGGAGGCGCCCAGCAGAGCACCAATCGAGCCGTCCGCGCTGGTCACGAGTTCGGTGCCGAACTGCAGCACGCCACCCTTCTGTCGATCCGACTTCATGACCTGCACGCGCTGACCGGCCTCGATGAGCTCCCACTGGGACTCCTCGGCGGTGGGGTAGTACTCCCGTAGGGCGTCCATGCGTTGGGACCGGGTCTTGGTCAGTTCGCCCACGAGGTACTTGACTAGGTCCAGGTTGGCCAGACCCGCACGGGTCATGGGGTAGAGGTTGTGCGCGCGCACGCTCTTGGGCAGGTCCAGCAGGGAACCGTGCTTGAGGAAGTTGGGCTTGAACCCGCCGTAGGGCCCGAACATCAAGGTGCGCTCGCCGTGGACGTAGCGCGTGTCCAGGTGGGGCACGGACATGGGCGGGGCGCCCACGGAGGCCTGGCCGTAGACCTTGGCGTTGTGCTGGGACGTAACGGTGGGATCGGTGTTGCGCAGGAAGAGACCGGAGACGGGGAACCCGCCGAAGCCCTTGGCCTCCCGGATCCCCGACTTCTGCAGCAGGGACAGCGCGCCGCCGCCGGCACCCAGAAAAACGAAGCGCGCGTGGATGACGCGGTTGTTGTCGCTGTTGAGCCTGTCCTCGACCGAGACGTTCCAGGAACCGTCGCTCTGGCGTTTCAGGGTGGTGACCTCCTGGCCATAGCGCACGGTCACGTTGCGCCCGGTCAGGTGGGTGAGCAGCTGGTTGGTGAGGGCACCGAAGTCCACGTCCGTGCCCTCGGGGGCGAAGGTCGCCGCCACGCGACCGGCGCCGCGGCCGTGCATCGTGAGGGGCGCCCACTCGGCGATCTGGTCGCGGTTCTCGGTGAATTCCATGCGCTCGAACAGCTTGTGAGGCTTGAACGCGTCGTAGCGGGCGCGCAGGTAGTCCGCGTGGTCCTCACCGAACACCATGGAGATGTGGGGCACGGGGTTGATGAACGTGCCGGGGGACTCGAGCGTGCCGTTCTCCACGAGCGAGCTCCACAGCTGGCGCGTCACCTGGAACTGCTCGTTGATGTTCAGGGCCTTCTTGGCGCTCACAGTGCCGTCCGCGGCCTGGGGTGCGTAGTTCAGTTCGCACAGCGCAGAGTGTCCGGTGCCCGCGTTGTTCCAGGCATTGGAGCTCTCGAGACCCGCGGCGTTGAGGCGCTCCAGGACGGTCATGGACCAGTCCGGCTGCAGGTCGCTGAGCAGGGTCGCGAGCGTGGCGCTCATGATGCCGGCGCCCACCAGGACGACGTCAACGGTTTCGGTGGGTTGAGATGAAGTCACATTGTCTCCCGTGCGTGCATGACCGACGCGGCACTGCGCCGAGGCTTTCCGGTGTCCAGGGTATCCCCAGCTCCGGCCAACTCCCAACGGAGCCGCCGGGCACACATGGTGCGGTTCAGGCCAGGCGCAGCTCGTTGAAGCGTTCGAACCCCGTGGAGGTCAACGGGAAGGACGCCACGCGCGAGTTCACGGCCACCGCCGAGACGGGGTGCGCGAGCGGCACGGCCGGGATCACCGCCGAGACGCGGTCATTGAGCGTGCGGTACGCGGCATTGCGGGCGTCGCCCTGGGGCATGGTGGCGGCGCGGTTGACCGCGGTGAGCAACCCGGCGTCGTCGTCCCCCAACTGCGCGTCGGGGGTGCCCAGCAACGGGCCCATGAAGCCGTCGGGGTCGCGGAAGCTCCCGCTCCAGCCCAGGAGGCTGAACGCGTGGCCCGCCGTGGGGTCGGTCACGGCGTCCACGTACCCGTCGTCCCAGTCCATGGGGACGGGGTCCAGACGGAAGCCCGCGCGGGTGAGCTGCGCCGAGATCTGCGCGTACACGCGCTCCGGTTCCTGCAGGTACATCCGGGGCGTATTGCGCGGGTAGTAGAAGCGCAGGGCCTGCCCCCGGTAGGAACTGGCCCGCAACTGGTCCCGGGCGCGCTGGGGGTCGTAGCCGGGGATCTGCAGGTTCTCGCCGTCCACGTTGAACCGGGCGGGGACGAACTGGTCCGCCACGTTGGTCCCGCTGGGGTACAGCTGGGACGCCAGGGCACCGCGGTCGATCGCAGAGGCGACGGCGCGGCGTACCGCAACGTCCCGCAGCACGGGGACGGAACGGTTGAACCCGAGGTAGGACACGGAGTAGGGGTCGCGGTAGAGCACCTGCACGCCGCGGCGCGCGAGGGGCGCGAAGGCGTCGAGCCCCACGAGGTCGTACGCGTCCACCTCACCCGTGAGCAGGGCCGCACAGCGCACATGTGCGTCACGGATGACCCGCATCTCGAGGGTGCCCACGTCCCCGAGCTCGCCCCAGTAGCCCTCGTGGGCGGAGAGCTTCACGGTGTCGGCGGTCGCCGAGTCGAAGCGGAAGGGGCCCGTGCCCACGGGGTGCTCGTTCTCCGTCCCCGCCTCGATGCTCGCGGGGGAGGCGATCCCGAACGCCGGCTGGGTCAGGGCGGCCAGCAGCGGCGTGTAGGGGCGGGTGAGCTTCACCACCACGGTGCGCTCGTCCGTGACCTCCGTGCCGGCGTAGGCCGAGGCCACGAGCGAGCTCGACGTGTCGTGGCGGAAGGCCGTCGCGAACGCACAGCGCGAGGCCCACGGTTCGGAGGACTCGGCCTGGGCCTGCCACTTGTCGAAGTTCGCCTTGACCGCGGCGGCGTCCAGCGCGGCACCGTCATGGAAGCGGACCCCCCGGCGCAGGGTGAAGGTCACGGACCGACGATCATCCGCGAGCTCCCACGACTCCGCGAGGCCCGGCGCGGGCTCACCGGTCGAGCGGTCCGCCGTCACGAGCCCCTCCAGGATCTGCGTGGCGATCCGGGCCGTCTCCTGCGAGTTCCTCCGGGAGGGGTCCAGCCCCGCCGGTGCCGCGGCGTGCGCCAGAACAAACGTGTTGCGGGGTGCGGTGGCGCTCGCCGAGGGGCGGGCGGTCGTGGACCCGCAACCGGTGAGCATGAGCCCCGCGCCCACGAGGGAGAGGAAGGAACGCCGTCCGAGGCGGTTCTCAGCAACCACGGCGCATCCTTTCTCTGGCCGCCGCGTCGTCGCACGGCAGTACGCGGCATCATGGTGCGCAAGACGGGAATCGAACCCGCACGCCGTGAGGCACAGGAACCTAAATCCTGCGTGTCTACCAGTTCCACCACTCGCGCTGACATCGGGACCCGGACCCGGCCTGAACGCGGAGGGGGTGCCCGGAATCGTCCACCATACTAACCAGTGACTAACCAGTGCTTCCTCCGCGCTCGCCGAGAAGCGCGCGCGGTGCGGCCCCGGTTCCGGGTCCCAGGCCGGGCGGCGGCCGCCCGCTCAGGTGTCGAGGCCGAGGTCCCGGCGCAGCTTGGCCACGTGCCCCTTGGCGCGCACGTTGTACTGGACGAGGCTCACCGTCCCCTGTTCGTCGAGTACCACGGTCGAGCGGATGAGACCCTCATAGACCTTCCCGTAGTTCTTCTTCTCGCCCCACGCGCCGTACGCCTCCGCCACGGCGTGGTCCTCGTCCGAGAGCAGCGGGAAGCCCAGACCCTCGTTCTGTGCGAAGCGCTCGAGGGCAGCGGGAGCGTCCGGCGAGATCCCGAGCACACGGTAACCCTCGGCATCGAACGAGGCCATGTTGTCCCGGAAGTCGCACGCCTGCGTGGTGCAGCCGGGGGTCGCGGCGCGGGGGTAGAAGTACAGGATGACCTTGCTCCCGCGCAGGCCCGCCAGGGCGACGGGCTCCCCGTGGGCGTCGGGCAGGGTGAAATCGGGAGCGGCGTCCCCGGGGGACAGACGAACGGTCACGGCGTGATCCTTCCTGGTGAGTGACAGGTGTTCCCTAAGGACGCGTTCTCACGTACAGTTCAGGGATGCACCCGAGCATGCCATGCTTCGGGTTCGCGCACCGGCTCCGGTCTCGGTCCCGCCGTACGACGTCGCTGCGTCCGCCCCGCGCCCAGTGCGCACGATCCCGGGCGGTTCCCGCAGTCGCACGAGAGGGGTTCGCAAGACGATGTTCGGCGCGGGGATTTGACTGGCGGGGTGCCCCGTAGTATTGTTCAGCGATTTCGTCGAGCGGATACGATAGTCCTATGTCCTACAAGAACCAGTGGCCCACGAACCGTCTGCTGTCCACGGCGGCTCGCCTCGTGGAACACGCGTGGAACGAGAACCTCGCGTCTCTCGGTATCACCCACGCGGGCGTGATGGCCCTGGACGTCCTCCGCTCGGAGGGCAGCATGACGCAGGCGCAACTGGCCCACCAAGTGCGCGTCCAGGCCCAGACCATGGGCAAGACCCTGCACCGGTTGGAGGTGCATGGTCACATCACGCGTTCCCGCAACGCGCTCGACCGCCGTTCCCACATGGTGAGCATCTCCCCGGCGGGGGAGCGGGTCCTTGTGGACGCCGCGCGGTTGGAGAAGGGGTTGCTGGGTAGCGACCGTGACACGGATGAGCAGTTCCGCCGCAAGCTCATCGACCTGATCTCCACCCTGGGTGGTGCACGCTGGCGCATGGAGGTCGAGGACGGCGCCGAGACCCCGGCCGGTCCCACGGAGGGTGCCGACTCACCGACGGAGTCGGAACACAGCGCCACGTCGCGCTGACCCGGGCGGCGCAGCGGCGTCGTCGTGACCCGGAACGCAACGAGCGGCGGGGCCACCGCGCACGCTCGTTGAGTTCAGACAGCGAAAGGACCGGATCACATGTGATCCGGTCCTTTCGGTCGTTCCGTGCGCCCCCAGGGACTTGAACCCTGAACCCATTGATTAAGAGTCAATTGCTCTGCCAATTGAGCTAGAGGCGCGGGCGTTGGACGGGTCAGCGGGCGGTGTTCGCCGTTGCTTTCTCCCTCGCAACGAGAGATTACTTTAGCACCACGGCGGGGGGAGTCAAATCGGGCTGCGGGGTGCCGAGGGCCACGTCCGTTGTACAGGTCCTACGGCGTATACCGGACCGTAGAATCGGGGGCATGAGCCACTCCCAGGATGTTCCGCTGTCCGACCTGCGTGTGATCTCCTTGCCCGAGCAGCAGCTCTTCGACGAGATCAGCGCCGAAACCACCGATTTTACGTGCGTGCTGTGGGATCTGGAGAACGAGCCGGAGGGCTGCGCCCGGGAGGACGTGGACATCGCCGTGGCTCCCTACTACAGCGGGCGTTGGCTCAAGGACCCCTCCGTCGTGCGGGACGTGAGTCTGGTGCAGTTGCAGTCCACGGGCTTCGACGGCGTGCCCGAGAAGATCGGTGAGGACGTGGCCCTGGCCGCCGGCGGCTGGGTGCACGCGGCCGGGACCGCGGAGATCGCCCTGGGACTGATCATCGCCGCGCAGCGCAACCTGGACCGGGCCGTGTTGCAACAGCACGAGGGTGTCTACAAGCGGTACTTCTCGCGCGCGGTGGCTGACTCCCGCGTCACCGTGGTGGGCGTCGGGGAGATCGGAGGCGCGGTCATCTCCCGACTCGCACCGTTCGAGGTGGAGCTCACCCGAGTGGCTTCCCACGCCCGCGAGGACGAGGCTGGCCGTATCCACGGCATTGACGAACTCGACGAGATCCTGCCGCGCACCGACATCCTGGTGCTTGCGCTACCCCTCGGTGATGCGACCCGCGACCTGGTGGGCGAGCGGACCCTGGCGCTGCTGCCGGACGACGCCCTCGTGGTCAACGTGGGCCGGGGTCCCGTGGTGAACACGGACGCCCTGACCGCGGAGGTCGTCTCGGGCCGTCTGCGCTGCGCGCTGGACGTGGTGGACCCCGAACCGCTTCCCGGTGACCACTCCCTGATGAGCGCGGCGGGCTCGATCGTGCTGCCCCACGTGGGTGGCTCCAACGTCTCCTTCCGGCCCCGGGTGCGCAAGCTGATCCTGGAGCAGCTGGAACTGATCCGGCAGGGTCGCTCACCGCAGTTCCTCGTGCAGCCGGGCCGACTGGCCCTGCAGGACGAGTGAGCACGGACACCCACGGTCCCGCACGGTCGACCACGGACGGGCTCGCGCACGCGGACGGGGGTGCCACGGTGGGGGACACAATGTTTCACATTGTGAGAAGGGGTGTCCGTAGTTTGACACCCGCGTTCTGCGGGTCACACCATGGGCGGTATGACAACGGCACTGCGCATCGTGGTAGACCTCGTACCGGTCGTCCTCATCGGACACCGGGCCTGAGGAGTACTCGACGCGCGTACCCGCCAGGCCCTCAGCCCACGGAACCCGTGGCAAGGGCCTTTTTCCATGTATGACGACCTGTCACCGGCTCGCCCCGCGCCACCCCGCTCGGCATCTCGCACAACACAGCAGGTAAGGACACAGCACTATGAGTAAGGATCAGCCGATCTCACCGGCGGTGATGGCCCAGCGGCGGCCGCCCGCGGCTTCGGTGCCCCGGCCCGCGGAGACGGACCAGGCACGGCTGACGGGTACCGCGGCGGAGGTCGTGGCCCCGGAGGAGATGACCGGTTCCCAGGCGATCATCCGCTCCCTCGAGCAGCTCGGTGTCACGGACGTCTTCGGTCTGCCGGGTGGTGCCATCCTGCCCACCTACGACCCGTTGCTGGACACCGAGAAGATCAACCATATCCTCGTACGCCACGAGCAGGGTGCGGGGCACGCTGCGGAGGGCTACGCCCTGGCCTCAGGTCGCGTGGGCGTGTGCATCGCCACGTCCGGTCCCGGTGCCACGAACCTCGTGACGGCGCTCGCGGACGCCAACATGGACTCGATCCCCATGCTCGCGATCACCGGTCAGGTGGCCAGCTCCGCGATCGGTTCGGACGCCTTCCAGGAGGCGGACATCGTGGGCATGACCATGCCGGTGACCAAGCACTCCTACCTGGTCACGGACGCCCAGGAGATCCCCCGGGTCATCGCGGAGGCTTTCCACCTCTCCTCGACCGGGCGTCCGGGACCCGTCCTGGTGGACGTGGCCAAGGACGCCCAGCAGGCGATGATGACCTTCAGCTGGCCCCCGCAGATGGAGCTGCCGGGCTACCGTCCCGTGACGCGCGGGCACTCCAAGCAGATCAAGGAGGCCGCCCGCATGGTCGCGGCGGCCCAGCGTCCGGTGCTCTACACGGGTGGCGGCGCCATGCGGGCGGACGTGCCCGCGGAACTGCTCGAGCTCGCCGAACTCACCGGCGCGCCGGTGGTCACCACGCTCACGGCGCGCGGGATTTTCCCCGACTCGCACGACCAGAACCTGGGCATGCCCGGGATGCACGGGACCGTGCCGGCGGTGTACGCGCTGCAGCAGTCGGACCTGCTGATCACCCTGGGAGCGCGCTTCGACGACCGCGTGACCGGTCAGCTGAGCTCGTTCGCCCCGAACGCCAAGGTGATCCACGCGGACATCGACCCCGCGGAGATCTCCAAGAACCGCGTGGCGGACGTGCCCATCGTGGGGGATCTCAAGTACGTGATACCGGACCTCACCCAGGCCGTGCGCCAGGAGTTCGAGGAAACCGGCACGCCGGATCTGGGTCTGTGGTGGGATACCCTGAACTCCCTGAGCGAGACCTATCCGCTGGGCTACACCAAGACCGATGACGGTCTGGGCAGCCCCCAGTACGTGATCGAGCGGATCTCCGAGCTGACCGGGCCGGATGCGGTCTACGTCTCCGGTGTGGGACAGCACCAGATGTGGTCCGCGCAGTTCGTGGACTACGAGCGGCCCCGGCAGTGGCTGAACTCCGCGGGCCTGGGCACCATGGGCTTCGCGGTCCCCGCGGCCATGGGTGCACAGGTGTCCCAGCCGGACCGCGTGGTGTGGGCGATCGACGGTGACGGGTGCTTCCAGATGACCAATCAGGAGCTTGCCACGTGCGTGATTAACAATATCCCCATCAAGGTCGCGGTGATCAACAACTCGTCCCTGGGCATGGTGCGCCAGTGGCAGACCCTGTTCTACGACGGTCGCTACTCCAACACGGAGCTGAACACGGGTCACAACTCCCGCCGCATCCCCGACTTCGTCAAGCTCGCGGAGGCCTACGGCTGTGCCGCCCTGCGCTGTGAGAAGGACGAGGACGTGGACGAGACCATCAAGAGGGCGCTCGAGATCAACGACCGCCCCGTGGTGATCGACTTCGTGGTCTCCGCGAACGCGATGGTGTGGCCCATGGTCCCCGCCGGGGTCTCCAACGACCAGATCCAGATCGCCCGCAACATGACGCCCGAGTGGAACACGGAGGACTGATCGATGAGCCGACACACTCTTTCCGTCCTGGTGGAGGACAAGCCGGGCGTGCTGACCCGCGTGGCGGGGTTGTTCGCGCGGCGCGCGTTCAACATCCACTCGCTCGCGGTGGGCCCCACGGAGCTGAACGGGATTTCCCGGATCACCGTGGTGGTCGACGCTGAGGGTGAGCTGCTCGAGCAGGTCACCAAGCAGCTGAACAAGCTGATCAACGTGATCAAGATCGTGGAGCTGTCGCCGGAGTCCTCCGTGCAGCGGGACCACATCCTGGTCAAGGTCCGTGCGGACGCGGCCACCCGGTTGCAGGTCACGCAGGCCGCGGACCTGTTCCGCGCCACGATCGTGGACGTCTCCACGGAATCCGTGGTCATCGAGTCCACCGGATCGCGCGACAAGATCCACGCCCTCATGGACGTCCTGGAACCCTTCGGGATCCGGGAGATCGTGCGAGCCGGCACCGTGGCCCTGGGCCGCGGCCCCAAATCCATGTCCGATCGCGCCCTGCGTCACTGACCGCTCGGCCGCAGGACACCGCATCTCGCGCAACGCCCGTGCCGTTGCGCCCCGACGTGCAATGCCCATCCGCTATTCGAAGGAGATAGAGCAAGCCCATGGCAAAGATCTACTACAACGACGACGCCGACCTGTCGATCATCCAGAACCGCTCCGTGGCCATCATCGGCTACGGTTCGCAGGGCCACGCCCACGCGCTGAACCTGCGTGACTCGGGCGTGGACGTCCGCATCGGCCTGTCCGAGGACTCCAAGTCCCGCGCCAAGGCGGAGGCCCAGGGCCTGCGCGTGCTGACCGTGGCCGAGGCCGCCAAGGAAGCGGACGTCATCATGATCCTGACCCCGGACCAGGTCCAGGCGCAGGTGTTCGAGGAGTCCATCAAGGACAATCTGGACGAGGGTGACGCGATCTTCTTCGCGCACGGCTTCAACATCCGTTTCGGTTACATCACGGCCCCCGAGGGCGTGGACGTGGCCATGGTCGCCCCCAAGGGCCCGGGCCACACCGTGCGCCGCGAGTTCGAGGCCGGGCGCGGGGTCCCGGACCTCGTGGCCGTCGAGGTGGATGCGTCCGGTCAGGCGCTGCAGCTCGCGCTGTCCTACGCCAAGGGCATCGGTGGCACGCGCGCTGGCGTCATCAAGACCACCTTCACCGAGGAGACCGAGTCGGACCTGTTCGGTGAGCAGGCCGTGCTGTGCGGCGGCATGTCCCACCTGGTCCAGTACGGCTTCGAGACGCTGACCGAGGCCGGCTACCAGCCGGAGATCGCGTACTTCGAGGTGCTGCACGAGCTCAAGCTCATCGTGGACCTCATGGTCGAGGGCGGCATCGCCAAGCAGCGCTGGTCCATCTCCGACACCGCCGAGTACGGCGACTACGTCTCCGGCCCGCGCGTGATCGACCCCTCCGTCAAGGAGCGCATGCAGGACGTTCTCAAGGACATCCAGGAGGGCGTCTTCGCGGACCGCTTCATGAAGGACCAGGCCGCCGGCGGCAGCGAGTTCAAGGAGTTGCGCGCCAAGGAGGAGAAGCACCCCATCGAGACAACGGGCCGCCAGCTGCGCTCGCTGTTCGCGTGGGAGCAGACGGACGAGGACTACACCGAGGGCACCGCCGCTCGCTGATCCCTCCTTCCGTTGCCTCCGCGCCGACAGAGCGTGACATGACTGACGACGACGCCGCGGTGCCCCTCCCGCGGGAGGGGCACCGCGGCGTCGTACCCACTTCAAGGGCGACGGGCACCGTGCGCGGGTCGATAGAGTGGTGGGGTGACTGAGCAGACTCCCTTCTACGTGACCACGGCCATTTCCTACCCCAACGGCGCGCCGCACATCGGCCATGCCTACGAGGCGATCGCCGCGGACACCCTGGCCCGGTTCAAGCGGCTGGACGGCTTCGACGTCCGCTTCCAGACGGGGACGGACGAGCACGGCCAGAAGATGCAGCAGACCGCCGAGAAGCTGGGCGTGAGCCCTCGTGACCTCGCGGACGCCAATTCCGCGCGCTTCCTGGCCATGGACGACAAACTGCAGATCGGTTACGACCGCTTCATCCGCACCACGGACGAGGACCACTACGCGGCGTCGCAGGAGCTGTGGCGGCGCATGGAGGCCAACGGGGACATCTACCTGGGCAAGTACGCCGGGTGGTACTCCGTGCGGGACGAGGCCTACTACGCCGAGGACGAGACCGAGGTGCGCGCGGATGGTCAGCGCTACTCGATCGGTACGGGCACGGAACTCACGTGGACCGAGGAGGAGAGCTACTTCTTCCGGCTCTCCGCGTACCAGGACCGCTTGCTCGAGCTCTACCGCACCGGGTTCGTTCAGCCCGAGACGCGCTCGCACGAGATCGCGTCCTTCGTGAGCGGCGGACTGCAGGACCTGTCCATCTCCCGCGCCACGTTCGACTGGGGCGTGCCCGTGCCGGGCAACCCCGAGCACGTGATGTACGTGTGGGTGGACGCCCTGACCAACTACCTCACGGGTCTCGGCTACCCGGACACGGAAGCCGAGCTGTTCCGGGCGTTCTGGCCCGCGGACGTGCACCTGATCGGAAAGGACATCGCGCGCTTCCACGCCGTGTACTGGCCGGCGTTCCTGATGTCCGCAGGGCTCGAGCTGCCCCGGAAGGTCTTCGCGCACGGGTTCCTGTTCAACCAGGGCGAGAAGATGTCCAAGTCCGTGGGCAACGTGATCGATCCCCACGCCCTGATCGGCGAGTACGGGCTGGACCAGTTGCGCTTCTTCCTATTGCGAGAGGTCCCGTTCGGCCAGGACGGCAACTACTCGCACGACGCGATCGCCGGACGCATCAACTCGGATCTCGCCAACGACCTCGGCAACCTGGCCCAGCGCAGCCTCTCGATGATCGCCAAGAACCTCGGGGGCGCGGTGCCGGAACCGCGGGACTTCACTGCCGAGGACCTCGAAATGCTCGAACAGGCGGAGTCGGCGGTGGGGGACTACCGCGCGGCGTTCGACGAGCTCGCGTTCCACCGCGGTCTGGAGACCGTGTGGCGGGTCATCGCATCGGCCAACCGCTACTTCACGGCGCAGCAGCCGTGGGTGCTGCGCAAGACCGATCCGGAACGGATGGCCACCGTGCTGTACGTGACGGCGGAGGTGCTGCGCATCGTCGCGATCCTCGTGCAGCCGGTCATGCCGGATTCCATGGCCAGGCTGCTGGACCAGCTCGGTCAGCCCGAGGGGCAGGCGCGGCAGTTCTCGGCCCTGGGGACGCGGCTCGCCGCGGGGACCGAACTGCCCAAGCCCTCCGGCGTGTTCCCGCGCTACGAGGCCCCGGAGGCGCTCCAGGACTGAGGTACTGCGGTATCGAGGTGCGGTGGCCGGGTCGTCGTCGGTCGGCCCGGCCGTTGCCTGTCCGCACGACGCCGCAGCGACCGTCGCGGGCCGGCCGAGCGTCGTCGGGTCGGTCGGCTGTCAGCGGATCTCGCACCCACTGTTCGTCTCGCTATATGAAACCCGGGTTCACCATGTGGAAGGCCGCGGCGGGCGCACCTAAGCTGGCCTCCATGAGTCCGACGTCACCTTCCGCACCCGCCCGCAGCCACTCGATCGCCGTCCTGCCCGGTGACGGTATCGGCCCGGAGGTCGTGGCCGAGGCCGTCAAGGTCCTCGACGCCGTGACCCGCCCCGCGGGGGTGACCCTCGAGAAGACGAGCTACCCGCTCGGCGCCGAGCACTGGCTCGAGACCGGTGAGGTGCTCAACGAGGACACCATGGAACGGTTGCGTTCCCACGACGCGATCCTGTTCGGTGCCGTGGGTGCCGCCCCCAACGACAAGCGCATCCCCTCCGGGATCCTCGAACGTGATCTGCTGCTCAAGCTGCGCTTCGGGTTCGACCACTACATCAACCTGCGCCCCGCGGTGCTGTACCCCGGTGCCACGAGCCCTCTGTCGGACCCGGGGGAGATCGACTTCGTGGTCGTGCGCGAGGGCACCGAGGGGCTCTACGCGGGTAACGGTGGCACGCTGCGCACGGGCACCGAGCACGAGATCGCGACCGAGGTGTCCGTGAACACCGCCCACGGTGTCCGCCGCCTGGTGCGCTACGCGTTCGACCTCGCGAACAGCCGCACGCGCAAGCGGCTGACCCTGGTCCACAAGCACAACGTCCTGGTCAACGCCGGGCGCCTCTACCAGCGAACCGTGGACGAGATCGGGGAGCAGTACCCGGACGTCACCGTGGACTACATGCACATCGACGCCGCCACGATCTTCATGACCACCGACCCCGCGCGCTTCGACGTGATCGTGACCGACAACCTGTTCGGGGACATCCTCACCGACCAGGCCGGCGCGGTCACCGGGGGTATCGGTCTGGCACCCAGCGGCAACATCAACGCGGACCGCACCGCGCCGTCCATGTTCGAGCCCGTCCACGGCTCCGCCCCGGACATCGCCGGTACCGGCACCGCCCAGCCCACGGCCGCGATCCTCGCGGGCGCCATGATGCTCGAGCACCTGGGCCACCCCGATCTCGCGGAACAGGTCAACGCCGCCGTGCGCGCAGACCTGGAGGCGAACGGTTCCGCGCAGCGCAGCACGTCGCAGGTGGGCGACGACGTCGTGGCGCAGTTGGGTGCGCGCAGCGCCTAAGGTCCGCGTCCCGGCCACCGCGGGCGGGATACTGGGAGCACATCATCACGTGCCAGCGCACCGCCTCAGCAGGGATGCCCGGCAGCACGCCGTCGAAGGAGAACACCCGTGAGCACTGAATTCGTCAAGCAGCTCAACCCCCACCCCGCAACCGATGAGGTGCGCGAAGCCGTGTTGCAGAACCCCGGTTTCGGCAAACACTTCACGGACCACATGGTGTGCATCGACTGGCAGGGGGACGTGGAAGCGAACACCGGCCGCTGGGACAACGCACGGCTGCAGCCGTACGGCCCGCTGAGCCTGGACCCGTCCACCGCCGTGCTGCACTACGGCCAGGAGATCTTCGAGGGACTCAAGGCCTACCGGCACGCGGACGGATCCGTGTGGAGCTTCCGCCCCGAGGCCAACGCCGCGCGGCTGAATCGCTCGGCGCAGCGGCTGGCCCTGCCCACGCTGCCCGAGGAGACGTTTGTAGATGCCATCCGCGAGCTCGTGGCCCAGGACGAGAAGTGGGTTCCTTCCGGGGAGGGCGAGTCCCTCTACATCCGTCCGTTCATGATCGGTACGGAGCCGTTCCTGGGGGTGCGTCCGTCCAGGCAGGCGCTGTTCTCCGTAATCGCGTCCCCGGCGGGCAATTACTTCGGCACGGTCGAACCCGTGGACATCTGGCTCTCGCGCACGTACGCCCGCGCGGGCAAGGGCGGCACGGGCTCCGCGAAGTGCGGTGGCAACTACGCGGCGTCGTTGATCGCCCAGATGGAGGGGGACGCGCACGGGTGCAGCCAGGTGCTCTTCCTGGACCACGAGCGCGGGGACGCGGTCGAGGAACTCGGTGGCATGAACGTGTTCTTCATCTTCGACGACGGCCGGCTCGTGACCCCCGAACTGACCGGGACCATCCTCGAGGGGATCACGCGCGACTCCGTGATCCAGCTGGCCAAGGAGCGCGGGCTGCAGGTCGAGGAACGCGCCTTCACCCTGGACGAGTGGCGCGAGGGCGTGAACTCGGGTCACCTCACGGAGGTCTTCGCGTGCGGCACGGCCGCGGTGATCGCACCCGTGCGGCGGCTCGTGAGCCACGACGAGACCATCGGCCCGGAGGACGCGGCTCCCGGCGAGGTGACCATGTCCATCCGCAAGCAGTTGCTGGACATCCAAACCGGTAAGGCGGAGGACACGCACGGTTGGTTGACCCGCTTGGCGTGATCCACGTGGCGTGATTCCCTCGGCACGCTTCGCGTGGCGGGGTCCGTGCCACCCGTTCGACCAGCCGCCCCCGGTCCGACCTCGGTTGCACCGGGGGCGGCTGTGTAGCCTGTGAGCATGCGCATCGCACGGTTCACACACGACAACGAAATCCACTTCGGCACGGTGCACGGGGAACCCGGCGCCGAGACGCTGCGGTACCTCACCGGCGACCCCCTGTACGTGGGGATCCAGGAGCTCGAACGCACCGTGGCCGTGTCCGAGGCCCGGTTGCTCGCCCCGGTGATCCCGCGCTCCAAGATCGTGTGCGTGGGGCGCAATTACGCAGCGCACGCGAAGGAGCTCGGCAACGAGCTACCGCCCGCTCCCATGCTGTTCTTCAAACCGAACACCGCGGTGTCCGGTCCCGGCGATCCCGTGACCCTGCCCAGCTGGACCGAGGAGGTCTCGTACGAGGCCGAGCTCGCCGTGGTGATCGGGCGCATGTGCAAGGACGTTCCCGTGGAACGCGTTCCCGAGGTTGTGTTCGGCTACACCGCCGCGAACGACCTCACGGCCCGCGACGCCCAGCGCACCGACGGCCAGTGGGCCCGGGCCAAGGGGTTCGACGGCGCGTGCCCGATCGGCCCGTGGATCGAGACCGAGCTGGACACCTCCGCCCTGTCCGTGCGCTCCACCGTGAACGGGCAGCTCAAACAGGACGGCAACACGCGGGACATGATCTTCGACGTGGCCACGCTCGTCTCCTACGCGTCCGAGGCCTTCACGCTGTTGCCCGGTGACGTCATCCTTACGGGGACCCCCGCGGGGGTCGGGATCGTGGACGAGGGCGATCAGCTCTCCGTGCAGGTCGAGGGCGTCGGCGAGCTCACCACGGTGCTGCGGCGCTGACCCGGCGCGCCGCCGGCCCACCCCGGGCCACCCCGGGGCGCGCCGTCGCCTGACGACCCCCGGGGCGCACGCGTTGCCGAGCCGTCCCTCGGCGCGCCGTCGTCGGAACCGGCCGGGGTGGTGCGGCAGCGCTCGCCGACACCCGCGCGGGCAGTCCCCGCGGGCAGTCCCCGTACCCGCCGCGGGGATGACTCCTACCCGTAGAATAAACGCATCATGACTGACGACGCAGCGACTTTGCACCCCACCGTTCCCGCCGACGCACCCGTGCGCGTGCGCTTCTGCCCGTCCCCCACGGGCACCCCGCACGTGGGTCTGATTCGCACGGCCCTGTTCAACTGGGCGTGGGCCCGCCACACGGGCGGCACGCTGGTGTTCCGGATCGAGGACACGGACGCCGCCCGCGATTCCGAGGAGAGCTTCCAGCAGATCCTGGACGCCCTGGACTGGCTGGGCATCACGTGGGACGAGGGCGTCAACGTGGGCGGACCCCACGAGCCCTACCGGCAGTCCCAGCGCGGCGAGATCTACCAGGACGTCTTGACCCGGCTCGTGGCCGGCGGCTACGTCTACGAGGACTTCTCCACGCCCGAGGAGGTCGAGCAGCGTCACCGTGCCAAGGGTGAGGACCCCAAGCGCGGGTACGACAACTTCGATCGCGACCTCACAGAGGAGCAGAAGGATGCGTTCCGGGCCGAGGGCCGCAAGCCCGTGCTGCGCCTGCGCATGCCGGACGAGGACATCACGTTCACGGACCTCGTGCGCGGTGAGATCACCTTCAAGGCGGGCTCGGTCCCGGACTTCGTGGTGGCCCGCGCGAACGGCCAGCCGCTCTACACACTCGTGAACCCCGTGGACGACGCCCTCATGGGGATCACCCACGTACTGCGCGGCGAGGACCTGCTGTCCTCCACGCCCCGGCAGATCGCGCTGTACCGCGCCCTCATGGGCATCGGGGTCGCCGAGTTCATCCCCGAGTTCGGGCACCTGCCCTACGTCATGGGGGAGGGCAACAAGAAGCTCTCCAAGCGGGACCCGGAGTCCAACCTCTTCCACCACCGCGACAACGGGTTCATCCCCGAGGGTTTGCTGAACTACCTGGCCCTGCTCGGGTGGTCGCTGTCCGCGGACGAGGACATCTTCACCGTGGACCAACTCGTGGCGAACTTCGACATCCACGACGTCCTGGCCAACCCTGCGCGCTTCGACCTCAAGAAGGCCACGGCGATCAACGGCACGCACGTGCGCATGCTGGACCCCCGGGACTTCCGGGACCGGCTGATCCCGTACCTGCGCTCTGCCGGCCTCGTGGGGGAGACCCTGACCGAGAAGGAGAACGACGTCCTGGATCGGGCCGCCCCGCTCGTGCAGGAGCGCATGAACCTGCTCGGTGAGACCCCCGGCCTGCTGGGCTTCCTCTTCCTGCCGGACGAGCAGATCAAGATCGCCCCGGACGCTGCCAAGCAGCTCAAGGACAGCGCACCCCAGGTGCTCGACGCCGCTCTCACGGCTCTCGAGTCGCTGGAGGAGTTCTCGGCCGAGAAGATTGAGATCGCCCTGCGCGAGGCGATCGTGGATGGCCTGGGGATCAAGCCGCGCCTGGCGTTCGGCCCGGTCCGCACGGCAGTGTCCGGCCAGCGGATCTCCCCGCCCCTGTTCGAATCCCTCGAAATCCTGGGGAAAGAATCGTCGCTCAAGCGCATCCGCGCGCTACGCGAGCACCTCGCCGCGTCCTAACGCGATCCGTCCGCGACGGGTGGGTGTCACCCGGGAGGCGACCCCCACCCCGCGGACCGGTTTGGCAGCGGCGGGTTCCCCGGGTATAGTTATTGCTCGTTGCGCGGCCGATCCGGTGCGGACCGGGCGGGCAACGAGACCATTGGGATATGGTGTAATTGGCAACACAACGGTTTCTGGTACCGTCATTCTAGGTTCGAGTCCTGGTATCCCAGCGCTTTATGGCATCGGACGGACTACGGTTCGAACGGACCGAGCATCGCTGTTCCACGGTGGGTTTTCCCGAATTGGAGCAATACCGCGAAGATGTTACCGTTTGGTGCGTCAACGCGGGACCGCACAGGAACGAGTTTCCGACCGCGGTCCACGGAAAGTACACGGCCCCATCGTATAGCGGCCTAGTACGCCGCCCTCTCACGGCGGTAACGCGGGTTCGAATCCCGCTGGGGTCACTACGGAAGAGCCTCGGTTTCCACGGAAACCGGGGCTCTTCGCATGTCTGCCACCCACTGCTCCCGTCCGTTCCCGGCGCGCTGCCGCGACGCCCGCGTGACGACTGGCACAATGATCGTGTGAACACCGAGAACGCACCGGCCGTGCCGCTCATCGAGTCCCTCGAGACCACGCGCGAGCTCTTGCGCTCCACGACCCTGCCGCTCGCCACGGCGAGCGCGGCGCAACAGCGCGAGAACGCGGCTCGTGCCGTGGCCCAGTTGGACGACTACGTCCTGCCGCGTGTCCGTTCGTTGGACGCCCCGCTGCTGGCCGTGGTGGGCGGTTCCACGGGCGCGGGGAAATCAACCCTGGTCAACGCCCTCGTGGGCCACCCGGTCACACGCTCCGGGGCCATTCGCCCCACCACGCGCAGACCCCTGCTGATCCATCACCCGAGCGACGCCGGGGCGTTCACCACTCAGCGTGTGCTGCCGCACCTGGCCCGGGTCCAGGGGACCCTCGTGGATCCCTCTCGCCCCGCGCCGGCGCCCGACGACGGTGGGACGGCCGTGGAGGACATTGGGTCCCTCGTGTTGCTCGCGGACCAGAACATCCCCAAGGGCCTCGCGATCCTGGACGCCCCGGACGTAGATTCCGTCTCGGACAATAACCGGGCCCTGGCCGCCCAGTTGCTCTCCGCCGCGGACCTGTGGCTGTTCGTCACGACCGCCAATCGCTACGCGGACGCCGTGCCGTGGCAGCTGCTGCGCAACGCTGCGGGGCGCGACATCACGGTGGCCGTGGTGCTGGACCGGGTGCAGGCGTCGTCGGCCGCGGAGATCGAGGAGGACCTGCGGCGGATGCTCAATGAGGAGGGACTGGGTGGCGCCCCCATCTTCGTGGTCGAGGAGTCCCCGCTCAACGAGCTGCGCATGCTGCCCCCGGCCGCCGTGGAACCGCTGCGTGAGTGGCTCGAGACGCTCGGCGCGGACGCGCAGGCCCGCTCGGAGATCGCCGCGCGCACCCTCGGGGGTGCGGTGCGGGAACTCGCGGACACGACCGACCGCACCGCGGAGGCCGTGGCGGGCCAGCAGCACACGGAGGAGCACCTGCGCCGCGAGGTGACCACGTCCTTCGACGAGGCGCTGCGCGCGATCATCGACTCCACTCGGGACGGGACCCTGTTGCGCGGTGAGGTGCTCGCGCGCTGGC
This sequence comes from Kocuria sp. CPCC 204721, assembly GCF_040980945.1. Classification (NCBI taxonomy): domain Bacteria; kingdom Bacillati; phylum Actinomycetota; class Actinomycetes; order Micrococcales; family Micrococcaceae; genus Kocuria; species Kocuria sp. CPCC 204721. The sequence goes on from NZ_JAVKPO010000004.1 coordinate 199,871, forward strand.
AGGACTTCGTGGGAACCGGCGAGTTCTTCCGCAGCCTCGAGGCGGGAATCGGGCGGGTCCGGGACCGGATGACCGCGTTCTTCAAGGGCCAGCCCGCACCCGAGGTGCGCGTGGAGGAAGCCATCGAATCGGGTCTGCAGGCCGTGATCGTGGAGAACACGGCCCGTGCCGCGGAATCCGCCGAGCGGCGCTGGCGTGACGAGCCCGCCGGACAGGTGTTGCTCGCGGGCCGGGATGCGGCCGCCCTGCCACCGGACTTCCCCGACCAGGTCGCGGAGAGCATCCGGTCGTGGCAGTCGGACGTCATGCTCATGATCCAGCAGGAAGGCGCGGGCAAGCGCACGCGGGCCCGCGCAATGTCGCTGGGCGTGAACGCGCTCGCCGTGATCCTCATGATCGCCGTGTTCTCGACCACGGGCGGGCTGACCGGCCTGGAGGTCGGGATCGCGGGTGGTTCGGGTGTCGTGGGGACCAAACTGCTCGAGGCGGTCTTCGGTGAGGACGCCGTGCGCCGGATGAGCGACCAGGCGCGCAAGAACCTGGAGACCCGGATTCGGACGATGCTGGCCGGTCGGGCCAAGCAGTTCCTGGACACGATCGACGAACTCGGGGAGCACCCCTCGGCCGAGCAACTGCACGCAGCGGCCGCCCGCGTGCGCGCAGAGAGTGAGGCCCTGTGAGCCCGCGTTCCCGGGACCAGGACGTGTCCCTGCCCGATCGGATCTCCGGACTTGCGCAGGCCGTGGAGATCGCGGAGGGTCGCCTGGACGCCGAGGTGATCCGGGGTGCGCGGGAGACCCTCGAGCGCGCCGCGCAGCGCCGGGCGCTGTCCGCGGACCACACCGTGGTGGGCTTCTTCGGCGCCACGGGCTCCGGCAAGTCCTCCCTGTTCAACGCCGTGGTCGGTCAGGACCTCGCCCGTAGTGCGGCGCGCCGACCCACGACCTCCGCACCGCTCGCCGCGATCTGGGGGGATGAGGGCAGCCAGCCGCTGCTCGACTGGCTCGACGTCGCTGACCGCAGGGTCGTGGGTCCCGCGCTGAGCACGTCCACCGGGCGCGGGCGCAAGGCGAGCACCACGAGCGGTGGGCTCGTGCTGCTGGACCTGCCGGACTTCGACTCCGTGACGCGGGAACACCGGCAGATCGTCCAGCGCATGGTCGGTCTCGTGGACGTGGTCGTGTGGGTCGTGGACCCCCAGAAGTACGCGGACGCGGTGTTGCACCAGGACTTCGTGCAGCCGCTTGCGCGCCACGGCGCCGTGACCATGGTCGCGCTCAACCAGGCGGACCGGCTCGATGAGCGGGACGTCCCTTCGGTGCTCGCATCGCTCACGGAACTCGTGGCGCAGGACGGTCTCCCCGCGACCGGGCCGAGCGCGCCCGTGGCCGTCTCCGCTCTCACGGGTCAGGGTGTCCCGCAGCTGCGGGACCGGATCCACGCCGTGGCCGCCCAACGCGCCGCCGCCGGGCAGCGGCTCGAGGCGGACGTCATCCACAGCGCCGGGGAACTCGCGCGCGCCGCGGGGGAGGGCGATCCGCGCGGGATCACCAAGGACGCGAGTGAACGGCTCACCGCCGGGCTCGCGCGTGCCGCCGGCATCGACCTGGTCGCGGACGCCGCGGCCCGTTCGTACCGGTTGCGCGCGGGGCGGCACACCGGGTGGATCGCCACGCGTTGGCTCACCCGCCTGCGCAAGGACCCGCTCAAGCGCCTGCACATCGAGAGCCATGACAAGCACTCGGACCCCGGGGTGCACCGCACGTCCCTGCCGCCCATGAACGCGTCCCAGAAGGCCGCCGCGGACTCCGCCGTGCGCGGTTTCGCGGACGATATCTCCCAGGGCGCCGGGGAGCCGTGGCGGCGCAGCATCCGTGGCGCCGCCCGCAGCAACGAACAGCGGTTGCCGGACGCGCTGGACCAAGCCGTCGCACGCACCAAGTTCTCCGCGCGCGGGGCGTCCTGGTGGTGGATCGTCTTCGACGTCCTGCAGTGGCTCGCCATGCTCGTCACGGTGCTCGGTCTGTTGTGGTTGCTGGGTCTGTTCCTGGCCGAGTACTTCCAGATCCCCCTGCCCCCGCCACCCACGGTCGAGGGCTTCCCACTACCCATGCCCACGCTCATGGTGCTCGCGGGGGTCGTGCTCGCGCTCTTCCTCGCGCTCACGGGCGCGGTGATCGCGTCGCTCGCGTCCCGTGTCCGGGCCTCGCGGGTACGACGTCGCTTGCAGCGTTCCGTCCGCACGACCGCCGAGGAGACGGTCCAGGCCCCGGTGGAACACGAACTCGAGGCGCACCGCGAGTTCACCGGGGCCGTGGCACGGGCGGCGCTCACGCGGCGCTGACCTGCACGGCGTGCTCGGGGCTCACCCTTGCCGATGCGCCCGGCCCGGGTTGCGCCCACGGGCTCACGCGGCGCTGACGCGCACGGCCTCCGTGAGGTGCCGGGCCGCCTGGACCACGATGTCCGCGTGCTTCCGACCGGGCTGCTTGGACAGGCGTTCGATGGGTCCCGAGATGGACACCGCGGCGATCACCCTGCCCGAGGGTCCACGCACGGGCGCGGAGACCGAGGCGATCCCCGGTTCGCGTTCGCCGATCGACTGGGCCCAGCCGCGGCGTCGTACCCCGGCAAGGGTCGTGGCGGAGAACCGCGCGTGATGCAGCCCCTCGATCAGGCGCGCGTGGTCCTCCCACGCCACGAGCACCTGCGCGGCGGAGCCCGCCTTCATGGACAACTGGGTGCCCACGGGGATCGTGTCGCGCAAGCCGATGGGCCGTTCGGCCGAGGCCACGCACACGCGCCACTCGCCCTGGCGGCGGAACACCTGGGAGGACTCACCGGTACTGTCCCGCAACTGCAGGAGCACGGGGGCCGCGGCAGAGATCAGTCGGTCCTCACCAGCGGCCGAGGCGAGCTCCACGAGGCGGGACCCGAGGACGAAGCGCCCGTGCACGTCCCGGCCCACGAACCGGTGATGGGCGAGCGCCACCGCGAGCCGGTGGGCGGTGGGTCGCGCGAGCCCCGTGGTCTCCACGAGATCCGCGAGGGAGGCCGCACCGGCCTCGAGGGCGTCCAGGATGAGGGAGGCCTTGTCGATGACCCCCACGCCGGAGGGGGAGAACGAGGACTCCTCGGGCATGCCCGAGCCCGTCCCTCGGCCGCCCAGGGGAGAGCCCAGGGGGGCTCCGGAAGGATCCATCGCGTGCGTCGTGTCCATGCCTTGATATTGCCGTCTCACAATGCGAGAAGCAAGTCCGAGGAGTGGAACTGCTCGCCGCGAGCGATGACCATGATGGCAACGGTCACGTGCGGGACGCGCGAACGCCGCCCACGCGGCGTCGTCCACCGCACGCCAGGACACGAGCAGGAGTGACGAGATGACGAGCACACAGACCACCGCGCCGCGGACGCTGGCGGAGAAGGTGTGGAACGACCACTTGGTGCGCCAGGGCGAGGCCGGACGCCCCGACCTGATCTACATCGACCTCCACCTGCTCCACGAGGTCACGAGCCCCCAGGCCTTCGAAGGCCTGCGGCTGGCCGGACGCGGACTGCGGCGCACCGATCTGACGATCGCGACCGAGGATCACAACACGCCCACCGAAAACATCTTCTCGACCATCGCGGACGAGACCTCCCGCAAGCAGATCGAGACGCTGCGCCGCAACTGCGAGGAATTCGGTGTGCGGCTGCACTCCCTGGGGGACGCCGAACAGGGGATCGTGCACGTGGTGGGTCCGCAGCTGGGGCTGACCCAGCCGGGGATGACCGTGGTGTGCGGTGACTCCCACACATCCACGCACGGAGCCTTCGGGGCGCTCGCGTTCGGGATCGGCACGTCCGAGGTGGAGCACGTCATGGCCACCCAGACCCTCTCGCTCGCACCGTTCAAGACCATGGCCATCAATGTGGAGGGCACGCTCAAGCCGGGGGTCAGTTCCAAGGACATCATCCTGGCCGTGATCGCCAAGATCGGCACGGGCGGCGGGCAGGGTCACGTGCTCGAGTACCGCGGGTCCGCGATCCGCTCCCTGTCCATGGAAGCGCGCATGACGATCTGCAACATGTCGATCGAGGCGGGTGCGCGGGCGGGGATGATCGCGCCGGACCGAACCACGTTCGACTACGTCGAGGGCCGCCCGCACGCGCCGCAGGGTGAGGACTGGGTCGCCGCCGTGGAGTATTGGAAGACCCTGCACACGGACGAGGGCGCCACGTTCGACCGCGAAGTGTTCATCAACGCGGATGAACTGGAGCCGTTCGTCACGTGGGGCACCAACCCGGGTCAGGGCGTGCCGCTGTCCCAGGCGGTCCCGGATCCAGAGGACGCCGGGGACGACAACGCCAAGGACGCCGCGCGGCGCGCCCTCGAGTACATGGGCCTGGAAGCCGGAACACCCATGAAGCAGATCCCCGTGGACACCGTGTTCCTGGGCTCGTGCACCAACTCCCGCATCGAGGACCTGCGGGCCGCCGCGGCGATCGTCAAGGGCCGCAGCAAGGCCGAGAACGTGCGGGTCATGGTTGTCCCCGGTTCCGCCAAGGTGCGCTTGCAGGCCGAGGCCGAGGGGCTGGACAAGGTGTTCACGGACTTCGGCGCGGACTGGCGCTTCGCGGGATGCTCCATGTGCCTCGGGATGAATCCGGACCAGTTGGCGCCGGGGGAGCGCTGCGCCTCCACGTCCAACCGCAACTTCGAGGGGCGCCAGGGCAAGGGCGGGCGCACCCACCTGGTGTCACCGGTGGTCGCGGCGGCCACGGCCGTGCGGGGGACCCTCAGCGCGCCGTCGGACCTCGAGCCGGTGGCCTGAGCCCCGCAACCCGCCGCGACGTACACCACCAGAAAAGGACACAGCCATGGAGAAGTTCACCACCCACCGGGGCGTGGGTGCCCCGCTCAAGCAGTCAAACGTGGATACCGACCAGATCATCCCCGCCGTTTATCTCAAGCGCATCACCAAGACCGGTTTCGACGACGCCCTGTTCGCCGGATGGCGCAAGAACCCCGAGTTCGTGCTCAACCAGCCCGAGTACCGCAACGCTTCCGTGCTCGTGGCCGGCGCGGACTTCGGTACGGGGTCGTCGCGCGAGCACGCCGTGTGGGCGCTGCGCGACTACGGGTTCAAGGCCGTGATCTCCTCCCGTTTCGCGGACATCTTCCGCGGCAACTCGGGCAAGCAGGGATTGCTTGCGGCTCAGGTGGACCAGTCGGACGTGGAGTTGCTGTGGAAGCTCATGGAGGAGCAGCCCGGCGTGGAGATCCAGGTGGACCTGGAGTCGCGCACCGTCATGTGCGGGCCCGTGACGGTGCCCTTCCAGATCGACGACTACACCCGCTGGCGGCTCATGGAGGGTCTCGACGACATCGGGTTGACCCTGCAGCATGAGGCGGACATCGATGCGTACGAGCGCACCCGCCCCGCGTTCAAGCCCACCACGCTGCCCGCCCGAACCTGAGTGGCGGCTGGACCGATCAGCGGTTCGAGCCGGTAGAATGTCGAGGTCCCGTGCGTGTTCCGCGCCCGGGAGATCCCTTCCCGCAGATCGGTAGGTCATGACTTCTTTGCGCATCACCGGCGGCGTTCCGCTGTCGGGTCAGGTGACGGTACGCGGCGCCAAGAACCTGGTTCCCAAGGCTATGGTGGCCGCGCTGCTCGGCTCCACTCCTTCCACGCTGGGCAACGTGCCGGAGATCAAGGACGTCAAGGTCGTCACGGACCTGCTGAGCCTGCACGGTGTGGAGGTCACGCGCGACGACGCCCGGGGTGAGTTGACGCTCGACCCCACCAACGTGACTCGTGCCCGCCATGCGGACATCGACGCCCACGCCGGCGACTCGCGGATCCCGATTCTGCTGTGCGGCCCGCTGTTGCACGCCCTGGGAGAGGCGTTCATCCCGGACCTGGGCGGGTGCCGGATCGGTGACCGCCCCATCAACTACCACCTCGAGGTGCTGCGCAATTTCGGCGCCAAGGTGGAGAAGCTCGATTCGGGGATCCGGATGAGTGCACCGCACGGGTTGCAGGGCGCCAAGATCGACTTGCCGTACCCGTCCGTGGGGGCCACGGAACAGGTGCTGCTCTCCGCCACGCGTGCCGAGGGCCACACCGAGCTGCGCGGTGCCGCGACCGAGCCCGAGATCATGGACCTGATCGCGATCCTGCAGAAGATGGGCGCGCTCATCACCGTGCAGACGGACCGTGTGATCCGCATCGAGGGCGTTCCTGAACTCACGGGGTACGTGCACAGCGCGCTGCCCGACCGCATGGAAGCGGCGTCGTGGGGTTCCGCGGCACTGGCCACCGGTGGTGACATCTTCGTGGCCGGCGCCAAGCAGCCGGATATGATGACCTTCCTCAACACCTTCCGCAAGGTGGGCGGTGGGCTGGACATCCGCGAGGACGGCATCCGCTTCTATCACCCGGGCGGGGACCTCAACCCCCTGATCGTGGAGACGGACGTGCACCCCGGATTCATGACCGACTGGCAGCAACCGCTCGTGGTCGTGTTGACCCAGGCCAAGGGCGTGTCGATCGTGCACGAGACTGTGTACGAGAACCGTTTCGGCTTCACGCGCGCGCTCAACCGCATGGGCGCCGTGATCCAGTTGCACCGCGAGTGCCTGGGCTCGGTGCCGTGCCGCTTCGGGCAGCGCAACTTCCTGCATTCCGCCGTGATCTCCGGCCCCACGCCGTTGCATGCCACCGACATCCACATCCCGGACCTGCGCGGCGGGTTCTCCCACCTGATCGCGGCGCTGTCCGCGGAGGGCGTCTCGCACGTGACCGGTGTGGAACTGATCAAGCGCGGCTACGAGCACTTCACCGACAAACTGGGTGGGCTGGGCGCGAACTTCACCGTCGACGAGCGGTGAGCCCCCGCCCGCACCGCACGGCTCACCCGATCGAGGGAACTGCAATCCGTCCAGCAAGGAGTGACAGCCCGGATGAGTAGGACCTCGCAGCGTTCAACGTTCCGCGTCCTCGCGGGGACGGTGATCCCCGTCTACCGACTGTTCGCCAGATCCCACTGGCGTGGCCGGGAGAACTTCCCGGACTCCGGCGGTTTCGTGGTGGTGGCCAACCATCTCACGGAGCTCGATCCGATCACCGTGGCCTACCCGGTGTACGCGTCCGGGATCATGCCGCGGTTCCTGGCCAAGGAGTCGTTGTTCCGGGTCCCGGTGGTGGGCACCATCATCGCGAAGATCGGGCAGGTCCCCGTGTACCGAGGAACCTCGCGCGCCAAGGACTCCTTGGTGGCCGCCCTGGCCGAACTCGACAGCGGCGGCGCCGTAATCGTCTATCCGGAGGGCACCATCACGCTGGACACCGAGATGTGGCCCATGCGCGGGCGCACGGGAGCCGCTCGTCTCGCGCTCAAGGCCGGCGTCCCGGTGGTGCCCATGGCGCACTGGGGGGACCAGGAGATCCTGTACCGGGACCCCAGCGGTCACCGCACGGTGAGCCTGTGGCCCCGTAAGCGCGTGGACGTGCTCGTGGGAGAGCCGATGCACCCGGAGGACCTCGTCCCCGGCGGTCTCCAGCGCCCTGGTCATCCGTCTTCCGACGAGCTCACGAAGGCCACCGAATCCATCATGGGTGCGATCACCGATCTGCTGGGTGAGTTGCGGCAAGAAGAAGCACCGCGCGAGCTCTTCGACCCGCGAGCCGGGAAGGTGGCCCCGTGACGCCGGATCCGAACGGTCCCCGCAAGGTCACCGTGCTGGGAGCGGGTTCGTGGGGCACCACGTTCGCCAAGGTCCTCGCGGACGCCGCCGCGGATGCCGGCGCCCAGCGCACCGTGTGTCTGTGGGGCCGCGATCCCGAGTCGATGCAGCGGATCGCCCGCGAGCACCGCAACGACCGTTACGTCCCGGAGATCGAGCTACCGGAAACCCTCGAGTACTCGAGCGACCTGCGCTCGGCGCTCGCGGGAGCGGACCTCGTGGTCGCCGCGATCCCCGCCCAATCGCTGCGCGCGCAACTGGGCGCGGCGGCGTCGTACGTGGAACCGGAGGCCGTGATCCTGTCCCTGGCCAAGGGACTCGAATCCGGGACCGGGCTGCGGATGACCCAGGTGATCGCTCAGGTGCTCGCCGAACACACGCAGCGCACCACGGAGGAGTGGGCCCGGCGCACGTGCGTGCTCTCGGGGCCCAACCTGGCCATGGAGATCGCGCGGGAGGAACCCACGGCGTCCGTGGTCGCGGCCACCGCTCACGACACCGCCGCGTGGGTTGCGCGCTGCTGTGCCGCACCCTATTTCCGGCCCTACACGAACACGGACGTGATCGGCACCGAGATCGGCGGTCTCGTGAAGAACGTGATCGCCCTGTGCGTGGGGATCTGCGACGGCCGCGGCTACGGGGACAACTCCAAAGCTTCGGTCATGACGCGCGGCCTGGCCGAGACCACACGGCTGGCCCTGGCGCTGGGCGGCGACCTGACCACCTTGTCGGGGTTGTCCGGGATGGGCGACCTCGTGGCCACGTGCTCGTCCTCCCTGTCCCGCAACCACACGGCCGGTAGGCTCCTGGGGGCCGGACTGAGCCTCGAGCAGGTGCAGGACGCCATGACCCAGACCGCGGAGGGGATCAAGTCCGCCCCCGCGGTCCTCGCCCTCGCGCGCCATCACGGCGTGGACATGCCCATCACGGAGGCCGTGGTGAGCGTGCTGCGCAACGACGTTCCGGTCCACGAACTGGCGCCCAGGCTGTTGGGCCGCGATCTGAAATCCGAAGGGAACAGCGCATGAGCACCACCCACGAGAACCCCGAGTCCACCGCCGCGGGCAGTAAGCCGTGTGTCGCGGTCGTGTTCGGCGGGCGCTCGTCGGAACATTCCGTCTCCCTCATCACGGCGCGCTCGGTACTGCGGGCCATCGACCGTGACACGTGGGACGTGGTGAGTGTGGGGATCTCCACGGACGGCGCATGGTTCCTGTACTCCCAGGAGGAACTCGAGGCGCTGCTGGACGAGCAGCCCATGGCGCAGCTGCCCGTGGGGCGGCGACGAGTGAGCCTGCCCCTGCAGACGGGGGACAGCCGGCTGCTGATCCACGATTCGGACGAGCACGGTGCCGCCCTGACCCGCGGCCGCCACGTGGACATCGTCTTCCCGTTGCTGCACGGTCCGTTCGGTGAGGACGGGACCCTGCAGGGGCTGCTCGAGCTCGCGGACCTGCCGTACGTGGGGTGCGGCGTGGCGGCCTCGGCGATCGGGATGGACAAGCACTTCATGAAGCTCGCGTTCCAGGCCGCCGGACTCGAGGTGGGTCCGTACACCGTGGTCCACGACCGCACGTGGCGCACCAACCCGCAGGGCGTGCACCGCGCCGTCGCCGAGCTGGGCTTCCCGGTCTTCGTCAAGCCCGCGCGCGCCGGGTCGTCCTTCGGGATCACCCGGGTGGACGACCCCTCCGGACTGGACGCGGCCATCGAGACCGCGCGCGAACACGACCGCAAGCTCGTGATCGAGGCGGGCATCGACGGCCGTGAGATCGAGTGCGCCGTCCTGGGTGGCCACGGCACCGACGATGCCCGCGCGTCCCTGCCCGGGGAGATCGAGGTGCAGGGTCACGCGTTCTACGACTTCGAGGCCAAGTACCTTGAGGACGACGGCGCTGCACTTTCGTGCCCCGCGAAGCTCCCGGAGGACGTGATCGACACGCTGCGCCGCGAGGCGGTGCGCGCGTTCCACGCCGTGGACGGTGAGGGGCTTGCACGCTGCGACTTCTTCGTGACGCCCGATCACCGCGTGATCATCAACGAGATCAACACCATGCCCGGGTTCACCCCCATCTCCATGTACCCGCGCATGTGGGACGCGAGCGGGCTGCAGTACAGTGCACTGATCGACGAGTTGATCACCCTGGCGCTCGAACGGCCCGTGGGGCTGCGCTGAATCCGCCCACGCACGCCGCGTGAGGGTCGCGTGAACGCCGGGGTCGGAAGGGGCACCCCGTGTGGCACAAACGCGATGACATGATCGTCCACGAGACCGACCCGTACAACGCGGAACCACCCCGGTCGGGACTCCACGATCCGATCACGACCCCCGATTCCTTCTACGTGCGCAATCACGGCCCGGTGCCCGAGAACGACCCCGGGGACTGGGCGGTCACGGTCGACGGGCTCGTCGACGAGTCCGCGAGCTTCACGCAGGAACGGTTGCGGGAGGAGTTCACGCACCACACGCTCACGGCCACGATGCAGTGCGCGGGCAATCGCCGTGCCGGTTTCCTGCCCGTGCGAGACATCCCGGGGGAGGACCCGTGGGGACCCGGGGCCACCTCCACCGCGCCGTGGACCGGGGCTCGATTGTGCGACGTCCTGCGGTCGGTCGGTGTCGCGGACGGCGCCCGGCACGTGGAGTTCACGGCCTCGGACGTCTCCGACCTCGCTGATCCCCCGCAGGCCTACGGCGGGTCGATCCCGCTCGCCAAGGCGTTGTCGTCCGAGGTGCTGCTCGCGTGGGCGATGAACGGCGAACCCCTGCCCGTGGTGCACGGGGCGCCCGTGCGCGTCGTCGTCCCCGGGTACGTGGGGGCGCGCAGCGTCAAGTGGTTGCGCGGGATCACGGTGCGCGCGGACCCGTCCGAGAACTACTTCCAGGCCACGGCCTATCGCGTCCTGCCGCCCGGGGCGGACCCGGATCACGCCGGGCCGGGGGACGGCATCAGTCTGGGATCCGTCGCGTTGAACTGCGACATCCTGAGCCCGGAGGAGCACGAGCACGTTCCGGGCGGTCCGGTGCGCGTCACCGGGTACGCGTACGCGGGGGACGATCGCACGGTGGCGCGCGTGGACGTCTCCGGGGACGACGGGCGCACGTGGCACCAGGCCGAGCTGGATGCGGCGGCCTCCCCGTGGGCGTGGCAGCACTGGGAGGCATTCGTCCCGGTGACCGGGGCCGGGTCCCACGTCCTGATGGCCCGTGCGTGGGACAGCACCGGCGCGTGCCAGCCGGAGTCACCGCGAGCGCTGTGGAACCCCAAGGGTTACGTGAACAACTCGTGGGCCCGGGTGGAGGTCGCGGTCGAGTGAGGCCGCCTTCTAGGGGCGGCCCTGCTGCTCCAGGGTGTCCTTGACGGACAGGCACTGCCGGGTCTGCTCGATGTTCTGCATGGCGGATCCCGTGTCCACGAGCGCGGTCGAGGATGGCACGCGGCTGCTGTCGAAGAGCACCTCCACCGCGGGGGAACGGCCGTAGGTCACCGCGCGCCACTGGTCCTTCTGATCCGGCACCTCGGAGATCAGCCAGTCCACGCCGTTGACGTTCGTGCACGGGTCCGTGGTGGGTCCCGGTTCCTCCGCGCCGCAGCGCACGATCATGGCCGACGGGTCCCCGTAGGCCGTGGTGCCCTGGCTCGAGGTCTCCCGCTGATCCATCCCGCTCACCGACTCGGGCATCGCGAGCATCACGGACGCGCAGTCGGGGTTGGCGTTGTCCGGGGCGCCGTCCACGGTCACGGTCGAACCGCACCCGGTGAGCACGAGCGCACCCACCACAGCCGCGCCGGCCACGCGGCGGCGGGACGACGACGGTCGCGCCCTCCCGCGCCCCGCGGCGGCGGCGTGCCCTGCGCCCCGTATGACGCCGCGCAGCCGCGGTCGAGTCCCGGGGGCCTGCGCGGCGGATGTGGGCGTGGACGGGTGCTGCGAGGCCGGGGGAATCATGGCACCCAGGATAGGTGCTGCACCCGGGAGTTCGGTGACTGTGCCCGTCGGAGTGGCTCGCTAGTGTAAGGGACATGACGCACGAGCCCGCCGCCCCGCCCGGGACCACCGTGTCCCAGCTCAGCGAGACCGAGCTGCTGGACGCGTTCCTCCCGGGCGCCACCACGGACGGACCGCACGTCCTGGTGGGACCCGGGGACGACTGCGCCGTGATCGCGGCCCCCGGCGAGCGGGTCGTGGTCACCACGGACACGCTGACCGTGGACCAGGACTTCGCGATCGTGTGGCCGTGCGGTTACCGCACCACCGGCGCGGACGTGGGGCACAAGTGCGCCGCGCAGAACCTCGCGGATATCGCCGCCATGGGGGCCGTGCCCACGGCCATGGTCGTGTCCCTCACCATGCCGGGGGAGACCCAGGTCGCATGGGTTTCCGAGTTCGCGGCGGGACTCTCGCGGGCCTTCGGTGAACTGGGCGCGGCGGAGTGCGCGCTCGTGGGCGGGGACCTCGGGTGGGGGCGGGAACTGTCCGTCACGGCCACGGTCCTGGGCAGGCTCGAGGGTGAGCCCGTACTGCGCAGTGGGGCCGGACGGGGCGGGACCCTCGTGCACGTGGGCGTGCTCGGCCGCGCGGCGGCCGGACTGGACGCCCTGCAGACCCCCGTGCCGGGGCGCTGGGACGGCGTCCCCGAGCCCGAACGGACCGCGCTGCACCGCGCCCAACTGCGACCGGCCCCGCCCGTTTCCGTGGGGGCGGAACTCGCTCGGGCGGGGGCGATCGCCATGCTCGACATCTCGGACGGTCTGTTGCGCGATGTCCGCCGGATCGCACGAGCGAGCGGCGTGAGCATCGACCTGGACCCGCAGGCCCTGGAACCCGCGGTGCACACGCTCGCCCACGCGGGGGAGGCCGTTGGGGTGGACCCGTGGCAGTGGGTGCTCACGGGGGGTGAGGACCACGGTCTGCTCGCCGTGCTCCCTGTGGATTCCCCGTTGCCGTCCGGGGTCCGTGCGATAGGCTCGTGTGCGCCCTTGCCCCGCGGGGACGGCCCCCGGGGCGGTGGCTCGTCAGCAGGGAACGGAGCACGGCAGCGGCGCCACGAGCGCGGCACCGTGACCATTGCGGGCCGGAGCCCACGGCAGTGGTTCGGTCGCGACGTCGTCGAAGGATGGGATCACTTTGAGCCATAGAGCCGGCTCGTCCACCACCGAGATACGCAACTGGCTCGACGCCGCGCACCGTCGGCTGCGCGAGCACGCGGACGTCCTAGACGATCTCAACGTCTTCCCCGTCGCGGACGCGGACACCGGGGCGAACCTCAGCGCCACGGTGGGATTCGCGGCGGAGGCCGCGCACCTGATCGAGGGCAGGGACGTGGGCGAACTGCTCGTCTACGCGGGCCAGGCCGCCCTCGAGCAGGCCCGCGGGAACTCCGGCGTACTGGCCGCGGTGGCGTTGACCGCCATGGGCCAGGCGGTGGAGGGTTGCGTGCGGCTGACCGCCGCGCAGCTCAAGGCGGCGCTCATGGCAGCCCAGGTCCGGTGCTGGTCCGCACTCACCGAGCCCGTTCCGGGGACCATGATCTCCGTCCTGCAGGCCGCCGGGGAGGTACCCGTCCCGGACACCGCCGCGGAAGGGTCCAATCAGCAGCTCGTCGAGTGGCTGGACCTCATGGTGCGGGCCGCCACGCAGGCCGTGATCGACACCGTGGACCAGATTCCGGTGCTCAGTGAACGCGGCACGGTGGATTCCGGCGCGCTCGGCATGCTCGTCATCCTCGCGGCGCTGCGCACCGAACTCAGCGGGGAGGACTCGGCCGCGGACCCCGTGCAGGACATCGTCCGGGACCACGCGCTGCCGCTCACGAGTGACGAGCAGGAGCCCTCGGAGGGGTACGAGGTCATGGGCACCATGGACCTCTCCGCCCTGGACGCCGCCGAACTGCGCCACGAGCTCGACGACGCCGGGGACAGTGTGATCGTCAGCGCGGTCAGTGAGAACGAGAACGGGTACACGTGGCGCGTCCACGTGCACGTCGCGGACCCGGACACCGCGCTGGACCTCATGCGCCGGCGCGGCACCGCGCGCAATGTGACAGTGACGTCCCTCGCGGCGGAGCCACGGTGACCAGCCACCAGCCGGACGGGGATGCGCCTGCCGCGCCGCAGGGGTTGCCCGCCTTCGCGGACCTGCTGGACCAGCCCCTGACCCGTTACGTCCCCGGGAAGTCCCCGCGCTCCACGGTGTCCCTGCTGGCCCAGGACCTGGGGATCACCACGGTGGGCCAACTGCTGGACCACGCGCCCCGGCGTTACATCCGCCGGGGGAAGATCCAGGCGCTCACGGACCTGGTGGCGGGGGAGCGGACCTCGTTCGTCGCACGCGTCGAGAGCACAAGCACCCGGCGCATGCGCAGTGATCCCCGGCGCAGTCTCACGGACGTCACGGTCTCGGACGACTCCGGTGCCTACCTGAAGATCACGTTCTTCAACGCGTACTCCGCCCAGAAGGACCTCCCCGTGGGGGCGCTCGCCCTGTTCACGGGGAAACCGGAGTTCTACCGGGGGAACCTGTCGATGGCGGGCGCGGACTACGCCCTCGTGGACACCCCCGAATCGGTGTCCCGTGCCACCTCGGACTCCGGTGAGCTCATGCCCATCCCCGTGTACCCGGAGTCCGGCAAGCTCACCACGCCGCGGATCGGAAAGGTGGTCCAGCAAGTACTGCTCACCGCGGACCTGGACGCGATCCAGGACCCGCTGCCGCCCGACGTCGTCGCCGCGCAGGGACTGCCGGAACCGGGACAGGCCTACCGGGATCTGCACGTTCCCGAGACCGTGGCGGCCTACGAACGGGCGCGCCATCGGTTCCGGTTCCAGGAAGCGTTCGTCCTGCAGGCCGAGCTCGTGCGCCGTCGCGCGGAGCACGCCGCGCATCCCGTGGCCCCACGACCCCCGCGGGAGGACGGCCTGTTGGCCCGCTTCGACGCCTCCCTGCCCTTCGCCCTGACCCCTGGCCAGCGGGCGGTCGGGGAGGAGATCTCCCGGGAGATCGCGGGCACCGCACCCATGAACCGGTTGCTGCAGGGCGATGTGGGCTCCGGTAAGACCGTGGTCGCGCTGCGGGCCATGCTCCAGGTCGTGGACCACGGCGGTCAGGCGGCCATGCTCGCCCCCACCGAGGTGCTCGCCGCGCAGCACCACGAGAAGATCACGGCCGCGCTGGGCCCCCTCGCCATGGCCGGGCAGCTGGGTGGGGACCCGGAGGCCACACGGGTCACCCTGCTCACCGGCAGCATGTCCGCACCCGCCCGCCGCAAGGCCCTCCTGGACATCGCCAGCGGCGCCGCGGGCATCGTGGTGGGCACCCATGCCCTGATCCAGGACGCGGTGCAGTTCGCGGACCTCGGCTTGGCCGTCGTGGACGAGCAGCACCGCTTCGGCGTGGAACAACGCGACGCCCTCCGGGACAAGGCCGGCCAGGCCCCGCACACCCTCGTGATGACGGCCACACCCATCCCGCGCACCGTGGCCATGACGGTCTTCGGCGACCTGGACGTAAGCACACTGCGGGAGTTGCCGGGCGGGCGCCAACCCATCGGCACGTTCGTCGTGGGCCTCGCCGAGCACGGCCCGGCCTGGGAACGCCGCGTGTGGGCGCTCGCCGCGGAGCACGTCGCGCGCGGTCGGCAGGTCTACGTCGTCGCGCCCAAGATCGGCGATGACGCCGCGGTGCCCCCCTTCGAGAGCCTGCGCGATTCCATCGAGACGCAAGAGGAAGATCTCGAGCCCGCGACCGTCACGTGGCTCACCGAGCTCGTGGCCGCACAGCCCGAACTCCGGGGCGCCCGCGTGGCCGTGCTGCACGGGCGCCAGGACGCGCCACTCAAGGCTCGCACCATGGCGGACTTCGCGGCGGGGAACACCGACGTACTGGTTTCCACCACGGTGATCGAGGTCGGGGTGGACGTCCCCAACGCCACGCTCATGATCATCGCGGACCCGGAACGGTTCGGGATTTCCCAACTACACCAGCTGCGCGGGCGGATCGGGCGCGGTGAGCACCCGGGCACGTGCTTGCTCGTGACCCGCACGCCCCCCGATCATCCCGGGCGCGCGCGTCTCGACGCCGTGGCCGCGACCACGGACGGCTTCGATCTCGCGGAAGTCGATCTGAGCCTGCGCAAGGAGGGGGACATCCTGGGCGCGTCCCAGTCCGGGGGCCGCTCCGGCCTACGGTGGATCAGTGCACTGCGGGACGAGGCCCTCGTCGCACGGGCCAGGGCCGCCGCGGAGATCGTGGTCCACGACGACCCGCAGCTCACCGAACACCCCGCCCTGCGTGCGGCGATCACACGGGTCCTGGACGAGGACCGACAAGCATTCCTGGAGCGAGGATGACACGGATCATAGCCGGACGAGCCGGCGGCCAACGCCTGAAGTCGGTGCCCGGCTCGGCCACACGACCCACGACCGACCGGGTCAAGGAATCACTGTTCGCCCGGCTCGACGCCTGGGGCATGTGTGAGGGCGCACGCGTCCTCGACCTCTTCGCGGGCTCGGGCGCCCTGGGCCTCGAGGCGGCGAGCCGCGGAGCCGCGACCGTCACGCTCGTGGAACGAGCGGCCGTGGCGGCGGCGGTGTGCCGGGAGAACGCGACGCTCGTAGCGGCGTCGTGCCCGGACACCAAGATCACCACCGTGCAGTCCGCCGTGGCCGGGTACCTGGGCCGCGCCGCGCACCACCGCTGGGACCTCGTGCTCGCCGACCCGCCCTACCCTCTGGACAACGATGAGCTCGCCCGGACGCTCTCGCGGCTCGCGGGTCGGCTGGGGCCGGGCGGGGTGATCGCGGTCGAGCGTTCCACACGCACCGAGGAGCCCGCGTGGCCCCGCGGCCTGCGCCGTTTCGAGGACGGCGAGCATGGCGAGACCCGCTTGTGGTTCCTCGAAGCGGACGACGACGCGCCCGGTGCCTCGGACGCGGACTGACCTCGGCGGCACCCCGGTCCGGGCGTCGTCGACCCGGGCCCCTGCGCGGTCGACCTGGTCAGCTGCACCGGCTCAGGCACCTCGCGAGCCGGAGCTGCGCGAGGCCGAGCGCGCCGCCGTCGGCGCCCGGTGACGGCCTGTCAGACCGCGGCGGCGAGTCCCGCCATGGCCCCGCGCAGCACGTCCGTGCGCTTGCAGAACGCCAACCGCAGCCAGTCCGCGTACAGCCCCCGGTTCGCGGGACCCGCGAACGCCGAGACCGGGATGCCCACCAGACCCGCGTTCTCGGCCCAGTGCCGGCCGAGGTCCGTGGCGTTGTCCACCCCGGCGAGCGCGTAGTGATCGCTCACGTCCGCGACCGCGAAGAACGTGCCCTCGGGAACCGGCGGGGTCAGCCCGGCCTCCCGCAGCCCGGCCACGAGCACGTCTCGGCGCTCGCGGTAGTCCTCGAGCAGCGCATCGTAGAACGCGGGCGGGAAACTCAGTGCATGGGCCACGGCGTGCTGCAGCGGGGCGGCCGCGCTGTGCGAAAGATAGCTCTTCACGGCGATGACCCCGCGCATCAGCTCGGGCGGGCCGCTCACCCAGCCCACGCGCCAGCCCGTGGCGGAGAACGTCTTCCCCGCGGAGGACACGCTCAGGGTGCGCTCCGCAGCCCCGGGCAGGGAGGCGATGGGCTCATGGGGCCCGGCGAACCGGAGGTGCTCGTACACCTCGTCGGTCACGATCACGGCGTCGAACTCCGTGGCGAGCTCCACGAGCAGTTCCTTGAACTCGCGGGACGCCACCGTGCCCGTGGGGTTGTGCGGGTCGTTGAGTATCACGGCGCGGGTGCGGGGGGAGAACGCGGCGCGCACGTCGTCCGGGTCCGGCGTGAAGGTCGGGGGGAGCAGGGGGACGGGCACGGGTGTGGCCCCGGCGAATTCCACGACCGCACCGTAGAGGTCGTAGCGCGGCTCGAACACGACCACTTCGTCCCCGGGTTGCAGCACGGACAGCAGTGCGGTGGTCATACCCTCGGTCGCGCCCGCGCTCACCGCGATCTGCGCGTCGGGATCGAGGTCCAGACCGTAGTGGTTCCGCTGGTGCTGCGCCACCGCCTGGCGCAGGGCGGGGATCCCGATGATGGACGCGTACTGGTGGTGCCCGGCGAGCAGGGCGGCCACCGCGGCGTCGACCATGGGCTGCGGCGGCGCGAAATCCGGGAACCCCTGACCGAGGTTCACCGAGCCGGTGCGCGTGGCGAGCGCCGTCATCTCCTCGAAGACCGTGGAACGGAGGGCCCCGGAGGGATCCAGCAGCCCGCCGCCTGCGGCCATGCGCTGCCACGGCTGGGCGCGGGGCAGCTCTCGGACGGGATCGGCGCGGGGTGCGGTCGCGGGCGAGTGGTCGTGAGCGTCTGCGGTCATGGCCCCAGTCTAGGAACCCCTGCCGCTATGGTGGTGCCATGCGACGCGCCATCTGCCCGGGGTCCTTCGACCCGCTGCACCTGGGACACTGCGCGGTGATCCACCGCGCTGCCCGTCTGTTCGACGAGGTGGTCGTGGCGGTGTCCACGAACCCCAACAAGTCCCACCGGTTCAGCGAGGACACCCGGATCGAGCTGGTGCGCGAGGTATTCGCGGACGAACCGGCCGTGGTCGTGGAACCACTCGCATCGGGGCTGATCGCGGACTACGCCGAACGCCGGGAGGCGGTGGCCCTGGTCAAGGGGCTGCGCAACGGCGCGGACTACGACTACGAGCTGCCCATGGCCACCATGAACCGTTCCCTCACGGGCGTGGAGACGGTGTTCCTGCCGGGGGAGCCGTCCCTGCTGCATGTCTCCTCGTCCCTCGTGATGGAGGTCGCGGCACTCGGGGGCGACGTCGCGTCGTTCGTTCCCGACCCCGTCCTGCGGGCCATCGAACGGCGCTGAGGGGCCCGACGGAATTACCAGGTCGGGGATGGCGAGATGTTCCCCGGCGTGACGGGCGCCCCGGCTGGGCGACCCACCCGGTGGCACATCACCGCACCCATCGCCCTGATCGTGCTGGGCATGGTCGCGGGGTGGGAGAGCTCGACCCCGTTGATCGAGTCCCTGACCAGCACCTCGGTGGAACGCACCGTGGAAGTGATCCTGTCCGTGTTGCTGTTCATGGACGCTTTGGACATCCGCGACGCCCCGCGTCGCAGCCGCACCCCGGTGCTTCACGTGTTGTTCCTGGCCCTGTCCCTCAGTTTCATCGCGGTGTTCTTCGCCGCCAGGTACCTGCTGCCGGACGTCCGGTTGTCCCTGTGCCTCGTGCTGGCCTGCATCCTGGTCCCGAGCGACCTGGCCCGAACGCGCCACGATCGCGTGGCTGGGTCCGCGCGGGATCGCCTCCGTGGTGCTAGCGCTCCTCGCTCTGCAGGACGGGACCGATACGCAGATCGGGATCATCCTGGAGAGTGTGGTCATGGTCGTGTTCTGCTCCGTGTTGCTGCGCGGTCTCACCGCGCCGCTGATCGGGCGGGCCTTCGCCCGGCGAGAGCCCGCGGGTGCCACGGCCGTGCGTCCGGAGGACATCCGGACGGGGCCCGTGGGATGAACCGACGAGGGTCGGCATGCTAAGGTGGTCTGTCGGCCAGTGTCGTTAGCCAGGAGTTTCGTGAATCACCGCAACAGTTCAGCCCTCACGTTCAACGTCAGGGATCTCGAACACCGACCGGGGACCATGGAAACCCTGGATGTCGAGGCACCCGCACCGAAGGACTTCGGTACGGCGCTCATCGGCTCGCCGGAGGGCGCGCCCATGGATCTGCAGCTGCGCCTGGAATCCGTCCACGACGGTATTCTGGTGTCCGGAACCGTGATCGTGAGCGTTCACGGGGAATGCAGTAGATGCCTCGACCCCATCGACTACGAACTACCGGTCGACGTGCAAGAACTTTTCGTCTTCGATCCGTCCCCCCAGGGTGACGAGAACGTCGAGGACGAGCAAGTGTATGAAGTGCGGGACGAGGAGATCGACCTCGAACCGATGCTTCGGGACGCAGTGATCACACAACTGCCGTTCCAACCGGTGTGCCGGGCTGACTGCCCGGGCCTGTGCGCCCAGTGCGGCGCACGGCTCGAGAACGACCCGGACCACCACCACGACGTCCTGGATCCCCGCTGGTCCGCCCTGCAGGGGCTGATGACCGAATCGGGGGATCCGCAGGCGTCGGAGCCGACAACCGACACGAGAGAAGAGAGATAGCCGTGGCTGTTCCCAAGCGGAAAATGTCCCGCGCGAATACCCGGATGCGCCGCTCCCAGTGGAAGGCGCAAGCCCCCAAACTGGTGAAGACCGTGGAGAACGGCAAGGTCAGCTACAGCCTGCCGCACCAGGCCAAGCTGGTCTCCGATTCCGCCGGCACCCCCTTGTTCTACGAGTACAAGGGTCGCAAGGTCGCTGACGCGTAAGGTGACCATTTTGCCGGATCCCGGCGAACTGCTTGAGCGTCTCGGTGTCGACCTCGACACCGAGACGCTTCGCATTGCGCTCACACATCGTTCGTACGCGTACGAGCATCCCGGGGAAGTCCACAACGAACGCCTCGAGTTCCTGGGGGACGCGGTCCTGCAGCTCGCGGTCACGGACGAGATCTTCCACCGTTACCCCGAGTGGGACGAGGGGAGCCTCGCGAAACTGCGGGCATCCGTGGTCTCCGCCCGCGCGCTCGCCGGGGTCGCCAAGACCCTCGGCCTCGGCCCCCACATCCGCCTGGGCAAGGGCGAGATCCGCACGCACGGGGCCGAGAAGGCCTCCATCCTCGCGGACACCACCGAGGCCCTGATCGGCGCCGTCTACGAGGCGTGTGGGCCGTTGCCCGCGCGCGATCTCGTGCTGCGACTGATCGTCCCCCTGCTCGAGGACACCCGCGTGCTGCACGAGGGCCGCGACTGGAAGACCCGCGTGGTGGAACTCGCCTCCCAGTACGAGCTGGGGACCGTGCGCTACGAGGTCGAGGGCACTGGCCCGGACCACGCGCGCCGCTTCGCCGCGGACGCCGTCGTACACGGTGATGTCCTGGGACACGGCGAGGGGACGTCCAAGAAGGCCGCCGAACGCGCGGCCGCCGCGGTCGCGTGCGAGGCAATCGTCGAACGTTTCGCCACCGAGAACTGAGCGCGCCGTGCCTGAGTTGCCCGAAGTGGAAGTGGTGCGCCGCGGCGTCGCACGCTGGGTCGTGGAGCGCACCGTGGAGGACGTGGAGGTCGTGGACCCCCGGTCCCTGCGGCGATACACCGACGGCCCGGAGGATTTCCGCCGCGAACTGACCGGGCTGACAGTTGTCGACGCGTGCCGGCGCGGCAAGTTCCTGTGGTTGCCCGTGCGCGCTGCGGATGGGTCAGAACCTTCCCGCGCACTGCTCGTGCACCTGGGGATGAGCGGGCAACTGCTCGTGGCCTCCCCGGAACACCCCAGGCCGCGCCACGAGCGCATCCGGCTGGAGCTGTCCCCGGCGCTCGACGAGTCAGGGCAGCCGTTGCCAGAACAACTGCGGTTCGTGGACCAGCGGATCTTCGGCGGGATGCTGCTGGATCGTCTGGTGCCAGCGTCGGACGGCCACGGCACGGTCCCGGAGCACGCCGTGCACATTGCGCGCGATCCGCTGGACCCGCTCTTCGATGTCGCGGCCTTCCACGCGGCGCTGCGGCGTCGTCGGACCGGGCTCAAGCGCGCGCTGCTGGACCAGGGGCTGATTTCCGGGATCGGCAACATCTACGCGGACGAAGCGCTGTGGGCGGCGCGCCTGCACTGGGCCGCACCCACCGAGACCATGACCGCGCCGCGCACATACACACTCGTGGCGGCGTGCCAGGAGGTCATGCGTCGCGCGCTGGACGCGGGCGGCACGAGCTTCGACTCGCTGTACGTCAACGTCAACGGCGAGTCCGGGTACTTCTCCCGGTCACTCAACGCCTATGGCCGCGCCGGCCAGCCGTGCCCTCGCTGCGAGGCCGGCGGGGACGACGGCGTCATCGTGCGTGAGCGCTTCGCCAACCGTTCCTCGTATCGCTGCTCGCGGTGCCAGCGGCGGCCGAGACGTTTCCGGCCCTGACGAGAGACCCCGCAGGCGGCACGCCCGTCGGGGTCGAGACCGGCATCGATGTCCCCACGCAGCCCAGGCCATCCGGATCACCCGCTGGCCCCGGGGCGACTCCGAGAGCCAATGACGAGAATTGTGCCCATGAACGCTCCCAGTGCACCGGACGAAAACCCGGGGAAGGCGCCCGGCGCCTTCGATGCACCCCGGGTCCGTCGAGCGGTGCTCACGGTCGCCCTCCTGAACTTCGGGTACTTCTTCGTCGAGTTCTTCGTCGCGCTCGGTTCAGGGTCGGTGTCGCTGCTGGCCGACAGTGTCGACTTCCTCGAGGACACCTCGATCAACCTGTTGATCTTCGTGGCGCTTGGCTGGGCCCTGGCCAAGCGCGCCGTCATGGGCAAGGTCATGGCCGTCGTGATCCTCGCTCCGGCCGCGTTCGCGGCATGGGAAGCAGTTCAGCGGTTCGCCGAGCCTATGGCACCGGACGTGCTGCCCCTCGTCCTCGCCTCGCTCGGCGCCATTGTCATCAACGGGACGAGTGCTCTCGTCATCGCCCGCGTCCGCAACCACGGTGGCTCCCTCGGCCGCGCCGCGTTCCTCTCGGCCCGCAACGACGTGCTGGTGAACGTGGCGATCATCGTCATGGCCCTGGTCACCGCATGGACGGGCTCGGGGTGGCCGGACATGGTCCTCGGATGCCTGATCATCCTGCTGGCGTTGCACGCCGCCTACGAGGTGTGGGAGGTCAGTGAGGAGGAGCGCCTGGCCGCCAAGGCCCTCGCCGGCGAAGAGATCGATTGATCCGGGCATCTGTCCCGGCCCTGTCCGGACGTCGTACGCGGTCACTCACGCCAGGATGCACCGGAGGCAGAGGCGCGTGGTCGAGGAGAATTACTGCCGAACACCGGCTGGTCTACGTGGTCGTGGGTGACGATCTCGTCATCCTGCAAGCGCGCTACCACTACTGAGCAACCGCACGCGGATGCCGGGTAGCGAGGACTGCCCCCTGGTACGCATCGTGCCCGCGGCTCCACGCCGCGGGCACGACAGCGCCTACTGTGCGCGCACGATCTGCAGGTCGTTGCTCGTCCCGCTCTCTTCTTCGGGGGCGATCGAGGCGTCCTCGGCGCGGATGCGCTGGTCGTCGGCGACCTCCACCACGCGTGACACCGCGACCGATCCCGTGTTGCGCTGCGGGCGCGGCTTGTCGGAGTAGTACGCGGCGAGCCGCGCGAAGCCCTCGTCCAGGCTCACGGACGGCGTCCAGTCCAGCAGTTCGCGGGTCTCGCGCTGGTCGAACCAGTGGGCCGTGGACAGCTGCTCGGCCAGGAACTCGGTCATGGGCGGCTCGCCGTCCCCGCCGCGGAACTTCGCGGGCAGGTACGGCCAGACCTTCTCGATGACGCGGCCAGCGAAGCGTGCCACGCCACCGGGGATCGAGCGCGTGGGCGCGGGGGCGCCTGCGGCGCGGCACATCCGCGCGATGAGTTCGCCCACGGGGCGGGGCTCACCGTTGGTGATCACCAGCGCGCGTCCGCGCACGGTGTCAATGCGCTCGAGCGCCCGCACGATGCCCTCGGACGCGTTGTCGATGTAGGTGGTGTCGATCATGGCCGCACCGTTGTCCAGGTACGGCATCCGCCCGGCCGCCGCGCGATCCGCGACGCGCTCCACGAGCTGGGTGTCCCCGGGGCCCCACACGATGTGCGGGCGCACCGCGGCCACCTTGAGATCGCGCTGGCCGTCCATGCTCAAGGCGAGCAGCTCCGCTGCGGCCTTGGAACGCGCGTAGTTCCCGCGCGCCGTCTGGGGGTTTGCGGGTTCCGCGCCCGCGCCCTCGATCGACACGCCCGCGTGGGCCACGGACGGCGAGGACACGAAGACCACGTTCTGCACCCCGGCGTTCTGCGCCTGGCACAGCAGCACACGCGTCCCGGTCACGTTGACCCGCACGAAGTCCTCCCAGTCCCCGGTGAAGGAGACCTTGGCCGCGAGGTGGATGACGTCGTCCACGCCGTCAAGCGCGCGCGCCACGTCGTCGGGATCGGTCACCGAACCGAGCACCTCGTCGACGCCTTCGCGCTCGGCCACGGATGCGTGACCCCGCTGGAAGACGCGCACGCGCCAGCCGCGCGAGAGCAGGACGCGGGCGACGTCCCCGCCGAGCATCCCTGACGCGCCGGTCACCAGCACGGTGCGGCCGTCCCCGGTCAGCTCACCCTGGGTCGCGGTGGCGCCGCCACGCTCGGGATCCGCGATCTGCGCGACGCCGGGAGCGGTGTCCTGTCGGTCTCCGTTCGATGCGTTTGCATCGGAATTGCTTGCGTTCCCGTCGTTCCGGGGAGCCGACGACGCCGCCCCGGCCGCGGTGGCCCCGGGAGCCGGCGCAGCGGCGTCGTGATCGTCGGCGCGGTGGCGGCCGGCGCCGGAGCGGTCGGGAGCGGGGGTCTGGTCGTGGCTCACAGGGCACTCATCTTTCCGGTGGCCAGGGCCTGCTCGGCCCAGTCACTCAATTCGGCGCGGTCGATCTTGGAGTTGTGGCGGATGTCCGTGGGCTGCTCGGGGATCACGAGCACGGCGCTCACAGCCAGCCCGGTCGCGAAATCGATCGTAGCGCGCACGCGCTCGGCCAGATCCGCGGGGGCCACGTGGGGCTTGGTGGCCGGGGGCACCGTTTCGATCACGGCCACGGGGGACTGGGAACCGCGGGGGCCCACACCCACGACGGCCACGCGGCCCACACCGGGAACCGTCTGGGCGGCGTGCTCCGCCGCGACGGAAGACACCGGCCCGTCGGACATCGTGATCACATGGGCCAGGCGGCCCTCGTACCACAGCCGCTCACGGGCGTCGAAGTGCCCCACGTCCCCGGTGCGGTGCCAGCCGGGGGTCAGGTCGGAGGTGCGCTCCGTGATCCACAACCGGTCGTAGTGGTCCTTGGCGTGCGGGGCGCGCGCCACGATCTCGCCGGTGACACCCGGGGTGGTCACGATGTCGGGGGAGACGGAGCCGTCTGCGCGCAGCGGCAAGACGCCGAGCTGCGCTCCCTCGACCGGGGTGCCCACACACACGCCGCGGCCCGCTCCCTCGACGCCGCTCTGGGCGTCCTCCCGTGCCGCGCGGATCACGTCCAAGCTGACGTCGGTCAGGGGCAGCGCCTCGGTCATCCCGTAGGGGGTGTGCAGCTCGGCCGCGGGCATCAGCTCCTGCAACCGGGCGAGCAGCTCCTCGGGGATCGGCGCTCCGGCGGAGAGCATGAGGTCCACCCGGGCCAGCGCATCACGCTCGGCGGGGGACAGTTCGTCCGCGGTGGCCAGGACGTTGGCGATGGCCGCGGGGGACGCGAATACCGCGGTGGCGCCGATCGCCATCGTAGCTTCGGTGAGCGCCTGCGCGGTGAGCGTCTTGGGGCTCGTGACGTCCATGTCCGGTGTGACGGAGGCGGCACCAAGGGCGGGGCCGAGCAGCGCGAACGGCGCGAACCCGGCCACGAGTCCGGTTCCGGCCCGCAGCCCGTAGGTGTCCCGGATGGTGTCGCGCATCCCGGCCATCTGGCGGTGGGTGTAGACCACGCCCTTGGCGGGTCCGGTGGAGCCGGACGTAAACAGCACGGCGGCCGCGGCGTCCGGGTCCACGGCGGGGATGTCCTCCGGGCGCACGGTGGTCACCGAGTCCATGAGCTCGGCCACGGTGTGTTCTACGCCCAGCAGCTTCTTGGACACGGGGTCCAGCCGGTCCGCGGAGATCCGGCGTCCGGGCCAGCCCAGGGCGCGCGCACCCATGAGGGCCTTGCGGATGCCGATGAACCAGTCGGGGGACGAACCGCGCAGCGCCCGGGTCAGTCCCTTGCGGCCCAGCCCCTGGTCCGCGACCACGATCACCGCGCCCATGCGCAGGCACGAGTAGATCAGGGTGGTGAGCATGGAGCCCGGGGGGACCATGAGGTTCACACGGTCCCCGGGGCGCACGCCCGTGCGCAGCAGGGCCACCGCGAGCTGGTCCACGGACGTGCTCAGCTGGGCCCAGGTCACGGTGCGTTCCACGTTGAGCGCCGGTGCGGAACCGTCCACGGTTCCCATGACGGGTCCCATGTCCACGACGGCGGGGGAGGCGTCGCGGCGTCGTGCGTCGAGTTCGGCGAAGAACGGCACGAAGTCCCCGCGACCGCGCGCGCGGCGCTCACGGTGGGCCTGCACCACGGGCTCGTCCTGACCGAAACGCTCACCGAGCCACGTGAGGATCGCTGGGGCGATGTCCCGGGCCTCGGGCAGCAGGTGCTTGGCGCCTTCGAAGCGGTGGACGTCCGCGTGGGGTGCCCGCCGCATGAGGTCCTCGAGGTAACGCTGCTGGAACACGGGATCGTTGGTGCCCCACAGAAGCAGCGTGGGGACCTCGCGCGCGCTCATCCGCCCGGCGATGCGCTCGTACGCCGCGTTGGAGGGGTGGCCCGGTTCGGCGGGGATGTCGGCGACGAAGTGCGCGATGCCCTCGCGGCGCTCGCGGGAGGTGTACGGAGCCTTGTAGGCCTTCTTGAGGTCCTTGGCCGGGGCGGGATCGCACAGGGCCAGGGTGGTGTCCAGGAACGCGGTGGTCCCGGAGGTGAGGGGTTCGTGCACGGCGCGGTTGAGCGCGAGCCGCAGGGCCGAGGGGATGGGCTCGGCGTTGTCGTGGTGAACGGCGGTATTGGTCATGATGGTCGCCGCGTGGAGCTGCGGGTGTTCCTGCGCCCAGCCCTGGGAGATGAGCCCGCCCCAGTCGTGGGCCAAGGTGACCACCGGCAGTCCGGCGTCGTCGATGCCCAGCGCGTGCGTGAGGTCCCCGAGGTCCCGGACGCGGTCCTCGAGCCGGCGGAACAATCCCGTGCGCTCGGAGAAGCCCATGTCCAGCTGGTCCACGGCCACCACGCGCCACGGCTGCTCGGCCGTCTGGCCGGCGCGCACCACGTCCCGCCACAGGTAGGACCACGTGGGGTTGCCGTGCACGGCCAGGATGATCCCGCGGGGGCTGCGGCCCGCCTCGGTGATCGCGTCCCCGTTGTCCAGCACGTGCCAGCGGCGCTTCCTGCCGGGCACGGGTTCCACGACCGCCGTGGTCGGGACGCTCACCGTGGTGGACCACGCGGGGTCCACACCCGGCAGCGGGGTGTCGGTGAAGGGCAGACGCACCGTGGTGGTGCGTTCCGGGGAGGGTGTGGAGAGCACGTTGCTCCTCCGTTCTGTGAGGCGGTGACCGGGGGCTACGGGCGGGCTACCAGGCGATCTCCATGAGGGTCGTGTTCAGGCCCGAGCCCACGCCCAGGCACAGCACGCGCTGGCCGGATTCGAGCCGCTCGGCCTCGAGCGCGAGTGTCATGGGCAGGGCTGCGGCGGCCACGTTGCCCCAGTACGGGAAGGTGAGGGGGACACGGTCCGCGTCCAGGCCCATGTCCTGGATGAGCTTGTTGGTGTGCGAGTTGGAGACCTGGTGGGTCACGTAGGAGTCCATGTCCCGCCACTGCCAGCCGTCCTTCTCGGCCTCGAGCCACGCCTCGACCACGAGGCCCACCCCGTGGTTGAGCAGCCCGGTGGCGTCCGTGAACATGCCGTCGTCCCCGCCGATGCACAGGTGGTTGAACTCCGTGCCCGCGCGCGTGACGGATCCCACGATGCGGTGCCCGTTCGGGTGGCGGTCCGCGGGGCCCACCACGGCCGCGGCGGCACCGCACCCCAGCGTGAGCGTGGCGAACTCCTGCACCACCTGTGCGCGGGTGATGTCGTCCCCGCGCAACCGTTCCACCGCTGCGTGGTGCCACGGGGAGGGGTCCTCACCGGCGACCACCAGGGCGTACTCGATCGCCCCGGCGTCGATCATGGACGCCGCCACGGTGAGGGCATTGACGAAGCCCAGGCACGCGTTGGTCATGTCGAAGTTCAGCGCGGAGCTCGGCAGGCCCAACCGGTCGTGGATGCCCACGGCCACGGCGGGTTCGAAGTTGTCGCGGGTCACGGACGCGTTGATGAACAACCCGATCTGCTCCGGGGCCACCCCCGATTGCCGCAGGGCCTCCTGGCCGGCCTCCGTGGCGCCGTCCGTGAAGTGGCGTCCCGGTGCCCAACCGCGGCGTTCCTTGATCCCGGCCAGTCGCTCGAGCAGCCCCTTGGGCATGCGCAGCCGCCGGAAGGTCTCTGCCAACTCCTCATCGAACCGAGTAGACGGGATGACCACGTCCGCCTCCGTCTTGGTCACGGATAGGACTGCGGCATTTCGGTTTCTGATGGTGGAGTTACCGGTCAATGTGGCGCTTTCGATCAGACGCCACCCGTACCGTCAAGGAATCGATCGTGAGAGGAGAGCCTCGGCGCTCGGGTGAACTAGCGGGTTGGACCGGCTCAGTCTAACGGTCCCGACTGACAGCTCCCTTCGGATGTACGTGGCGTTTCTCTGCGGGCGCAGGCCGTTCCGGCCCCGGTGAGCCGCGGATGTGAGCCCCTGCACGCGCCCCGCACCGCCGCGGGGCCCGCCCCGGGTAGACTCGGGGGCTGCCCCCGCGCTCGTGATCGCCCAGGTCGGCGCGCCCGTCACCCGCCGGTGCGCGCGCCGAGGGGCGGCGTAAGCGACAACGACATTGGAGACCCCGCGTGCATCTGAAGACCCTCACCGTGCGTGGTTTCAAGTCCTTCGCGTCCGCCACCACGTTCCACATGGAGCCCGGGGTCACCGCTGTCGTGGGGCCGAACGGGTCGGGTAAGTCCAACGTGGTGGACGCCCTCTCGTGGGTCATGGGGGAGCAGGGCGCCAAGTCCCTGCGCGGCGGGAAGATGGAGGACGTCATCTTCGCAGGCACCTCCGGTCGCTCCGCCCTGGGCCGCGCACACGTGTCCCTGACCATCGACAACGCCGACGGCGCCCTGCCGATCGAATACTCCGAGGTCACCATCTCGCGCACGCTGTTCCGCTCCGGGGGCTCCGAATACGCGATCAACGGCCGTTCGTGCCGGTTGCTGGACATCCAGGAGCTGCTCTCCGACTCCGGGCTGGGTCGGGAGATGCACGTGATCGTGGGGCAGGGGCAGCTGGACCGGATCCTGCAGGCCACCCCCGAGGACCGCCGTGGGTTCATCGAGGAGGCCTCAGGGATCCTCAAGCACCGCCGCCGCAAGGAGAAGACCCTGCGCAAGCTCGAATCGGTGCAGGCGAACCTGGACCGGCTCGAGGACCTCACCGGTGAGATCCAGCGTCAGCTCACGCCCCTGGGCCGGCAGGCGCGCACGGCTCGCAAGGCGCAGCGGATCCAGTACGACGTCCGCGATGCGCGCGCCCGTCTGCTCGCGGACGATCTCGTGGCGGCGCGCGCCGGAATGGACACGGACCAGGACGCGAGCCGCGCGGCGCGCGAACGCAAGGCCGAGCTCGAGACCGCGGCCGCGGATCTCGCCCGGCGGCTGCACGAGACCGAGACCCGCGCTGCGCGCACCACTCCGGAACTGAACGCCGCCCGCACGAGCTGGTACGAGCTGAGCACGGTGCGCGACCGCTGCCGCGCGCTGGCCGCCCTGGCCGAGGAACGCCGTCGGCTGCTGGGCAGTACCGAGGAACCCACCGCCACGAACCGGGACGCGCAGACCCTCGAGGAACAGGCCGCCCGGACACTCGCCGAGGCCGAACAGCTGGCCGAACGGGTCGCGGGGGCGCGCGAGGACCTCGACCGTGCGCATGCGGCGCGTGAGGCCGCCGAATCGACCGCGCGGGACGCGGAAAAGGAATCGGCCGCGCTCGTGCGCCGTGCCGCGGACCGACGCGCGGGGCAGGTCCGGCTCGCCGCGGCGGTCACGGCCGCGCGGTCGGCGCTCACGGCCGCAGAAGCGGACGTGGAGCGTGTTCGCGGAGAGCTCTCCGACGTCGTGACCCGCGCCGAGAGTGCCCGCCTGGACACCGCGTCCCTGCGCGAGACAGCCGAGGCCACCGCGGTCGAGGCGCAGCGCCTCGGGGAACGGGCCCGCGAAGCCCAGGAAACGGCCGATGCCGCTCGCGCCCGCTCGCGGGAGGCGGACGACCACCGGCAGCAGACCGCGAGCGCGCTGCACGCCCACACCGTGCGCCTCGAGACCCTGCGCGAGTCCGTGCGGCAACCGGACGGCTCGTCCTCGGTGGCGGACGTCGTCCCCGTGCTGGGGGAGGTGCCGCGGGCCGTGCGCGTGAGCCCGGGGTGGGAACGTGCCGTGGCCGCTGCGCTGGGCCCGTGGTCCGACGCGCTCGCCGTGGCGTCCCACACCTCGGCCGCCCGGGTCTTCTCGCGGTTGCGCGATGCCGGGTCGGGTCGCGTGCACCTCGTGATCGCGCAGGAGGACGGCGCGGCCACCGAAGTCACCGGTCCAGCGCTGCCCGAGGGGTGCGTGCGCGCCACGGAGGTCCTCTCCTCGGCCCCGGAGGAATCCGACACCACGGGCCACGCGGCCGTCGTGGCCGCGGTGCGGGCCGCACTCGCCACCACGGTGCTCGCCCCGGACGCGACCGCCGCGCTCGCGGTCCTCGACGCCGCGGCGCAGGACGGGCGGGCCGACGCCGCGTGGCGCGTGGTCACCCGCGACGGTGACGTGTACGGCGTCCATCGGGTCCAGGGCGGAGCCACGGAAGCGGCCGGCAACCTCGAGATCCTCGCGTTGATCGACCGCGAGGTGGAAAAGACCGCGACCTTGCGGGACGCCGCAGAGACCGCGGCGGAACGGGCCCGGGAGGCCGAGGAACAGCGCGCGGGCGCGGAACGGGAAGCCCGCGAGACCGGCTGGGCCGCGCAGCGGGCCCAGCAGGAGGCCGCGGCGGCCGGGGCGGCGTCGAGCAGGGCGGAGGCCACGGCGTCGTCGGCGGATTCCGAACTGGAACGGCGCCGCGGTGTCCTGGCGACCGCACAGCAGCGTTTGACCCAGCGGGATGCGGAGCTGCGCGAGGCCGTGGAACGCGCCGAGGCCGCGGAGACCGGGGACGAGGAGGACCTCGACCGCGAGCAGCTCGCGGCCGCGTCCGCCAAGGACCGTGCCGAGGAGCAGGCCCGGACCGCCCGCGAGGTCGAGACCGAGGCGCGGCTCGCGCTGCGCGGGCTCGAGGAACAACATCGCCACGCCGAGTCCCGGGCGCAGGCCCAGGCGCGCGCGGCGCGTACCGAACGTGTCGCGCAGGCCGAGGCCGCGCGGCGTGCGGAACGTCGCCGCGTGCAAGCGGTCGTGGCGCGGGCCGTGGGGGAGGCCGCCCGCTATCTCCGGGAACGCGCCGACGACGCCGCGGCGCGGGCGGCCGCCCAGCGCGACGCCATCGAGACCAGCAGGGCCGGGCTGGACGAGGTCGCGCAGCGATTGCGCTCCGAACGTGACGAGCTCGCCCGGCGGATCGGCGAACTTACCGAACAGCTGCATCGTGCGGAACTGGACCTCGCGCAGCGCCGGGCCCGGCTCGAGGGGCTCGAGACCACGGCCCTCGAGGAGTTGGGGATGACCCCTGACTTCCTCGTGGACTACTACGGCCCCCACCTGCCCGTCCTGAACGCGGACGCAGCGCTCGAGGCGGCCCAGCGCGCCGAGGAGGACGGCGCGCCCGTGCAGCTGGCTCTGCCCCGGATGACCGATGCCGGGGCCCCGTTCCGACGCGAGGAGCAGGAGACCCGGTTGCAGCGCGCGCAGAAGCAGCTCAAGGCGCTCGGCAAGGTCAACCCGCTCGCGCTCGAGGAGTTCGCCGCGCTCGAGGAACGCCACAAGTTCTTGGTCACCCAACTCGAGGACGTCAAGAATTCCCGCGCGGATCTGCGCAACATCATCCGGCAGGTGGACCAGCACGTCGAAGAGGTCTTCGCGCAGGCCTACCGGGACACCGCGGAGCAGTTCGTCTCGGTGTTCGCGACCCTGTTCCCGGGCGGGGAGGGGCGGTTGCGCCTGACCGACCCGGACGACATGCTCAACTCGGGGGTCGAGGTCGAGGCCCGGCCCGCCGGGAAGAAGATCAAGAGGCTCTCCCTGCTCTCCGGCGGCGAGCGCTCCCTGACGGCACTCGCGTTGCTCGTGGCCATCTTCAAGGCCCGGCCGTCCCCGTTCTACGTCATGGACGAGGTTGAGGCCGCGCTGGACGACCGGAACCTGGGTCGGTTGCTCACCATCTTCGAGCAGCTCAAGGAGAGCTCGCAGCTGATCATCGTGACCCACCAGAAACGCACCATGGAGATCGCGGACGCGCTCTACGGGGTCTCGATGCGCGGCGACGGCGTGAGCCTCGTCGTGGGCCAGCAGCTCTCGCAGTTGCGCTGAGCTCTTCCGCCGACGACGCCGCTCGCCCGCCGAGGGTGGGGCGGCTCAGCTTGTCGCCGCGCGGGCGCGGCGCAACAGCGCGGCCCCGCGGCAGCGGAAGGTCAGGTCACTCCCGATCCTCGCGGTCAGCGTGGTGCCGTCAGAAGTCAACTCGGTATCGGGATGGGAGAGGGTTTCCCGGATCCGCTCCGGGGCCACTTCCGGTGTCAGGGACGGAACACCATGGCGAGCACGAGCACCGGCGTGGTGATGATCCCGCGGTCCCGTAACTCCATGAGGATCGCGTTCGCGACGAACATCGTCACGAAAACGACCATGAAGAGTACCGCCGTGGAACGGGGACGACGTCGCTCGGTCGCGGCCACGGGGGCTCACTTCCGTCGGGGGGCGGTTCCCTGGGTGCGTGACTCCGGGGGCAGGGTGTCCCTGACCGGAAGCCACGCGACGGCGGCGAGGAGCATGAGCGCTCCCGAGATCCCAAAGGCCCAGCCGAAACCGGCGGCGTCCGCGAGCGCGCCCGCGAGCACGGGGCCGGCGATCTGGCCCGCGTCCGCGCACATCTGGTACCGGGACAGTACCCTGCCGCCCGCTCGATCCGGGCCGATGACATCCGCCACGGCGGCTTGCTGCCCCGGGTTGAGGGTTCCGGAGCCCACCCCGGAGAGCAGGGACAGTACGGCGAACGCCACCACGGACGTGCTCAGCCCCACCCCAATGGTCGCGAGGCCGCACACGAGCAGGCCCGTGAGCACGAGCGGTTTACGCCCCACGCGGTCGGTGAGCCGCCCCGTGACGGTCAAGGCCGCAGCGTTGCCCACGGCGAACAGTGCCAGCGCGAGCCCGGCGACGGCCGGACCCTCACCGACCACCTGGACGGCCAGGAGAGGGACCAGGGCCACGCGTACGCCCATGGCCGTCCAGCCCGTGGAGAAGCTGGACACGAGCGCGGCACGGTACGCTCCGGCGTCGAGCGCTTCGCGGACGCGCATGGGCGGCTGGGCCCGGCCGGTGCGTCTGGCGCCGATCGTCTCGTCCTTCAGCCGCAGGTACACCACGAGGACGGCGACCAGCAGAGCGCCGGCGTAGATCAGGAACGGGGCGTGCATCCCGAGACCCGCGAGCAGTCCGCCGAGCACGGGCCCCAGGATGCCGCCCAGCAGGAACGCGGTCGCGTAGTACCCGGAGACCCGCCCGCGCATGGTGGGCGGGGCCAACCTCACGATCAGGCCCATCGCGGACACCGTGAACATCGTGGACCCGATGCCCCCGAGACCGCGGAAGATCAGCAATTGCCCATAGGTCTGCGCGAACGCGGTCGCGGCCGAGGACAGTGCCACCACGATCAACCCGATCAGGTACGTGGGCCGCTCACCCAACGTGTTGACCACCGCACCGCTCGCGGGGGCGAAGACGAGCCGGCACAGGGCGAACGCGCTGATCACGGCGGAGGCCGCGGCCACGCCCACGCCGAAACTGGCCGCGAACTGCGGCAGCACGGGCGCCACGATCCCGTAGCCCAGGGCGATCACGAAGGCCGCAGCGATCAGGACCTTGATGGGCTCGGGGACCCTGCCGCGCGGCGCGGGTTCTCCGGCGGCGTCGTCCGATGCAGTGGACGCTACTGCGGCGGCGTCCGACGCGGTCGCAGCAGCGCGCGCGTCGTCGGGGGAGGCGGGGACAGGATGCTCGGCGGGGTCGCGGGGATCGGGGCGGGACACGCCCTGCAGTTTATGGGACATTAGGAGGGTGATCACGACTGACCTGATGTGGATACTCATTGTCGCCGCGGTGGTGGTGGTGCTGCTCGTGGTGTTCGGCATCCTGCTGCTGCGCCGACCCAAGGCACCGCGGGGAGGTTACACGGACACCCGGGACCTGGACGACGTCCCGGAGACCGAGGGCGACACCCTCGTCGAGGACAGACCGGTCAGCACCCTCGAACGCCCGGAGTCCGCCCGCGGGCGCCTGGCCCGGTTGCGCGGACGGCTGGCCAAGTCCAACACCTTGCTCGGCAAGGGTCTGCTGGTCTTGCTGTCCCGCGAACGCATCGATCAGGACACGTGGGACGAGATCGAGGACACGCTGCTCATGGCGGACCTCGGCACGGACGCGTCCCTCGAGCTCGTGGAGAACCTCAAGAAGCGCGTGCGGGTCGAGGGCACCAAGGACCCCGCGCAGTTGAAGTCCCTGTTGCGTGAAGAAATGCTCGCGCTCGTGGACCCCACCCTGGACCGTTCCCTGCGCACCGAGTCCGCCCCGGGCAAGCCCGCGGTGGTCCTGGTGGTGGGTGTCAACGGCGTGGGCAAGACCACCACGGTCGGCAAGCTCGCGCGCGTGCTCGTGGCCGAGGACAAGGACGTCCTGCTCGGCGCGGCGGACACGTTCCGCGCGGCCGCCGCTGACCAGCTCGAGACCTGGGGAGCCCGCGTGGGCGTGCCCACGGTGCGCTCCGAGCAGGAGGGCGCGGACCCCGCCTCGGTCGCGTTCGATGCCGTCAAGGCCGGCATCGACCAAGAGGCGGACGTGGTCCTCGTGGACACCGCTGGCCGGTTGCAGAACAAGGCCGGTCTGATGGACCAGCTCGGCAAGGTCAAGCGCGTGATCGAGAAGGCCGCCGAGGTGGACGAGGTGCTGCTCGTGATCGACGCGACCACCGGGCAGAACGGCATGACCCAGGCCAAGGTCTTCGCGCAGGCCGTGGACATCACGGGCATCGTGCTCACCAAGCTTGACGGCACCGCCAAGGGAGGGATCGTGGTCGCCATCCAGCGCGGCCTGGGCGTGCCCGTCAAGCTGATCGGTCTCGGCGAGGGCCCGGACGACCTCGCACCCTTCAACGCCGAGCAGTTCGTGGACGCGATCATCGACTGAGCCAGCTCCCTCTCGCGACGACGACGGCGCCCGCCCCCTTCGTGGGAGTGGGCGCCGTCGTCGTCGGGGCACCGGCACTTGCACTGGCCCCTGGCACTGCACTGGAACCGGCATCGACACCGGTACCTGAGGAGTTAACACGATCGTCACACGCGGACGTGACGTGAAACACCGGCGTCACGAACCCGCGCTGTCGCGGTAACACCTGCCCCGTTGACTGTGTGCAACAGGCGCAAAGGCTGTGCCGACACGAGACAGGGACGAGGTGATCCGGGTGGAGTTGACCGCCGGACACGTGTGGACCGTGGTGGCCGCGGGGTTGGTGTTCTTCATGACCCCCGGACTTGCACTGTTCTACGGAGGCATGACCCGCGCCAAGGGTGTGCTGAACATGATGATGATGAGCTTCGCCGCGCTCGGCGTGGTGGGCGTCGTGTGGGTGCTGTGGGGCGGTTCCATGCTCGCCGGGGACCCGGTGCTGGGCGGCCTCACCGCGGATCCGTTCGCGCACTTCGGTCTGCACGGCCTGATGGGCACCGAGGACCTGCTGTCCTCAGACTTCTCTGTGACGTTCGCGATCATCACCGTGGCCCTGATCTCCGGCGCGATCGCGGACCGCACCCGGTTCGGCACGTGGGTGGTCTTCACGCTCGTGTGGGTCACCCTGGTCTACTTCCCCCTCGCGTACATGGTGTGGGGTGACGGGCTGTTCTCCGAGGACGGCGCCCTGGGCCGGATCTTCGGCGAGCCGATCGACTTCGCCGGCGGGCTCGCCGTGCACATCAACGCGGGTATCGCGGCGCTGGTGCTCATCCTGCTCATCGGCGCCCGCCGCGGCTTCGGCCGCGACTCGGGCCAGCGCCCGCACAACCTGCCGCTCGTGATGCTCGGCTCGGCCATCCTGTGGTTCGGCTGGTTCGGCTTCAACGCCGGCGCCGCAACCACCGTGGAGCAGGCCGCCCTGATCTGGACCAACACGCTCGTGGCTCCGGCTGCGGCCATGCTGGCCTGGCTGCTCACCGAGCGCATCCGGGACGGGCACGCGACGTCGCTGGGTGCGGCGTCGGGCGTCGTCGCCGGGCTCGTGGCCATCACCCCGGCGTGCGCCAACGTGACCCCGCTCGGCGCGATCCTGCTCTCCGCCGTGGCCGGTGCGTGCTCCGCGATCGCCGTGGGCCTGAAGTACCGGATCCACCTGGACGACTCGCTGGACGTGTGCGGCGTGCACCTGGTCTCCGGCATCGTCGGCACCGTGGCACTGGGCTTCCTGGCGATCCCCTCCGAGGGCCGGGCCGGGCTGTTCTACGGTGGTGGCTGGGGCCTGCTGGGCACCCAGCTCGCCGCGACCCTCTTCGTGACGCTCTACACCAGCGTCCTCACGCTGGTCATCGGGCTTGTCCTGAAGGCCACGATGGGGCTGCGGATCACCCGCCGGGACGAGGTCATCGGCGTGGACCTCACCCAGCACGCGGAGTCCGCGTACTCGCTGAAGGACGAGGCCACCGGCTACTTCGCCGGGCAAGCCCCCGCGCGGCCCCTGCCCGGGACCGCCGAAGCCCCCGTGCCCGCCGCCAGCAAAGGAGACAACCAGTGAAGCTGATCACCGCAGTGGTGCGACCCGAGAAGTTCAGTGACGTCAAAGACGCCCTGGAGAGATACGGCGTGCAGGGCATGACCGTGCTGACCGTCCACGGCTACGGCCGCCAGCGCGGGCACCGTGAGGTCTACCGCGGTGCCGAGTACACGGTGGACCTCCTCGAAAAGGTGCGCATCGAGACGGTCGTGGAGGACGGCGAGGTCCAGGACCTCGTGGACGTCATCGTCACCTCCGCACGCACGGGCGAACCCGGGGACGGCAAGGTGTGGGTCACTCCCGTAGAGAACACCGTGCGCGTGAGCACCGGCGAACTGGGTGACGTCGCGCTCTGAGGTCGCGCGCGACGTCGTCGGCACAGGCCCCGTCCGGACGACCGGGCGGGGCTTCGCTTGCTAACCTGGGACACTGAATTCATCCGTTGTCAGACGAAAGCAGCGACCACCCCGTGTTCAATTCACTGTCCGACCGGCTCACAGCGACCTTCAAGAACCTGCGCGGCAAGGGCCGGCTCTCGGAGGCCGATGTCGATGCCACCGTCCGGGAGATCCGCCGGGCCCTGCTCGAGGCGGACGTGGCCGTGCCCGTGGTCCGGGAGTTCACGGCGATCGTCAAGGAGCGCGCGCTCGGCGCGGAGGTCTCGGAGGCGCTGAACCCCGGCCAGCAGGTCGTGAAGATCGTCAACGAGGAGCTGCAGAACGTCCTCGGCGGCGAGACCCGGCGGATCAACCTCGCCAAGACCGGGCCCACGGTGATCATGCTCGCGGGCCTGCAGGGTGCGGGCAAAACCACCCTGGCCGGCAAGCTTGGCAAGTGGCTCACGGACCAGGGCCACAAGCCCGTGCTCGTGGCCTCCGACCTCCAGCGCCCCAATGCCGTCACCCAGCTGCAGGTCGTGGGTCAGCGCGCCGGGGTACCCGTGTTCGCCCCCGAGCCCGGCGCCACCTCGGAGTTCGACGACCCCACGGGGGATCCCGTGAAGGTGGCCCGCGACGGCGTCGACTTCGCCCGCTCCAAGCTCTACGACGTCGTGATCGTCGACACCGCCGGACGCCTGGGCATCGACCAGGCGCTGATGAACCAGGCGCGCGACATCCGCGACGCCGTGGACCCGGACGAGGTCCTGTTCGTCATCGACGCAATGATCGGCCAGGACGCCGTGAACACCGCCAAGGCGTTCGACGAGGGCGTGGATTTCACCGGCGTGGTGCTCTCCAAGCTTGACGGCGACGCCCGCGGCGGCGCGGCCCTGTCCGTCCGTGCGGTGACCGGCAAGCCCATCATGTTCGCGTCCACGGGCGAGGGTGTGCGGGACTTCGAGCAGTTCCACCCGGACCGGATGGCCTCGCGCATCCTGGACATGGGTGACGTCCTCACGCTCATCGAGCAGGCCGAGCGACAGTGGGACAAGACCGAGGCCGAGCGGATGGCCAAGAAGTTCACCGATCAGGAGGACTTCACCTTCGAGGACTTCCTCGCGCAGATGCAGCAGCTGCGCAAGATGGGGTCCATGAAGAAGATGCTCGCCATGATGCCCGGCGCCGCCGGGATGCGCGAGCAGCTCGAGAACTTCGACGAGCGGGAGATCGACCGCGTGGAGGCCATCGTGCGCTCCATGACCCCGCACGAACGCGTGGCCCCCAAGATCATCAACGGCTCGCGCCGTGCGCGCATCGCGAAGGGTTCCGGCGTCTCGGTCTCCGAGGTCAACCAGCTCATGGAGCGCTTCGCCCAGGCGCAGAAGATGATGAAGCGCCTGGCCCAGGGCAAGGGCGTGCCCGGGATGCCCGGCGGCATCCCCGGGATGGGCGGCGCCGGCGGGGGTGCTGCCAAGAAGGGCAAGTCCAAGAAGAAGAGCTCGCGCTCCGGCAACCCCGCCAAGCGCGCGCAGGAGAACGCGGCCCTCGCCTCCGGTCAGAAGCCGGCGGCGCCGGGCAGCGCGTTCGGTGCCCAGGGCAAGGACCTGGACGCCGAGTCGCTGAACCTGCCCAAGGGCTTCGAGAAATTCCTCGGAAAGTAGGCGGTCATGGGTTCATACCTCCCCGACGACGAACTGCGCAGCTTCATCGCGTCGCTGCCCACCCGGCGGCTCGCGTCCGCCGCGATCATCCGGGACGAGAACGGTCGCGTGCTCACGGTCGAACCCAATTACAAGGACGACTGGACCCTGCCCGGCGGCACCGTGGAGGCGGGGGAGGATCCCCGCACCGGGTGCTTCCGCGAAGTGGTGGAGGAGGTCGGCCTGCATCTCGAGGGCGGGCGGCTGCTCGCGGTGAGCCACGGCGTGGGCATGGGCATGTGGGGGGACTCCGTGTCCTTCCTCTACGACGGCGGGCAAATCCCCTCCGACACCCCCATCACGGTGCAGGAGGAGGAACTGCTCTCGTACCGGTGGGTGGCCCCCGAGGAGCTCGAGACCGTGCTGAGCTCCGGCCTGGCGCAGCACATCCGCGCGGCTCTGGAGGCCTTGCGCTCCGGGACCGTGGTCGAACGCGTCATGGACGGCGGCCGGCGCGCATGAGTGCCGCGCCGCGCACCGCGCTGATCGTGCACGCGGACGCCCCGCAGTTGTCGTTCATCGCCACCGCTCTGGGGACCAGGTTCACGGCGCTCGCGCGCAACGGCTGGTCAGTCGTGCTGGTCCCGGACGAGTTGGACCCCGGGGCCCTCGCTGCGGCCGCGGACCCTGGCGCGATGGCGGTCCTGATCTCCTCGGACGGGGAGAGCCGCAGCCTGCGGATCTACCCACCCGTGAACTCGTTGAACGCTCGTGAGTCGTGGAGTGCCCAGTTCGCGCGGATCGCGGACGATTCCACGCTGCGCTGGGAACCCGCGGAGTCCGCGACCGACCTCGCCCTCGAAGCGCTCCGGGGGCAGGCGAGCCCGGTGCCCACGGCCCAGCCCGCGCGTGACGCGCAGGACACGAACGGCGCTCTGGATTTCAGCGGTGCCCCCGATACCGCCAGCGCCGCGGGCGCGGACGACGCCGCGTCGTCGCCCGCCGAGGCCCGCATGCTGACCACGGTGGAGTTCATCGCGTCCCTGACCGAGCTGGACGCCGCCGCCACGGCCCGGCTCGAGAACTACGCGCGTACGCCCAGCTCGGGGCTGCTACTGGAATCCGTCCTGCAGCTGCTCGGCCTACCCACCGTGGCCGCGAAGCTCGTGGAGTCCCAGCGCGAGCTGCACGAGGTCGACGGTGTCTCGGACTTCGAGCCCCGGCCCCTGGGTCTGTCCATGCTGGCCGCCGCGAGCGTGGAGCCCAGCGGCGGGGACGTGCTGTCCCGGATCCAGCGGGCCTACGTGCGCAGGCCGGGACTGCTGCTCGCGATCGGGGGAGCGGAGATCGCCCTCGGCGCAGGGCTCGCGGGTCTCGCAGCCCGCGGGGGACGCCGTGCCGCCGTGCTCGGTTCGGCGTCGGCGGCGCTGTTCACGGACGCCGCCCTCCAAGCCGCCCTGTGGGCCTCGGTGCGCGCACGCAAGAACCGCTGACGCGTTCGCCCCGACCGCCCTCGGTTTGACACGTATGGCACAATGGTCGGGTACTCGACCCGTGCGGACCCTCTCACCGCGCGTGCTGTCGCGTCCACAGGAAATCCACTCACGGCCCGCCCCACGGGCAGGTGTGTGCGATGTCCGATTCCATTCGAAACAGGAGTAACCACACAAGTGGCAGTCAAGATTCGTCTCAAGCGTATGGGCAAGATGCGTGACCCTCGTTACCGCGTGGTCGTCGTGGATTCCCGCAAGAAGCGCGACGGTCGCGTGATCGAAGAGGTCGGTGTGTACCAGCCCACCGAGCACCCCTCGTACATCAACCTGGTGTCGGATCGCGTGCAGTACTGGCTCGGTGTGGGTGCGCAGCCCTCCGAGGCCGTGCTGTCCCTCATGAAGATCACCGGTGACTGGCAGAAGTTCAAGGGTGAGCCGGGCGCCGAGGGCACCCTCAAGCAGCCCGAGGCCAAGGCCGAGTTCGTGGCCCCGGACAACGGTTCCGTGATCATCCCCGAGGCCATCACCGCCAAGGCCGACAAGGCCGAGGAAGCTCCCGCCGAGGAGACCGCGGCCACGGAGGACGACGCCGAGAAGGCAGAGTGAGCATGCTCGCCGAAGCGCTCGAGCACCTGGTCCGTGGCATCGTGGACAGCCCCGACGACGTGTCGGTGCGCTCCCGCGACGGCCGGCGCGGTCAGACGCTCGAGGTGCGAGTGCACCCGGACGATCTGGGTCGCGTGATCGGGCGATCGGGACGCACGGCCAAGGCCCTGCGCACCGTGGTCTCGGCACTGGCTTCCGGCGAGAACGTTCGCGTGGACGTGGTCGACACCGACCGGCGTCGCTGACGCGAACACACGAGACACACGTATCACGGCCCCCGTTCCTCGCACCGAGGAGCGGGGGCCGTGGTCGTTGCCCGCGCGGTAGCGTGTGGGCCCCACACAGCACGAGTCGCCACGAGGAGATGCCATGAGCGTTCGGGTAGCCCGGATCGGTAAACCGCACGGGGTGCGGGGAGAAGTCACGGTGGAGTTGTTCACGGACGACCCGCGGGCGCGGTTCGCCCCGGGCTCCGTGCTCGAGGTGCAGCCCGCCCGTGAACGGGGCAGGGGCGAGGGCAATGCACCGGCCGGGGCCGGCTCCCCGCAGCTCAAACACGTGACCGTGAGCGGTTCCCGGTGGAACAAGAACGTGCTGGTGGCGCGTTTCGAGGAGATCGAGGACCGCACCGCGGCGGAGGCCGCGCGGGGTCTCGAACTGTTTGCGGAGGCCGCGGACCTCGAGCTCGACGACGACGAGTGGCACCAGGACGACCTGCTGGGTCTCACGGCGGTGGACATCACACGGGACGACGCCCGGATCGGGACGGTCAAGGCGCTGATCCAGGGTGTCGCCCAGGACCTGTTGGAGATCACCCCGGACGGCGGCGGGCGGCCCGTGCTCATCCCGTTCGTGGAAGAAATCGTCCCCGAGGTGGACCTGGACGCGGGCGTCGTGCTGGTGAGCCCGCCCCCGGGCCTGCTCGAGCTCGCGGAAGCGGAGTGAACCGTGCGTATCGACGTGCTGAGCATCTTCCCCGAGTACCTGCAGCCCCTCAACCTGTCACTGATCGGTAAGGCCGTCACGGACGGGGTCCTCCACCTCGCGGTCACCGATCCCCGCGACTTCACCACCGACCGGCACCGCACCGTGGACGACACCCCCTACGGCGGGGGCGCGGGCATGGTCATGAAGCCCGAGCCATGGACGCTCGCCCTCGAGTCGGTGGTGCGCGCAGGGGGCGACGCCGCGGCGTCGTCGTCCGCTCGGACCGCACCGGAGGCCCCGGAGACCGCGGTACCGGCTGTCGTGACGAACCCTGCGCAGACCACAGAGCCGGGTGCCGCAACGTCGTCCTTGACCGTCGGGAAACACTCCGCGGCACCCGTGCTCGTGGTCCCGTCCCCGGCGGGGGAGGTGTTCACGCAGCGGATCGCGTACGAACTGGCAGCGGAGGAACACCTGATCTTCGCGTGCGGGCGCTACGAGGGGATCGACGAGCGCTTCATCGACAACGCTCGGACCGAGGTGCGGGTGCGCCCCCTGAGTCTGGGCGACTACGTGCTCAACGGGGGAGAGGTCGCCGTGCTCGCCATGGTCGAGGCCGTGACGCGGTTGATCCCCGGCGTGATCGGCAATCCGGAATCACTGGCCGAGGAGTCCCACACGGGCGGGCTGCTCGAGTACCCCGTGTACACGAAACCCGCGGTGTGGCGGGAGCGGGCCGTGCCCGAGATCCTGCTGTCCGGTCACCACGGGCGGATCGAACGGTGGCGGCGGGACCAGCAACTCTCACGCACCGCGCAGCGCCGCCCGGACATGATCCTGGCCCTGGACCCCGCACAGCTGGACAGGGCGGACCTCGCGGTGCTCGCCGAGACCGGCTTCCACGTGACGGGTGGATCGTGGCGCCGTGACGGCGGGCACGCGGCCGCGGAAGGCACGCCGGATATGGCATAATAGAGCGCTGTGTGTGCGTCGGGCACGCCCCTGCCGCAGGGGGGAGAGCGACCAACGACGCACCACCCGGCACGACCATCCCAAGTTTCGTCCCGGATCCTGGAGCGATGCCACCCCGCGCGGGGTGACACGCGGACCACACGTGGGAGACCTGCGGCGATCACGAGGAGTTATGTCATGAACATTCTTGACCAGCTTGATGCCAAGTCGCTGCGCAACGACGTCCCGGACTTCCGTGCCGGTGACACCCTCAACGTGCACGTGAACATCGTGGAAGGCAACCGCTCCCGTGTTCAGGTGTTCAAGGGCTTCGTCGTGGGCCGTCAGGGCTCCGGCGTGCGCGAAACCTTCACCGTGCGCAAGGTCAGCTTCGGTGTGGGCGTGGAG
Organism: Kocuria sp. CPCC 204721; assembly: GCF_040980945.1. Taxonomy (NCBI): domain Bacteria; kingdom Bacillati; phylum Actinomycetota; class Actinomycetes; order Micrococcales; family Micrococcaceae; genus Kocuria; species Kocuria sp. CPCC 204721. The sequence goes on from NZ_JAVKPO010000004.1 coordinate 242,716, forward strand.
CGTACCTTCCCGGTGCACTCCCCGATCATCGAGAAAATCGAGCTCGTGAGCCGCGGCGACGTGCGCCGTGCCAAGTTGTACTACATGCGCGATCGTCACGGTAAGGCTGCTCGCATCCGCGAGAAGCGCGACTCGAGCGCATCGAGCAAGTAAGACACACCGGGTGCCGCAGCACACGGAACACGCGGAGGGCCCGGCATCTGCCGGGTCCTCCGCCGTGAAACGGCCCGTTTCCACGCGCCGGTGGTGGTTGTGGGTCGTGGCCATCGCCCTGCTCACGGCCTTCGTCCTGGCCTCGGTCGTGCGCGGTTTCGTGGCGGACGTCTACTGGGTCGGTTCCGATTCCATGGAGCCCACGCTCCAGGGCGGGGACCGGGTGCTGGTGGACAAACTCGTCTCGGGGAACGACGTCGCTCGGGGCGAGCTGGTGGTCTTCGATGGCCGCGGTTCCCTGGACCCGCTGCACTCAACGGACCCGTGGCACCAGCAGGTCGCCCACACCCTGGGCCGCTGGCTGGGCGTCACCGGTTCAGACACCGCGTACGTCAAGCGGGTCATCGGGGTCGCAGGGGACACAGTGTCCTGCTGCACCGCGGACGGACTGGTCACCGTCAACGGCCGGCCACAACACGAGGACTACGTCTTCCGCGGGGACGAGCCGTCCCGGATCCCGTTCACGGTGCACGTGCCCGAAGGACGGGTGTGGCTCATGGGTGACCACCGCAGCGTGTCCGTGGACTCCCGATCGCTGCTGGGCTCGCCGGGCGGCGGCCTGATCCGCACCGAACGCATCGTGGGCACCGCCGAGCGTGTCGTGTGGCCCCCGGAGCGTGCCCGTACACTGCGGGAGTGACGGTCTCGGTGCTCCGCCCCGCCCCGCGCACCCCCGCGCGGACGGCATCCCAGGCGCGAGCGACGTCGCCAGGCAAACTCCCGCGCGCGAACACGCAACCGTGTCCGTGGGACCCGAGAAGAGGAATGCGTAGTGGCTGAGCAGCATGGATCAGGTGTCGAGGGCGTTCCCGGACCGGGTGAGCCCGCACCGCAGCGCGACCCCGGCGGCGCGGCGGCACCCCGGGACGCGCGGGCGAGCGAATCCGGCGCACGGCGCCGCGGCCGCCGGGAGGCCAAGGAGCCCACGACCGGGTGGGGCGCGGTCAAGGAGATCCTGATCGTGGTGGCCCTCGCGCTCCTCATCGCGTTCCTGGTCAAGACCTTCCTGATCCGCGGCTTCTTCATCCCCTCCGGGTCCATGGAACAGACCCTGGAACTCAACGACCGGATCTTCGTCAACGTACTGGACGGCCGCACGGGCAACATCGACCGCGGCGACATCGTGGTCTTCGAGGACACCCAGGGTTGGCTGCCCGAGGCGCCCCGGACCGCGGCCAACCCCGTGCGCGGCGCGCTCGAGTTCGTGGGCCTGCTCCCCGACAACAGCCAGCAGGCCCTAGTCAAGCGCGTGATCGGCGTGGGCGGGGACCACGTGACGTGCTGCGACGCGTCCGGGCGGGTCACGGTCAACGGCGAGGCGCTCGATGAGCCCTACTTGTACCCCGGGGCAGCGCCGTCCGACATCCCGTTCGACGTCACCGTGCCCGACGGCAAGCTGTTCGTGCTGGGTGACCACCGCAACGCCTCCGCCGATTCGCGCTACCACATCGCCACCGGCACCGGGTTCGTGAGCGAGGACGACGTCGTGGGCACCGCGTTCGTGATCGCGTGGCCGCTCGATCGCTTCCAGTTCCAGCACAACCCCGTCGAGGTGTTCCAGGACGTCCCCGCGGCCGGCGGGCAGTGAGCTCCGCGACGCCGCCCACCGTGCCCACGCTCGAACTGGAAACGGAACTCGCGCGCGCCGGGCACCGCTTCGTGGCCGGAATGGACGAGGTGGGCCGGGGAGCCCTCGCGGGTCCCGCGAGCGTGGGCCTCGCGGTCCTGGACCTCGAACGGATGGCCGGGGGAGCGCCGTCTGACCCGCCGCCGTGGCACGGCGTGCGTGACTCCAAGGCCCTGAGTCCAGCGCGGCGTGCGGCCCTCGCGGGCACGATCGCGGCATGGGCCGTGGGCACCGCGGTGGGGCACGCGCAACCGCGCGAGATCGACCAGTTCGGTGTCACCGCCGCGCTGCGCTTGGCCGGGCTCCGGGCACTGGCTACCGTGGCCGCACACGGCACGCGCGTCGATGCCTTGATCCTGGACGGTTCCCACAACTGGCTGGACGCACCCCCGGTGCTGGGGCAGGACGCCGACGACACCGCGTTGCCGCCGGTCGTGCGCACATTCGTCCGGGCCGATGCGCACTGTGTCAGCGTGGCGGCCGCGTCGATCCTGGCGAAAGTGGAGCGCGACGAACTCATGGTCTCGCTCGGCCGCGAGTTCCCCGCGTACGCGTGGGAGTCCAACAAGGGCTACGGCAGTGCTGTGCATCGCGCGGCGCTGCTCGAACACGGCACCACGCCGCAGCACCGGCTCAGCTGGAACCTGGGCGCGCGGTAGTCCGCTGCTCACCCGCCTTCCTTCGCAGGTGAGGTGGGGGCCTGGTACTCGAGGGCCCATAGCGCGTCCTGGGCGGATCCGCCCTGCACAGGCGCGCCCCGGCCATGGCCAGGAGTGTCGTCGCGCATCACAGTGGGTCCATGACGACTTCCACATCTGCCCATGTGCCACGCAATTCCGGTCGCCCGGGCGCCGCTCCGCCCGACACCGCCCCGCCCGACGCCCAGGTCGCGGCCCATGTGAGCGTGGGGAGGGCGGGGGAGGAACTGATCGCGGACCTGTTGCAGCGTTCGGGCTGGCGGATCCTGGACCGGAACTGGCGCCCCGCCGTTGGGCCCGGGGCACCCCGCGGTGAGCTGGACGTCGTCGCCGAGCGACAGGGAACCGTGACCGTGTTCGAGGTCAAGACGCGCTCGGGCGGGGACTTCGGACATCCTGCGGAGGCCGTGGGGTGGGAGAAGCTGCGGCGACTGCACGTCCTCGCGCGCGCCTGGGCCAGGGAACACAGGGCTGTCGCGATCCCCGGCGTGGACGTCGTGGCGGTCCACTGGCCCCGCGGCGGTACCCCGCGCGTGGAACACATGGGCTCCCTCGGCTGGTTGTGAGGCATCCGCGCGATCCGTGCCACGGGGCCCGTTCGCCGCCGGCCTCCACCGGGGAGTCACACTCCGGGTCGTCACCGAGAGCATTATGAATTTCCCCCTCCCCGTGCCACGGTATTTTGTGGGATGAGTACAAAGGGTCGGCGATCGGGGGACGCATGAAGAGTCCGGCGTGGCTTCCTTACGTGTTGTCGGCCACGGCATTGGCCGCGGCCGCCTCGCTGATGCTCGTCTCGTGCGCGGGCGAGGAGCCGCCCGCCGGATCCGACGCCTCCGCGTGTGCCACCTCAGCCGCGGGTGACCGGGGTCTGCATGCCGGGATCTTCCGGGCGCACCTCCCCAACGGGGCGTCCGTGCGCATCACGCTCCCCGCGCGGGAGATCCCCGATCCTGAACTCGACGAACTGCGCAAGGATGCCCGCGTCAAACGCGCGACGTACGCCACCGTGGAAATCGACAACGAACGGGGAGATTCCCCCGTGTCGGTGAGTCGCATGATCCTCAAGGCCTCCGACGGCGGGTCCTACCAACTGGAGAACGTCTCACGGGCCCTGGACCGGTGGCGGCCCCGGACGTCCGGGGACCAGTACCGCGCCCATGACGGGTCGCCACTGACCGAGCACGAGGCCCGGCACCTCAAGAATCGCATCGAGGAGGCGGACCGGACCGCCGCGGGGGACATCGCCGCGGGCGAGCGCGGTACGAACATCCTCGTGGGGGACATCTCCCGTGTTCCGGAGAGCTTCGAGAGCCTCGAGCTGATCCCCTCCATCGGTAACCGGGAAGTCACCCCCGTGCGTGCCCAGCCCGAGGACACCGATGACACCCCGAGCGGCGACGGGCCCGCGGGCGGCGGACGATCGGGCAGCGGGAACGGATCGGACGGCGCCGGGGAGAGTGCGAGCCCCGATGCCCCCGCGGAATCGGCTGCTCCCGGTCTCCCCGCTCCGGACGTCCCCGAACCCTCGGCATCGCCCACCGCGGACACCCCTCAGGTGCCCGGGGATCCGGGTGCACCCGCGGTTCCGGACCCCGGGGCGCCCGTTCTCCCGGATCCGGGAGGGATCCCGCCGGTGAATCCCGATCCGGGCGGTCCCGTGCCTCCGAGCCCGGCGCCCACGATCCCGATCCCGCCGGTACCCGCGCCCGACACCTCCGTCTCGCCCCACCCGGCGGTGACCGATCCCATCGTCTCGGTGCCCACGGTGTCAGCACCGGTGATCCCGGACCCCGTGGACCCGGATCCGGGGATTCCGGGCCCGGGATCCCTGGAGCCCGCAGCCCCGGCGGAGTCGCAGGACCTACAGCTCGGTCCCATGAACCTGGAACTGCGGGCCGGAGCCCCGGTCACGGAGCTACCCGACAGCGCCGTCTCCGTGGTGCCGGTGTCGGTTCCCACTGACGTGCTGCCCGTCGAGGACACGGACCCGGCAATTGCCGTCCCCGTGCCCCTGGAGGACCCCGCGCCCGCTGCTCTCTAGTGGGCCGTTCGTTGGGATTCGCCCCGGTACACGGTTCTGTTCAGGGGCGCCTCGCGAAGTAGTCTGCTGCGCCCGGCCGGGTCACGGGTCCGCCGTGCCGGCGCTGTGAGGGGCCTCCGCGGGTGATCGTGTTCCACCGGGTCTCTCGGGTCGTGCCTCGCCCGTCTGGCCAGTTCATGTCCGCATTCGGGCCGCGGCATCTGGGCTGCACACTGCTGGGCTGTGCTAGGGCCCGGCGGCCCGGGCGGGAACGCTGGACCCATGATTCGAGATTCGGTGACGTGCAGCGCCAACCCATGGTCCGGACGTGGCTCGTGAACGGGTTCGCGCGCAGCCGCAGTGTGGCGCTGGTCGGGTTGGCGGGGCACCTGGTGGAGGTTGAGGCGGACATCGGCCAATCACTGCCGGCGTTCACGATTATCGGCCTGCCCGATCAAGCGGTGAACGAGTCCAAGGAGCGGATCCGTTCGGCCGCGCGCCATGCCGGGGCCGCCCTCGCACCGCGCAAGATCACGGTGAACCTCTCCCCGGCCACGCTCCCCAAGCGGGGGTCGCACTTCGACGTCGCGGTCGTGATGGCGGTGCTCAGCGCCCAGGGTGTGGTGCGGGTGCCGCCGGACACGGTGTTCTACGCCGAGCTCGGTCTGGACGGTTCCCTGCGTCCGGTGCGCGGTGTCCTGCCCGCCGTGTTGGCAGCGGTGCGGGCGGGGTATCCCCGAGTGGTCGTCGCCGAAGCCAATCGGGCGGAGGCCGAGCTGGTGGCCGGCGCGGACGTGAGTTCCGCCGCCCACCTGTCGCAGCTGCTCGTCGCCCACGGAGCGGATCCTACGTTGCTGGCCCGTGCGACGTCGTCACGGGCCGAAAGCGCGCCGGAGGGCGGGAACCCGCAGGAGCCGGAGGGAACGGCCGTGCCAGACCTGCGGGACGTGGTGGGGCAGGTCGAAGGGCGTCAAGCGCTCGAGATCGCCGCCGCCGGTGGACATCATCTCCTGATGGTGGGTCCACCGGGAGCGGGCAAGACGATGCTCGCGGAACGGTTGCCGGGGATCCTGCCGGACCTCGCGGACGATGACTCCCTGGAGGTCACGTCCGTGCATTCGCTGCGAGGCGACGACGTGTGTTCGTCCCTCATACGGCGGCCCCCGTTCCAGGCCCCACACCACAGCATCACCATGCCCGCGCTGTGTGGCGGAGGCAGCGGGATGCCACGGCCCGGGGCCATTTCCCTGGCGCACCGGGGCGTATTGTTCCTGGACGAGGCCCCTGAGTTCGACCGCCGGGTGCTGGACGCCCTGCGGCAACCGCTCGAATCGGGAACGGTCACGATCGCCCGGGCACAATCCGTGGCCCACTATCCCGCACATTTCCAATTGGTCCTGGCGGCGAATCCGTGTGCGTGCGGCAACGCGGGCGGCACGGACCAGGCATGCACATGCACGGCGGTGCAGCGCCGCAGGTATTTCGGCAAACTGTCTGGGCCCCTGCTCGACCGTGTGGATCTGCAATTGCGGGTCCCCGCTGTGACCTATCACGAGCTCAGCGGGGGCCACGGCCGGACCCCCGAGGACAGCGCAGCCGTCGCGGAGCGGGTTGCGACCGCCCGGGCCGCCCAGGAGGAGCGGCTGCGCCGCTGGGGGTGCCGACTGAACAGCGCGGTTCCGGGTTCACTGTTGCATCGCACCCTGTCACCGGGCACTCGATCCGTGCTACCGCTCAAGGCCGCCATGGACAACAAGACCCTGACGGCCCGTGGATTCGTGAAGGTGTTGCGTGTTGCCTGGACCCTGGCGGATCTGGTCGGGGCCACGGTTCCCAGCCCCGAGCACGTGCAGTTGGCCCTCTACTTCAAGACGACGGTGACGACATGACGGAACACCACCCCGCCGGGTCTGAAAGCTACGAAAGCTCGACAGAGCACCACCCAGCCGGGTCGGACCGCCGCGGCAATATGACGGATCTAGGGGCAACCGCGGGGGACACTGCCGGGGTCGGCACCCCTGGCGATCCATACCACGCCGTCCGGGCGTGCCGCATGCGCTTATCGCGCATCATCGAACCCGGCGACACCGCGGGCTTGATCCTGCTGGCAGCCCTAGGCCCTGAACTGTTGTGGCGCAGCATCGTGGAATTGCAGGCCCCCAGTCCCGCTCTGTGTTCCGTTTATCGCAAGGCCGCCGAGGAGCTGGCGCCGGACTCGTCGGTCCCGAATCTCCTCAAACGGTTCGCGGCCTGGCGCTCGCGGCTGCCCGTCCCGGAACCCCGCGTGGATGCCCGGCACGCCGAACAGATCGGTGCGTGGACACTCATCCCGGAGGATCCGGAGTGGCCCGCGCAGCTCGACGACCTGGGCCTGCAGCGCCCGCTGGTCCTGTGGGGCCGGGGTCATCGCGAGGCGCTGTCCCGGCTGGATCGCAGTGTGGCCGTGGTGGGCGCACGCAACGCGAGCGGTTACGGGGCCGCGGTGACCCGACAGATGGCCCATGAACTGGCCGCTGCCCACTGGTGTGTGGTCTCGGGCGGCGCGTACGGGATCGACGCCGTGGCGCACACGGCCGCCCTTGAAGCAGGCACCGGGGACGGGGCCACGATCGCCGTTCTGGCGTGCGGTGTGGATCGGTTCTACCCGGCGGGCAACGCGGACCTGCTGCATCACATCACGCAGCGTTCAGTGGTGCTGAGTGAGGTCCCCCTGGGCTGTGCTCCCGCGCGCTACCGGTTCCTGCAGCGCAACCGCATCATCGCGGCTCTCACGCGAGCCACGGTGGTCACGGAGGCGGCGTGGCGTTCCGGATCGCTCAACACCGCACGCCACGCAGCGGGGCTCTCGCGGGAGGTCGCCGCGGTCCCGGGGGACGTGCTCGTGGGAGGATCGGCGGGCTGCCATCGCCTCATCCGCGACGATCACGCGGTGCTCGTGAGCAATGCTGCCGAGCTCCTGGAACTCGTGGAGCCCCTGGGCAATGCGGTGGCCCAGGATGCACACCGGGCGGCGAGTACCCGTGACGAGCGCCCCGAGGACGGCCTGGATCCCACGTTGTTGCGCTTGTTCGACGCGCTGCCCCTGCGCACCGACGCGGACCCGTCCCATTTGTGCGCGGTGTCCGGGTTGAGCCCGGGGGAGGTGCTCACGGGTCTCGTAAGGCTCCGTGACGCCGGACTGGCCGCGGACTCGCTGCTCGGATGGCGGCGGGTAGGCTCGCCGCATGGGCGCAGTAAAAGACCGGACGGTCGAACGGGAACCTGAGCACGCGGCGTCGTCGGGCGCGCAGGGGACACCGGCAGCAGGCGCGAAGGATACCCCGCCCGGGCCGCTCGAGGCCTACCTCCCGCAGTTCCGGGCGTATCTGAGCCTTGAGCGGTCCCGCAGCGACCACACCGTGCGCTCCTACGTCAACGACGTCTCGGACCTCTCGCACTGGATGCGGGACCACGGGATCGACGCCATGGACCTGCTGGACCGGGACACCCTGCGCGGCTGGCTCGCCCAGCGCCACCACCGAGGACTCGCCCGCAGTTCCCTGTCCCGGGGGATCGCGGCCGTGCACACGTTCTTCCGCTGGGCCGTGGACACCCAGGGGCTGCGTCACGACCCGGCCGCGGGGTTGCGCGGGCCGCGCCCCGCCAAGCACCTCCCGGACGTCGTGGGCGCCACGGCACTCAACGACATGCTCGACGACCTCGGGGACGTCGCCCTCGGTGGGCACGACGACGCTCACGCGGCAGCGCTCGCGGCGCGCGACTGGGCACTGCTCGAACTGCTCTACGCCACGGGCGCTCGGATCAGCGAGCTCGTGTCCCTCGACGGGTCCCACGTGGACGCCGTGAACCACGTCCTCACGGTCACGGGCAAGGGGAACAAACAACGCCGGGTTCCGTACGGGGAGAGCGCGGGGGAGGCGCTGGCCCTGTGGGGACATCGGCGCGCGGAGCTCGCGGCACCCGAAGCGGGTGACGCCGTCTTCGTCGGGGCCCGCGGTGCCCGGATCGACGCCCGGGTGGCCCGCAGGGTCGTGGCCCGTGCGTTGGAGACCATTCCGGAGACCACCGCCCGTGGGCCGCACAGCCTGCGGCACAGCGCTGCGACCCACTTGCTGGACGGGGGAGCGGACCTGCGCACCGTGCAGGAAGTGCTGGGGCACGCGAGCGTGGCCACCACCCAGATCTACACCCATGTGTCCGTGGAACGGCTCAAACGTGCCTACTCCCAAGCGCATCCGCGAGCTTGACATTTCAGCGCGAGCAGTGATTCGGGTTGACCGGTGAGTAGCCCTGCTGGACAATGAAACGGAATGAGCCACCCCCGCGGCCTCGAATCCGCGAGGGTGTGTACATCCGGTCGCCGAACACCGACCGGATAACTTCATACGGGCGCCGAAACACATAGGCCGGGGCCTCCGAGCAGGACGTTGGGGAAGACGTACCTACACAACGGAGGAACAGGCTATGTCTTCACCCACCACGCGGGGTGTGCTGTACGTGCACTCCGCGCCGCAGGCGCTGTGCCCCCACATCCAGTGGGCTCTGGAATCCGTCTCGCGACAGCGCACGGATCTACAGTGGACACCGCAGAACGCCGAGCCCGGTTGCGTGCGCACCGAACTCGAGTGGTCCGGCCGCGCAGGCACGGGGGCGCTGCTCGCCTCCGCGCTCCGGACCCTGGGGCGGGTGAGGTTCGAGGTGACCGAGAACGCGAGCCGCGGTAACGACGGCTCCCGGTGGTCCTTTACGCCGGATCTGGGGATCTTCCACGCGACCACGGACGTCGCCGGGAACATCTGCGTGAGCGAGGACCGGATCCGGTTCGCGTTCGAGGCCTCCGGTGGGGACCCCTCCGCCGTGGTCGCGGAGCTCTCCCTGGCACTGGGGGAGGCCTGGGACGAGGAGCTGGAACCGTTCCGTCACGCCGCCGAGGGCGCACCCGTGCGGTGGCTGCATCGCGTCGGATGACCCCCGCCAGATAGCCACCCGCCGGTAGACCCGCCGGATGACACGGCTCGCCCCGGAGAGGCGTTACCGATGCGGCGTGACGTGGTGGGTGACCTACCCGGGGACCCCCGATGGGTGCCACCCGTACCTACACGTTTCCGACCTCAGAACTCTCGCTCCGAATCCGTTGCAGAGCACGAACGAACCCCGGTGTCCCACCTCCACAGGGTGGGCCACCGGGGTTCGTCGCTGGGGTGGGCGCCCGCTACAGGGAGCGGAACGCCGCCACCGAGTTGTGCCCGCCGAAACCGAACGAGTTGGAGATCGCGACCATGTCCCCACCGGGGAGATTCCGGGCGGTGGTCACCACGTCCAGATCGATCCGGGGGTCCTGGTTCTCCAGGTTGATGGTGCACGGGGCCTTGCGCTCGGATAGGGCCAGGACGGTGAGCACACCCTCCACGGCTCCGGAACCACCGAGCAGGTGACCCATCATGGACTTGGTCGCGGACACGGCCATGTCGTCCACGGCGGACCCGAATGCGCAGCGCAGTGCGCCGGCCTCGGGGATGTCGCCCACGGGGGTGGAGGTCGCGTGCGCGTTGACGTGCTTGATGTCCGAGGGGGCGATGTCCCCGGACTCCATGGCCTCACGCAGCGCGCGGGCGGGTCCGCCCTCATCCCCGGTGGCGGGAGCGGTGATGTGGTGGGCGTCGGCACTGAGACCCGCACCCGCCAGTTCGGCGTAGATCCGCGCGCCGCGGGCCTTCGCGTGCTCTTCGGACTCGAGCACCACGGCACCGGCTCCCTCACCCATGACGAACCCGTCGCGGTCCACGTCGAACGGGCGGGAGGCGCGCTGCGGATCGTCGTTGCGCCGGGACAGGGCCTGCATGGAGTTGAACGCGGCAATGGTCATGGGGTGGATCGCACTCTCGGCGCCGCCCACGATCACCACGTCCGCCTTGCCCGAGCGGATCAGATTCAGACCCTGGAAGAACGCCTCGGTGCCGGATGCACACGCGGAGACCGGGGTGATCGCGCACGCGCGGGCCTTGAACTCCATGCTCACCGAGGACGCATTGCCGTTGGGCATGAGCATGGGCACGGTCATGGGCTTGACGCGGCGGGGCCCCTTGGCGAGCAGGGTGTCCCACGCATCCAGGAGGGTCCACACACCGCCGATACCGGTACCGAACGCCACGCCCACACGGGTGGGGTCCAACTCGTCGCTCGAGTCGGCGTCGGCGCCGGAGAAACCGGCGTCCGTCCACGCCTCACGAGCCGCTGCCACGGACAGCTGACCGGAGGGGTCCAGACGTTTGGCCTGCACCCGGGACACGGCATCCTCAGACGGCTTGGGGGAGGTGGCGCCGATGCGCACAGGGAGGTCGTACTTCTCCACCCACTCCTGTTCCAGAGCGTGGACACCGGAGACACCCTTGAGGGCGTTCTGCCAGGTCTCCTGGACGTTCTCACCGATGGGAGTGATGGCACCCAGGCCGGTGACGACTACTTTGCGGGACATGTTGTGCACTTCCTCGTGTCCGGGGTCGCAGATGTTCCAGGGCTTGCTCGGTCGGCCGCCTGGTGTGACGTGAGGTGGCGTGCCCCGCTCACGCTGGAGGGCACGCCACCTGACACCCGGGGTCAGTCCTGGGCGTTGTCGATGAAGTTGACGGCGTCCTCGACGGTCTTCAGGTTCTTGACCTCTTCGTCCGGGATGGTGACGTCGAACTTCTCCTCGGCGTTGACCACGATGGTCATCATGGAGATGGAGTCGATGTCCAGATCCTCGGTGAAGGACTTGTCGAGCTGCACGGCGTCGGTCTCGAGGCCGGTCTCTTCGTTCACGATTTCTGCCAGGCCGGCCAGGATTTCGTCTTTGCTCGCCATATCGGCTTCCTTTCCTTACAGTCGCGGTGCGCGACCTTACTGGGTGAGCACGGGGTTCGGGAGAACTACCGTGCGGACCGCCCGAGTGCTCGAACGGTCCGTGGACAAGAGGTGTGCGGTCTAACCCTACGGCACGCCACGGGTGGGATCAGGGCAGCAGCACCACTTGGGCGCCGTACACGAGACCCGCCCCGAAACCGATCTGCAGGGAGGGCTTCCCGGACAGCTCCGGGTGCTCCGCAAGCAAGCGGTGGGTGGCCAGCGGGATGGACGCCGCGGAGGTGTTACCGGCCTCTGCGATGTCCCGGGCGATGATCACGGAGTCGGGCAGCTTGAGCACCTTGGCCATCTGATCGATGATGCGCATGTTCGCCTGATGGGGCACGAATGCTGCGAGGTCCTCGGGCTCGAGCCCGGAGGCCTCGAGGGCTTCCTTGGCCACGCGGGCTCCCTCCCACGAGGCCCACCGGAAGACCGTGGGTCCGTCCTGGCGCAGGGTGGGCCACATGGTGGCGTCCGGGCGCATCTCACCGGTCTCCGGGTCCGCGAGGTCCTTGGCGAAGGTCCGCTCGCCACCCTTCTCGACCGTGCGGATGTCGGTGAGCGGGTGGGTCATACGGATCGCATCCCACTTGGATCCGTCCGAACCCCACACTGACGGGCCGATCCCCGGGACGTCGGACGGGCCGATGACCACGGCGCCGGCGCCGTCGCCGAGCAGGAAGGAGATGGAACGCTCGGTGTTGTCGATGACGTCGGAGAGCTTTTCCACGCCGATCACCAGCACGTTGGTGGAATCCCCGGAGCGCACGAGCGCGTCCGCCTGGGCGATGCCGTAGCAGTAGCCCGCGCACGCCGCGGAGATGTCGTAGGCCGCCGCAGGTGTGGCCCCCAGGCGGTCCGCGAGCTGGGCGGCGAGGGACGGGGTGAGGTACGGGAAGGACACGGTGGACACGATGATGGTGTCCAGCTGCTCACCCGTGAGACCGGCGCTCTCGAGTGCCTCGCGGGCCGAGTGCTCGGCCATCTCCAGGACGGTGACGTCCGCCGGGGCGCGGTGGCGGGTGTGGATGCCCGTGCGCTTGACGATCCACTCGTCGGAGGATTCGATCCACTGACAGACGTCGTCATTGGTCACGATCTCGGACGGGCGGTAGGCGCCGATACCCAGGATGCGTGTGTGGGCGTTGGGGGTGTTCTGTTTGATGGTCGCCACGGGAGGCCGACTCCTTACCTGGTGCAGTTCACGAGTTGTCCGGGTGCGTGCGCACACTTGTCAGCTCAGAATACTCCGCACCGTCTCCAGGTCCTCCGGTGTGTTGACGGCGGTTGCGGGCACGCCCTTGAGCCCGCGCTTGGCCAGACCCACGAGGGTCCCGGCCGGCGGCAGTTCCACGATGTGCTCGACCTGCAGCTCGGCCAGGGTCTCCATGCACGCGTCCCACCGCACCGGGCGGCAGACCTGCTCCACGAGCGAGTCCACGGCCGCTGCACCGCCGTCGACCCGGGCACCATCGAAATTGCTCAGCAGGGGGTGCTTCGGATCGTTCGGGGACAGCTGCGGCACGAGCTCACGCAGCGGCTCCAGCGCGGGCGCCATGTGCTCGGTATGGAACGCGCCGGCGACCTTGAGCTTGATGACCTTTGCCCGCGCCGGAGGGTTCTCCGCGAGGGCGTCGAGCTGCTCGATCGTCCCGGCGGCGACCACCTGGCCACCGCCGTTCGCGTTCGCGGCGGTGGCGCCGACGGCGGCGATGGCCTGAGCGACGTCGTCTGGCTTACCGCCCAGCACCGCGGCCATCCCCGTGGGGGAGACGGCGGCTGCGCGGGCCATTTCCGTGGCGCGCACGCGCACGAACTGCATGGCGTCCGCCTCGCTCAGCACGCCGGACAGCGCGGCGGCGGTGATCTCACCGACGGAGTGCCCCGCGAAGACGACGTCGGAGCGGTCCTCCAAGCTCGGCGCGAGCAGCCGCCCGGCCACGAGACCCGCGGCCACGATGAGGGGCTGGGCCACCGCGGTGTCCTTGATGGTCTCCTCGTCCGCCTGGGTGCCGTAGTGCGTGAGATCTAGCCCGGCGGCGTCGGACAGCTCGCTCAGGTGGTCGGACACTCCGGGAACGGACAACCACTCGGTGAGGAAACCTGGCTTCTGGGACCCCTGACCGGGGCAGACAACTGCAATCACCCGTTCATTCCACCAAGAGTGGACCGCGCCACGGACTGGTCGGTGTCACCAACCTGGGGGACGAGCTTTGTGGGAGGTCTACAAGACCATGTCATGGCTGACTGTTCAGCCGGCCCGCGAGCACGGCGCAGTGCAGCACGAACGCGTCCCGGGGCAGCAGGGGGTCCCACCCGGTGATGTCACTGACGCGGCGCAACCGGTAGCGCACGGTGTTGGCGTGGACGAACAGCTCGCGCGCGGTGGCCTCGAGCGAGTGCCCCACGCACAGGTAGGTGGTGAGGGTGTCCACGAGTCCGGTGGAGGACGCCGAGAGCGGTTCCCACACAGCCTCCACCATGGAGCGCAGCGCGAGCGGGTCCCCGCTGATGGCGCGTTCGGGCCACAGGTCCTCGGAGTAGACGGGATGCGGTGCCTGGGGCCAGGCCGCGGCGGCGCGCAATCCTGCCTGGGCGCGATCCGCCGATTCCTTGACCTCGAACACGGAGGACACCGCGGGCCCGTGGACCACCGGCCCCTCACCGAACACCGCCGCGAGCTTGGTCAGGGAACGCATGCGGTCTCGGAGCCCGCCGAGCACGAGTACGAGCCGGTCGGTCTGGATGGCCACGAGGCATTCCGTGGCATGGCGGCCGGCCGCGCGCCGGATGCGTTCCACACCGGCGGGTCCGGTGGTGGCGGGCGCGGGGCCCACCATGACCGTGACGTCACCCTGGTCGGTCCAGCCGAGCGCGGAGACCCTGGAGCGCATGGAGTCGGAGTGGTCGCCGCGCAGGATCCCGTCCACCACGAGCGATTCCAGCCTCGCATCCCACGAGCCTCGGTTCTCGGCGGCCTTGGCATAGACGTCCGCGGCGGCGAAGGCGACCTCGCGCGAGAAGCGCAGCACGGCCTCGCGCAGCGCCACCTCGTCGTTGTGCTGGGCGAGCTCGGGGACCTTCTCCTCGACCACGTCCACGACGATGCGCAGCACCTGCAGTGCGTTCTGCAGCGTGATGGAGCGGGTCAGTTCCGTGGGGGCCTGCTTGAAGATCTCCGTCAGCACCCACACGGGTTCCTGCGGGTTCTCGTACCACCGCACGAAGGACGCGATACCGCGCTGGGCGAGCAGCCCGAGTTCCGAGCGTTCGTCCGCGCGCAGCTGGGAGAACCACGGCAGGGACGTGCTCAACCGCTGCACTGCCACGGTCGAGACCTGCCCTAGATTGGCCGTGAGGTTGTCCAGCGTCTTGGGGTGCGGTGTGCCCTGTTGCCGACTGCGGAGCGGCCAGGTCACCCGGCGCGTGGAGCGTGCTTTGCGGGCGGCGGAGCCGGAGGTGTCGGAGGGCATGAGTCGAGGGTAGTCCATGCCGTTCGCCCGTCCGGGGGGATGTCCCCGGACGACGACGCCGCACGCCGGGGCGGGTGCCCCGCGTCGAGTTGCAGGCGGGGTGCGCGCGTCCGCGAATACGGGTCAGGGCGAGCCCGCCGTGGGTTCGGTCTTCGAGGTTTAACGCGTTTGCATGGTACGACGGCGCCCCCGCACTGTCCCGTCCGTGTGTGGGTGGGTGGGTGGTGTGGGGGCGTCGTGGTGGTGGGTTGGTGGGTTGGTGGGTTAGGCGTCGCCTCCGGTGTTACCGCTGGTGCCGGCGGCGGGGTTGGTGAGGTCGT
>NZ_JAVKPO010000040.1:0-1595 GCF_040980945.1 Kocuria sp. CPCC 204721
TCGGCAATGCACCCATCAATCGGAAACCGACGACTCGCACAGCGACCGGACCGAATGAAGGGGGCGGCCCAACGTCCTTGATGGCGAGTCCACCGCTCAGGGCGGCCAGGGCTGTGCGTTGAGAGTTGAGTCCCGCATAGTGGTGTAGCGCGGTGGCCGGTGACGTCGTTGAGGACGTGGGCGCGGCCACCGTGTGATCCTTCGAGTTCACCTCTCACAGCTCTCTCGGATGGAGTCATCACGATGACCGCTGCCCATATTGTCGACCCTGCCGGGCTGCTGGGCGAAGCCCTGTCCGAAGCGTCCCCGGACCTGATGCGCCACCTGCTGCAGACCATGATCAACGCCCTGCTCTCCGCCGACGCGGACGCGGTGGTCGGAGCCGAGTGGGGCCGGCCCTCCCCGGAGCGGACCGCTCAGCGCAACGGGTACCGGCACCGGGATCTGGACACCCGGGTCG
Organism: Kocuria sp. CPCC 204721; assembly: GCF_040980945.1. Lineage (NCBI taxonomy): Bacteria > Bacillati > Actinomycetota > Actinomycetes > Micrococcales > Micrococcaceae > Kocuria > Kocuria sp. CPCC 204721. The sequence goes on from NZ_JAVKPO010000040.1 coordinate 461, forward strand.
GGACCATCGAGGTGGCCGTGCCGAAGCTGCGCTCCGGTACCTACTTCCCTTCAGTGGCTGCTGGAGCGGCGCAAGCGGGCCGAGACCGCGCTGATCACCGTCGTCGCGGACTGCTACCTCGCCGGGGTCTCCACCCGGCGGATGGACAAACTCGTCAAGACCCTCGGGATCAACGCCCTCTCCAAGTCCCAGGTGAGCCGGATGGCCACCTGGCTGGACGAGCACGTCGAGTCCTTCCGCCACCGGCGTCTGGGCGAGGCCGGCCCGTTCACGTTCGTCGCCGCGGACGCGCTGACCATGAAGGTCCGTGAAGGCGGCCGGGTTGTCAACGCCGTGGCCCTGCTCGCCACCGGGGTCAACGGGGACGGGCACCGCGAGGTCCTCGGGCTGCCGGTCGCGACCAGTCAGACCGGGGCCGCGTGGAACGAGTTCTTCGCCGACCTGGTCGCCCGCGGCCTGACCGGGGTCCGGCTGGTCACCTCCGACGCCCACACCGGGCTGGTCGAGGCGATCGCGGCGAACCTGCCCTGCGCGGTCTGGCAACGGTGCCGCACCCACTACGCGGCGAACCTGATGGCCACCACCCCGAAGAGCATGTGGCCGGCGGTCAAGGCGATGCTGCACTCGGTCTACGACCAGCCCGACGCCACCGCCGTGGACGCCCAGTTCGACCGGCTCATCGACTACGTCACCGGCAAACTCCCGGCCGTGGCCGACCACCTCGGTCAGGCGAGGGAGGACATCCTCACCTTCACGAGCTTCCCGAAGGACGTGTGGACACAGATCTGGTCCAACAACCCCGCCGAGCGGCTCAACCGGGAGATCCGCCGACGCACCGACGCCGTGGGCATCTTCCCCAACCGGGCCGCTATCGCCCGTCTTGTCGGAGCCGTCCTGGCCGAACAGACCGACGAATGGGCCGAAGGCCGCCGCTACCTCGGACTCGACCTCCTCAACCGCAGCCGGCTCAGCCTCGTCGAGGACACCGGAACCGAGGTGACCACCGGCACCGACACCACCCTCGAACTCAGCGCCTGACCACCCAGCGAAGGATCAGACCGCTAGGGACTGTCCGATAAACGGTGTGTGGGGCCCGGCGGTTCTCATCAGTGAGTGGTTCTCTCGAACCGTCCGG
>NZ_JAVKPO010000041.1:0-1487 GCF_040980945.1 Kocuria sp. CPCC 204721
TGACCGGATTCAACTGGTCGTTGCAACACCGGCTTCTTGGAGAGACTTTAGCTGCTCGTTCAGTGCCTCGGCAGGTGTCTTCCACCCCAGGCTCTTGCGTGGACGAGTGTTCAGCGTGTGCGCCACGGCGTTGATCTCGTGTGCCGACCAGCGTGACAGGTCAGTGCCCTTGGGGAAGTACTGACGAAGCAGGCCGTTCGTGTTCTCGTTGGTGCCGCGCTGCCACGGTGAGTGCGGATCGGCGAAGAACACCGGGATGCCTGTCTCGACACGAAACGCTATGTGCGCGGACATTTCCTTGCCGCGGTCCCACGTCAGTGAACGCGTCAACTCCACCGGCAGACGTGTCATCGTCGTCGACAACGCGTTCTTCATCGTGATCGCGCCGTACCCGGCCAGGGCCGGCCCATTTTTCACTGATTCCTTGTGCCGATAGCCTTCCTCGCGGGGCAGGTGAACGAGCATCGTGTAGCGGGTGGTGCGCTCCACGAGCGTGCCGATCGCGGAGCGTTCCAGCCCGATGATCAAGTCGCCCTCCCAATGGCCCGGCACTGCACGGTCGTCGGCTTCAGCAGGCCGTTCACTGATGAGCGCTTCGGGCGTGACGTGCGCCCACGTCGTGCGCTGCGCGCGCGCCCGCGGGGCGCGCAGCGCACGCCCGGTGCGCAGGCACAAGATGAGTTCACGTTTCAACGCTCCTCGGCCTTGGATGTAGAGGGATTGATAGATCGCCTCGTGGCTGATGCGCATGGACTCATCATCGGGGAAATCGAGGGGCAGGCGCCTACTGATCTGCTCCGGGCTCCACGCGCGCACCCACGCCCGGTCCTTGCGGCGTGGCTTGTTACGGCCCGTCCATTTCTCTACCGGCGGCCCGGCCACGACGTTTCCGTCCTCGTCGACGATGTGGCCGCTGAGTCGTTGCTCAACGTACTCGCGCAACCGCGGGTTCGCCACGAGCTTGGCTTCCTTCGGCCGCCGCGCTGCCATGTCGGCCTTCCACTGCGCGACCGACGCGCGATAGTCACGCGTGAGGCCCCGTGTCGCGGCGTTTCGGCGTAACTCGCGCGAGATCGTTCCTGGGTCGCGGCCGATCGTGCGCGCGATCTGCCGCACACCATGACCTTTCGCGACAAGAATCGCGATCTCTTCACGCTCGGTGAAGCTGAGGTAACGCCCTGACGGCGTCGGCGGCATGAACGGGCGCATCCCACCATGCTGGCGGTACCAGCGCGTCGCGACCGCAGGGGCCACGCCGATGACACGAGCCGCTTCCTCTGCCAGCAATCCCAGCGCTATCTGATCCCAGAACGCTGACTCGACATCCCGGCGGTACTTCGGATGCCCCGGCGACCGCAGCTTCGGTCTGATCGCCCGATCCGCTTGCCACTGTCGACGCGCACCCGCCGGCACCGCTGATTCCTCTGGATCTCGTCCCACCACACACCCTCACGATCAGGGTGTTGCGACAACCAGTTGAATCCGCC
>NZ_JAVKPO010000042.1:0-1476 GCF_040980945.1 Kocuria sp. CPCC 204721
GGGGGGTGCTTCTATGGTTTTCGTCAAGCGGCTAGAGCCACCGCGGGTGGGGTGGGTTCGGTGTAGAAGGTCCCGTCGCGCAGCATGGCGTAGAGCACGTCGGTGCGGCGTCTGGCCAGGGCGATGATGGCTTGGTTATGGCGTTTGCCCTGGGCGCGTTTGCGGTCGTAGTAGGCCCTGGAGGCGGGGCTGGCATTGATCGAGGCGAACGCGGAGAGGAACAGCGCCCGTTTCAGGGTCTTGTTGCCGCGCCGCGAGGGGAACTCGCCGCGGATAGAGGTCCCGGAGCGCCGGGTGACGGGGGCGATGCCGGCGTAGGAGGCCAGGTGGGCGGCGTCCTTGAAGTTCTTGCCCACGACTTCGGTGAGGATCCGTGCGGCGGTCCTGACCCCTACCCCGGGCATAGAGGTCAGGACCTGGGTGAGAGGGTGAGCATCGACCACCGTGAGGATCTCGTTCTCAATCTCAGAACGCTGAGTGCTCAACTGTGCCAGTTGTTGGGCGAGGCGCCCGATGATCTTCTCCGCCGCGGTAGTACCGGTGACGGTCACTGTTTGCTCGGCCAGGGCGGTGAAAATCTCCTCAGTCAGCCGCTCGGCCAGCCGGGGTGCGTGTTTCTTCAGCAACGCTCGCACGTGGCCCCTCCCGGCGGTGCGCAGCCGGGAGGGCGAGGGGTAGCGGGTGAGCAGGGTGATCACCGCGGTGTGGCCCAGGCGGGGTCCGAGAACACGTTCCAGGGCGGGGTGGATCTGGGTGAGGAAACCCCGCAACCGGTTGCGGACCTGGGTGAGCTGGGCTGTGAGGTCGTCATCGAAACCACACAGCATCGCCAGTTCGGCGATGTTCTCTTCTGCCACGGTGATCCCACGCAACGTGTGGGGCAGGGTGCGGGCGGTGTCGGCGATGATGAACGCGTCACGGGCATCGGTTTTCGCCTGGCCTTCGTGCAAATCCGCCACCCGGCGCATCGTCAGCCCGGGCAGGTAGGCTACATCGATCCCGAGGTCCTGCGCTACGGCGATGACCAGGGCCCCAATGGTCTTCGGCTGGTCCACAACCACCAGAACAGGCCCGTGCTCGGCGTGCAGGGCTTCTAGCAGGGCCCGGATCTTCGGTTCGGACTGGGGCAGGGGTTTGTCGTGAACGACGGTGCCTTCCGCGGTGAGGGCGGTGGCGTGGTGTTCGGTCTTACCGACGTCGATCCCGAGGTAGAGCTGGTGGTCCATGAGGGTCACCTATTTTCATCACGCAGGGACAAGGAGTGAGGTGACCAGATGGTTCACCCGCCCACATCCACGTTACAAAGCCCCAGGCATCGGGTCGTGCTTCTATCAGCGGTCCGGGTGAACCAGTGCCGGCCCCGGTGACTACACCCCCCGGATCATCGATGACTGGGGGCAACAATCATGCCGGGACCGGCTGGCTACCTACGCCTACATCCTCCCGGAGGCAAGCGCCACGAAAAAGGTAACGGGG
>NZ_JAVKPO010000043.1:0-1446 GCF_040980945.1 Kocuria sp. CPCC 204721
GGCTCTTCAGAGTTGAGTGTGGGGTGAGGCGTCGAGTCCACCGGTGATGAGGAGCATGCGGAGGCGGTAGTGCTCGAAGTTGCGGAAGCCGCGGGCGATGCGGCGGCCGAGTTCGATGATCCCGTTGATGGCCTCGGTACCACCGTTGCTCGCGCCGTCGGTGTCGAAGTAGGCCAGGAACGCGGTCTTCCAGCGTCTCAGGGTCTTTCCGAGCCTGGCGATCTCGGGAATCGGGCAGGTCGGCAGCGAGGCGATGAGTTTTTCGGCAAGCTGGCGTCCTCGTGCAGGCGTGGGCTGGTGGAACACGTCCCGAAGGTCCTGAGCGCAGCGATAGGCGACTTCGACCGCGATGTGATCGGGATGGGCCGTGAACGCAGCTTCCAGGCGAGTCTGCTGGCGAGACGTGAGGCGTTCTCGCCCGGCGCGGAGAACATGGCGGATGCCGTAGAGGGGGTCGCCCTTGCGGCCTCGGTGGCCGAGGGTCTCCTGTTGGATCCGGCGGCGGACGTCATCGACTGCCGCGCCGGCGAGCTTGACGATGTGGAACGCATCCAGCACGCAGGTGGCGTCCTCGAGTTGGTCATCGATCGCGTTCTTGTATCCCTGGAACGGGTCCAACGTCGCGATCTCGACCCGCTTCCGGAACCCTTCGCCCCGCTCGTCCAGCCAGTCGCGGTAGGCCTTGCCGGATCGGCCGGGGACGAGGTCGAGGAGCCTGGCGGTGGGGTGGGGTCCGCGGGTCAGGTCGACCATCCCGGTGAGCTCTTTCGGACCGCGCCGGCGGGGGTCGCGGTGATGCCAGATGTGTTCGTCCACGCCCAGGACCTGCACGTTCTCGAACCGGACCGGGTCGTCAGCGGCCGTGGCCAGGACGGGGCGGACCTGAGTCCAGAGGGTGTTCCAGGTCGTGCCGAGCTGCCGGGCCAGGCCCTGGATCGTCGCTCCCTCGCGCCGGAGCTGACCGATGGACCACCGGATCGCGCGTGTGCTCAGCAGACCGCGCGGCGCACAGACCTCCGGGTCCTGCTCGACGAACGAGACCACCGCGCAAACGTCCTCGTGACAGATCCAGCGGCGCTTGCGCCATCGGACCCGCACCGGCCGACCCGCCCAGGGCGCATCAATCACCTCGACCACCACACGGCCGTGACCAGTAGCGATGACTCCGCAGCCGGGACAGCCTTGGACCGGAACGCAGGACTCCACCTCGAGCACCAGGCCCGAGGGAGCCTGCGTGACCGAGACCAGGTGGAGGCCGGGGAAGTCGAGGAGGAGATCGCATCAGTCGCAGCGATCGAGCGCGTCAGGGCATACGCAACTATGGTTAAGCATTGTCGAGGTCCTTGGTGCGAGCAGAGGTAAGAGTCCGCTCATCATCGAGGACCTCGACGTCTATCCCCAGCTACCCCGCACCACCGGCGCGCCCACACTCAACTCTGAAGAGCC
>NZ_JAVKPO010000044.1:0-1446 GCF_040980945.1 Kocuria sp. CPCC 204721
GGCCCTTCACAGATGAGCATGGGTAGCGGTCTTGCGCCACGGCCGGTGTCCGCCGGCGGCGAGCAGGGCGCGTAGGCGGTAGTTGTCGAAGTTCCGGAAGCCGCGGGCGACCCGGCGCATCGTCTCGATCACCCCGTTCACGGCCTCGGTGGGCCCGTTGGAGGCCCCGGCGGTGTCGAAGTAGGCCAGGATCGCGGCCTTCCACCGGCGCAGGGTCCGCCCGAGCCGGGCGATCTCCGGGATCGGGCAGGACGGGAAGGCGGCAAGGATCTCGGCGACCAGCCGGCGGCCGGTCTCGGGGCGGGCGTGGTAGATCGCACGCAGCTTCTGATAGCAGTGCCAGGCCAGGGTCACCTCGTGGTGCGGGTCCCCGGCCTCAAGCTTGGTGTTGAGCCGGGTGATCTGTTTGGCGGTGAGGTGCTCGGCGCCGATCTGCAAGGTGCGGCGGATCCCGTAGAGCGGGTCCCCGGCCCGGCCCCGGTGGCCCAGGGTGTCCTGCTGCACCCGACGACGCACCTCGTCCACGACCTGCCCACCGAGTTTCACCACGTGGAAGGCGTCCAGGACGGTGATCGCCTCAGGGAGTTCGTCGCGGATGGCGTTGGCGTAGCCGTGGAACGGGTCCAGCGTCGCCGTGCGGATCCCGCTCGTGAACGCCGGACCCTGCTCGGTGAGCCAGTCGCCGTAGGCCGCCCCCGTGCGCCCCTTGACCAGGTCCAGCAGTCGCGCCCGGGGCCGGCCGTCCTCGCCGCGGGAGTGGTCCACGATCCCGGTGACCAGCCCGGTGCCGGGTGGACCCACGTGGCGCCACACGTGCTCGTCGACACCGAGGGCGTCCACCCCGGCCAGCCGATCCTCCGCGGCCAGCTGGCCTTCGATGACCGGGGCCACGGCGTGCCAGACGGTGTTCCAGGCGACTCCGAGCATGTCCGCCAGGGCGGAGACCGCGATGTCGTGGGAGCGCAGCTGCGTCACCGCCCAGGCGATCGCGCGGGTGGTGAGCTTGGCCCGCGGCGCGGCCAGCTCGTGGACCTCGCTGAACGTCACGACCTCGCAGGCGTCCTCCCGGCACCTGAAGATCCGCTTGCGCCACACCACCCGCACGGGCACCCCAGCGCAGGGCAGATCGTGGAGCACGACCTCCCGGCGGCCGTGGCCGGTGGCGAGCACCCCGCAGGACGGGCACCCCACCAGCGTCGGAGAAGTCTCCACCACCACGGTGAACGAGCGTGGTCCGCGTTCCACGGCCCTGACATGGACGTCGGGCAGGTCGAAGAGCGCGCACGCGGGCGCGCAGATAGCATGAGACACGTCGAGGCCTTCATGGATCGGGTTGCTTGGTCGCTACCCATCCTGGAGGCCTCGACCTCTACCCAGACCTCACAACACACCCCTCGAGACGCCCACGCGCACACCGCTACCCATGCTCATCTGTGAAGGGCCCAT
>NZ_JAVKPO010000045.1:0-1426 GCF_040980945.1 Kocuria sp. CPCC 204721
CGGCTCTTCAGGATCCAGGGTGTAGTCGCGGCCTGAACCCGCCGGTCTCCAGGAGCGATCTGGCGATGTAGTTGGTGAGGTTGCGGAACCCGAGCGCGGAGCCGCGCAGGTGTTCGAGCCGGCCGTTGATCGCCTCGGTCGGGCCGTTGGATGTACCAGGACGATCGAAGTAGGCCAGCACGTCGGTGGCCCGCTTGGTCAGGGTCCGGCCGAGCGTGATCACCTCGCTCAACGCACCCGGGACGCCGTGGCTGAGGGAGTGGATCAGCCGCTGCATCAGCGCTCGGCCTCGGGCCCGGTCGGGTTCTCGGTAGGCGGCGATCATCCTCTGGTAGATCCCCCAGGTGGCCTCGACCTCGACGTGGGCGTCGGCCGTGAACAGCTTCTCCAGCCGGTCCCGCTGCTTGTCGGTGAGCAGGTCCGCTCCGGTGTGCAGGGTCCGGCGAGCCGAGTAGAGGGGATCGCCGGCCCGGCCGCGGTGGCCACGGGTGTCCTGCTGAACGCGGCGCCGGCACTGATCCAGGGCATCGCCGGCCAGGCGCACGACGTGGAAGGGATCCATGACCGCGGTCGCCTCGGGCAGCTCCTCGGTGGTGGCGGTCTTGAACCCGCTGAACCCGTCCATCGCGACTACTTCCACGCCCTGGCGCCAAGGGTTCTCGCGCTCGGCCAACCATGTCTTGAACGCCTGTTTGGAGCGGCCCTCGACCATGTCCAGCAGCCGGGCGGGACCCGTCCCGGCGCGAACCGGGGTGAGGTCGATGATGACGGTGACGTACTTGTCGCCGCGGCGGGTGTGGCGCCAGACGTGCTCGTCGACGCCGATGACCTTGACCCCGTCGAACCGGCCGGGGTCGTCGATGAGCACCCGCTTGCCCTCGGCCAGCACGGCGTCGTTGGCGGTGTTCCACGAGACTCCCAGGCCTTCGGCGACGCGGGCCACGGTCAGGTGCTGGCACACGATCCCTTCCAGCGCCCACCGCAGACCGCGACGGGAGAGCCTCGCCCGCGGCTCGGCTGCCTTGGTGGTGTCCTGGCGCCACACGTGTCCGCACCCGGTGCACCGGTAGCGGCGAACCGTGACCAGCAGCGTCGTAGGTCGCCAGCCCAGCGGCTCGTGCGCCAGGCGCCGCACCACGGTGTCGCGGGGCGTGCCCTCGCAGCCGCAGCGCCGGCACCACTGGTCCGGTTCCAGGACCCGGCAGGCCAGGATCGCCTGCTCGGGCTCGAGGCGCTGACCGACGACGTCAAGACCGAGCTCGTCGAGACGGCAGAAGGTGGTCAAGTCAGGGCAGGCGAAGGTAGCGTCAGGCACGTCGAGGTCTTCCAGATGAGGCGTGTAGGAACCTTCATCTTCGGGAGGCCTCGACCCCTATCCGGCGACCGACGCGCCGACCCCAACTACACCCTGGATCCTGAAGAGCCC
>NZ_JAVKPO010000046.1:0-1423 GCF_040980945.1 Kocuria sp. CPCC 204721
GCCTATCTGCTTCGTCTAGGCATACCAGTACCTCTACTAAAAATGTACTTCAAAGATACTTATTTTCTACCGACTTGATAGTTTTTACCCCATATTCTTGGACATTTTTCCCCCATGAGGTTATCTTTGTAGGGTGAAAGAGAAACCCATAAACGGGGATAGATTGAATGCTGGGAAGCATAAACAATCGGGGTAAGGTTAGCGAACCTTGCCTTTCATCCCCCATTATAACTTTACATAGAGGAACTTTATCTATCCCCCCCCCCGCCCCCAAAGGGGGAGCGACCAAACGGCAGCTTCACTCAATGGAGTGTTACAGTTCATCAAAACCAAGTGATAACTGTCGTTTCTCTGCTTCTTCTTTCTTTTGGGCAGCTAAAGTCTTTTTCCGAACGTATGTTTTTGTAAATGAAACCCTATCCCCATTAAAGACAATCAACGGATTAATGAACCAATTATATTCGTTTGGACCTCTTGCTATGATTTCACTTTGTACGAGCTCTGCCAATCCTTTGTATATGGCTTTGTCTGATTTGTATTGGGTGTATTCTAAGCATTTTCGCCTATCGAAAATTATCATATCATTCTTAGGCTTCATGCAAGTTAGAATATACCCGAAAACCCGAATAGCTGATTGTGATAGATTGAAAAAAGCGGCAAAATTCGCAAGGTATAGTTTTGCAAATTGCTCTTCATCTACTTCTATTTGTCGGATAAACGAGGTTTTGAATACTTCTCCTGTATCTGTATCAGCAACAGCAACTACAGCTTTTTTATCACTTCCCGTACTACTTTTGTATTTCTTAACAACGTGATTTTCAATCCCTTCAATTGCTTGTTTCATAAAGGGGTTTTCTTCGTTTTTTTGAAAATCGGTTAATTTGAGTACTTTCTTATTTTCCATAAACATTCTATTTAGGCAAATTTGACTTTCTATATATCGGTGAAAAAGTATAATTTGATTTTCCACAAAGGAATATTTAAATTTCCATTAATACAATAAAAAAGCAAAATATATTTTCCTTTTTAACATCTAATAGGAAAGAGTGACTTTCTAATATGGAAAATCAGATTTTCCAATATGGAAAATACCCTATATTGAGTATCAACTACTTAACTTATTCTATTTCTTAAGTTCTTATTATACCCTAAAAACGGCATATAATCAACTACTTAAAAAATCATCGGTCGGGGAGCGCCCAGCGGCAAGGGGCGGGACCACCCGTCCCGACGAGCGCCCACACCATAAACTTTTTTTCGAATAAGCACACAACCGTTTTTCGAACCCTGCAAAATTTCTTCCGAACCCGAACGGCGTAACACTCCATTGAGTGAAGCTGCCGTTTGGTCGCTCCCCCTTTGGGGGCGGGGGGGGGGTTACATACCCATGCCGAAACCTCTGCTTCTGGTGATTTGCTTGAGT
>NZ_JAVKPO010000047.1:0-1376 GCF_040980945.1 Kocuria sp. CPCC 204721
GGCGATGTAGTTGGTGAGGTTGCGGAAGCCGAGGGCCAGGCCACGCAGGTGCTCGAGGCGACCGTTCACGGCTTCGGTAGGTCCGTTGCTCGTGCGCGGCCGGTCGAAGTAGGCCAGGACGTCGCAGGCGCGTCTGGTCAGGGTGCGGCCGAGCTTGCGCAGTTCTACCAACGCCTCAGGCACACTGTCGGCGAGGGCGTCGATCACGGAGCTCATCTCGACGCGGCCGGCTGCCCGGTCGGGGTGACGGTAGGCGGAGATCATGCGCTGGTAGATCCCCCAGGTGCACTCGACTTGCACGTGCCGGTCCCCAGCGAAGAGCTTGTCAAGGCGCTCGTGCTGGCGGTCGGTGAGCAGGTCAGCCCCGGTGTGCAGGGTCCGCCGCGCGGTGTAGAGCGGGTCGCCCTTGCGTCCGCGGTGTCCGTGCAGTTCCTGCTGGACTCGGCGGCGGCACTCATCGAGAGCGTCCCCGGCCAACCGGATGACGTGGAAGGGATCCATAACCGTGACGGCGTCCGGCAGCTCCTCGGTGGTGGCGGTCTTGAAGCCCGCGAACCCCTCCATGGCCACGACCTCGATCCCATCGCGCCAAGCCTGGTCCCGCTCGGCCAGCCAGTCCTTGAACGCCTTCTTCGGCCGACCTTCGACCACGTCCAGCAGGCGTGAGGGCCCGGTGCCGTCCCGGACCGGGGTGAGGTCGATGATCGACGGTGACGTACTTGTCACCGCGCCGGGTGTGCCGCCACACGTGCTCATCGACCCCGACGACCTTGACACCGTCCAGGCGGGTCGGGTCCTTGATGAGCAGACGCCGGCCCTCAGCCAGGACCGCGTCGTTGGCGGTGTTCCACGCCACGCCCAGTCCTTCGGCAACTCGGGGCATCGACAGGTGGCCGACGACGATCCCGACCAGACCCCACCGCAGGCCGGCGCGGGAGATCTTGGCCCGCGGCGGCGCCGCAGCGGTGGTGTCCTGACGCCACACGTGCGAGCACTCCTTGCAGCGGTAGCGGCGCACGGTGAGCACCAGCGTGGTAGGGCGCCACCCGAACGGCTCGTGCGCCAACTCCCTGCTCACCGTGTCACGGGGCACGCCCTGGCAGCCGCACCGCCTGCACCAGTCGTCCGGCTCCACGACCCGGCACGCCAGCACGGACCGGTCAGGCTCGAGCAGCTGGCCGGTGACCTCCAGACCGAGGCCGTCGAGGCGGGTGAAGGTAGTCAGGTCAGGGCGCGTGAAGGTAGCGTCAGGCACGTCGAGGTCTTCCGGACGGGTTGTGTGAGAACTCCCATCATCGGAAGACCTCGACCCTCACCCCGACACCGACGCGCCGCCCCAGGTCGCACCACAGCTACACCCTCATCTGTGAAGAGCC
>NZ_JAVKPO010000048.1:0-1373 GCF_040980945.1 Kocuria sp. CPCC 204721
GGGACTGTCCGATAAACGGTGTGTGGGGCCCGGCGGTTCTCATCAGTGAGTGGTTCTCTCGAACCGTCCGGCGAAGGTGATCGCGAACGCGTTCAGCGCCGGCTTCCACCTCATCACCCAGCGTGCTCTACCGCCACCGCTCGGATCAAGAGATCTGGTGACGAGGTAGAGGCACTTCAGCGCAGCAGCCTCATTCGGGAAGTGCCCGCGCGCCCGCACCGCCCGCCGGTAACGGGCGTTGATCGACTCGATCGCGTTCGTCGTGCAGATCACCCGGCGGATCTCCACGTCGTACTCCAGGAACGGCACGAATTCCGCCCAGGAGCTCTCCCACAGCTGCACGATCGCCGGATACCGCTGGCCCCACTCGGCTTTGAACTCGGTGAACCGGTCCTTCGCCGCGGCCTCGGACGGGGCCGTGTAGACCGGCTTGAGCGCCTTGGCGATCCCGTCGCGGTGTTGGCGGCCGGCGTAGCGGAAGCTGTTGCGGATCAGGTGCACGATGCACTGCTGAACCACCGTCTGCGTCCAGGTGGTGTTGATCGCCTCCGGCAGGCCCTTGAGTCCGTCACAGACGGCGATGAGCACGTCCTCGACGCCCCGATTCTTCAGCTCGGAGAAGACCTGCAGCCAGAACCGGGCGCCCTCGGCGCCGTCACCGGCCCAGATCCCGAGGATGTCGCGTTCCCCGTGCACGGTGACGCCCATGACGACGTAGAACGGGGTGTTGCGCACCTGCCCGTCGCGGACTTTGACCACGATCGCGTCGACGAAGAGCACCGGGTAGAGCGGGTCCAGGGGGCGCGAAGACCACTCGGCCAGCTCGCCGGCGACCTTCTCGGTGATCCGGCTGATGGTGTCCTTGGAGACCCTGGCCCCGTAGACCTCCTCGAAGTGCGCCGCGATCTCCCCGGTGGTCAGCCCGCGGGCCGACAGGGAGAGGACGATCTGATCGATCCCGTCCAGGCGCCGCTTGCGCTTGGGCACGATCACCGGCTCGAAGGACCCGTCCCGGTCCCGAGGCACCTCGATCTCGACGGGGCCGATCTCGGTCAGCACGGTCTTCACTCGGGTCCCGTTGCGCATGTTGGCCGCGATCGGGGTCTGCCCGTGGTCGTGGCCCAGGTGTTCGGTCAGTTCGGCTTCCAGGGCGGTTTCCAGGACGTTCTTCGTCAGCTGGTTCAGCAGCCCGCCCGGGCCGACCAGGCTCACGCCTTGCTCCTTCGCCTGGGCCAGCAGCCGCTCGGCGAGGTCCTTCTGATCGATGATCTCTCCCGTCACGGGATCGATCATCTCCTCTGTCCTGTCTGTCGTGAAGTCGGTCACGGCCGTCTCCTTTCGGATCAGGCCGGACCCTCACACACCGTTTTTCT
>NZ_JAVKPO010000049.1:0-1324 GCF_040980945.1 Kocuria sp. CPCC 204721
TGCCTGCTGACGACGAACCATCTGACACCTCCCGATCGAGGTGTTGCGACGACCAGTTGAATCCGCCTTGACTCCCCCTATCCGAATGAACCACGCATCCGGTCACCGTCCCCCGGCGAGCCACCGCACTGCGCAGGGCCGTGACCGCCAAAGACGCCTTCATGCGGCTGTCGATGGAATAGCCGACGATCCGGTTGGAGTAGACGTCCTTGATCGCGCAGAGGTAGAGCTTGCCCTCATCGGTGCGATGCTCCGTCAGATCCGTGAGCCACAGCTCGTTCGGGGCGCCGGCGGTGAAGTCGCGCTCCACCAGGTCGTCGTGGACCGATGGACCGGGCCGGCGATTCAGGCCCCGCTTCTTGGAGTGGACGCTGAACAGGCGCTGGGCCGAGCACAGGCGCTGGACGCGGTTCTCCCCAGCCGTGATGCCGTGGTCGGGCAGCTCGTCGGCGATGAACCGGTAGCCGAACGCAGGATCCTCGGCGTGGATAGCGATGGCGGCGTCGATCAGGCGGGCGTCGTCCCAGTCCCGGGCGGTAACGGGCTTGGCCCGCCACTCATAAAAGGACTGCTTGGAGAAACCCAGCACCCGGCAGGTCACCGCGACGGGGATCCCGTCAGCGGCCAGGTCGAGGACCAGCGGGTACGTCATTTTGGGGGCAACTCGCGGGCAAAGAAGGCCGCTGCCCGGCGCAGGATCTCGTTCTCCTGCTCGAGCAACCGGTTACGCCGCTTCAGCACCCGCAACTCCTCCGACTCGGCCGTCGTCACGCCGGGACGGACGCCGTCGTCGACGTCAGCCTTGCGCAACCAGTTGTGCAAGGTGGCTTCTGAGATCCCGAAATCGCGGGCGATCTGCGACAGCGGCGCCTCGTGCTTACGGGCCACCGCCACCACGTCGCGGCGGAACTCCTCGGGGTAGGGCTTGGGCACTGTTTCATCCTCACTGTGAGGAGAGATCCTCACAAGTCAGGAGTCAGGTCAACCGGGGGCAGTCCCGCAGGTCCGAATGCCTTGGCAATACCGTGTTCCACGACGGCCGTATCGACCCTCGCGGACACCGAGTACGCCACCGTCGGCTAGGTCGACTGGTACAACCACCGCAAACTCCTGGGTAGCTTCGGCATGAGTAGCCCGTCAAGGACGCCTACGGCGCCGCCATAGGTTCCGCCGGCAACCATTCCTGAACTACATCGAAACGTCGGCACCGCGCTCGGGATACCCATCGTGCCCTCCAGGCAGCACCGTAGCCATGAGGTTGACCCCCTTCGGTGGACGTCCTTGATGGTCAGGCCTGGTGCCTGGCAGGGAGGATGTTCCTGTG
>NZ_JAVKPO010000005.1:0-217317 GCF_040980945.1 Kocuria sp. CPCC 204721
CCGTGAACGGTCGCCTCGAGCACCTGCGTGGCCTGGCCCTCGGCTTCCGCAACCTCACCAACTACATCGCCAGATCGCTCCTGGAGACCGGCGGGTTCAGGCCGCGACTACACCCTGGATCCTGAAGAGCCACTATCCCTCGCTGCACGCGTGGTCGGTGGAGCAGATGAACGAGTTCTGGCAGGGTGTCTGGGACTACTTCGACGTCGTGGCTTCCCGGCCGGGGGAACAGGCACTAAGTATTTCCGAGAGCTCGGAGGCGCATACGGGGATGCCCGGCGCTCAGTGGTTCCCCGGTGCACGCCTCAACTACGCTGAGAACTCGCTACGGGCGGCCCGCACCCGGCCGGACGACGTCGCCATCATCGGGGAGCACGAATCACGTGCACCGGACACCTGGACCTGGGGTGAGTTGGAAGCCCGAGTGGCCTCCGTGGCGCAACAATTGCGTGATCTCGGGATCGTCCCGGGGGACCGGGTGGCCGCTGTACTTCCCAACCTTCCGGAAACTGCGATCGCCATGCTGGCCACGGCGTCCGTGGGTGCCGTGTGGTCGGTGGTGAACACCGACTTCGGGCCGTCCGGGGTCGCGGACCGCTTCGCGCAGATCGAACCGCGGGTGCTGTTCGTGGTGGACGGCTACGAGTTCGGCGGGTCGCTGCGGGATATGACCGGGAGCTACGCCGGTTTGCTCGAGGTACTGCCCACCGTGGAGCAACTGATCGTGGTTGACCAACAACCGCGGGACAAGGTGGGCGCCCTGCCGGAGGGGTCGCTGCGCTTTTCCGAGATCAGCGGGCGCGACGTGACGCCGCGGTACGAGCAGCTTCCTTTCGACCATCCCCTGTGGATCCTCTACTCCTCGGGAACCACGGGTAAACCGAAGGGGATTGTGCATTCCCACGGCGGGGTGATCCTGGAGTTCCTGAAGGCCTTGGGGCTGCACGCCAGTCTCGGACCGGAGGACATCGCGTACTACGCCGTGGCCACCACGTGGATGGTCTGGAACATGCTCGTGGGCATCCTGCTCACCGGTTCCCGCATCATCACCTACGACGGTTCACCCGTGTACGGGGGACCGGAGAAGTCCCTCGAGCTGGCGGCGCGCAACGGGGCCACGTTCTTCGGGACGGGAGCGGGCGTACTGGCCATGATGCAGCGCGCCGGCGTGGTCCCCAATGTGAGCATGGACCTCTCCGCACTGAAATCGATCCTCGTGACCGGATCACCGCTGCCCGATGCCACGTGGGACTGGGTGTACGAATCCGTGTCCGACACGGTGCGTCTCGGATCCGATTCGGGCGGCACGGACGTCACGAGCGCGTTCATCGGCACGAACCCATATCAACCCGTGTACAAGGGCGAGCTCATGGGCCCGTACCTGGGAGTGGACGCCCAGTCGTGGGACCGCGAGGGACGGCGGGTGTACGACCAGGTGGGGGAACTCGTGATCACCCGACCCATGCCGAGCATGCCTGTGTTCTTCTGGGACGATCCGGACGGCTCCCGGTATCACGCGGCCTACTTCGACATGTTCCCCGGCGTGTGGCGGCAAGGGGACTGGGTCACCCAGCTCTCGGAGGGCCCGTTCGTGGTGCACGGGCGATCCGACGCCACGATCAACCGCGGGGGGATCCGGATGGGCTCGGCCGATCTGACCCATGTGGTGGACCAGGTGGACGGCGTGGCGGCGTCCATGGTGATCGGGGCGGAGCTCGCGGACGGGGACTACTACATGCCCCTGTTCGTGGTCCCGCAACCGGGCACACGGCTCACGCAGGAGCTCGAGGAACGCATCGTGCGGGCCATCCGCGAGAAGATCTCCCCGCGGTACGTCCCGGACGAGATCATCGAGGCCCCGGCCGTTCCCCGCACCCGTACGGGCAAGCTGCTGGAGATCCCCGTCAAAAGGCTCTTCCAGGGCGCGGACCCGAGCAGCGTCAACCGCGCGACCGCGGAGGACGCCGAGGTCCTGGACTGGTACGCCGAAGCGGCCCGAAAGTACACCTCGGGGGCCTGACGGCGCAGGCCCCGTCCCCGGTGAACCGGGAGCGGGGCCTGCGGCATGGGTGGGTCGGATCAGGACACGATCTTGCCCGGGTTGAAGTTCGTTCCCGGATCCGCCGCGTGGAACAGCCCCTTCATGAGGGCCACACCCTCGGGGGAGACGTCCTGCTCCATCCACGGCTGGTGCTCCACGCCCACGCCGTGGTGGTGGGACAGGGTGGCACCCGAGTCCACGAAGGACTGCTGGATCGCGGACTTGACGATCTCGTACTCCTCGTACGGTTTCTCGTCGTCGAACACGTAGGCGAACGTGAAGTACAGGCACGCCCCGGAGTGGTACGAGTGCGACATGTGGGACATGATCCAGCCGGTCTTGCCGATCCGCTCGTAGGCGCGCTGAGCGGCGTCGTACGCGGCCTTGTGGACCGTGGTCAGGCGCGACCACGGCGCGGCGGTTTCGGAGACGTCCCCCACCGTGTTCTGCTCGAGCAGGAAGTCGCGCAGGTGCGGGGTGTCGAACTTCTTCTGGTCGTAGAGCGCGCCCGGCCCCGACCCCAGGACGACGGCGCCCTGGGCCTTGGCGATCTTCGCGACGGCCTTCTTGCGCTCGGCGACGTCCTTGGGGGTGCCCTCGAAGCACACGTACGAAATGCACATGGCGTCCGTGTCCCACCCGCGCTTGCGCATCACGGCCCACAGGGCGTCCTGGCCCTTGGCGGCGAGCTTGCCCTTGACGGAGGTCGCGGCCTTCTGCGTGGCCAAGGAGAACGCGGTCTCGTGGGCGTCCGACACGCGGGCGAACGTGAGGGGGATCTCCGCCTCGGTATACTGGCGCACCGCGGTCAGGGCCTGCTGCCACGTGGGGAACATGTAGGCGATGACCTCGTGCTCCT
This sequence comes from Kocuria sp. CPCC 204721, assembly GCF_040980945.1. Classification (NCBI taxonomy): domain Bacteria; kingdom Bacillati; phylum Actinomycetota; class Actinomycetes; order Micrococcales; family Micrococcaceae; genus Kocuria; species Kocuria sp. CPCC 204721. The sequence continues at coordinate 2,901 of NZ_JAVKPO010000005.1, forward strand.
GGGGCAACCGGTGCACCTGGACGGTGAGCTCGGTGATGATCCCGAGCCGGCCCTCAGAGCCGATGATCATCTCGCGCAGGCTGGGCCCGGTGGAGGTCGAGGGCAGGGAGCGTAGCACGACCGTGCCGGACGGGCGGACCATGCGCAGGCCGCGCACGATGTCCGCGATGTCCCCGTACTTGTCCGACTGCATGCCGGAGGAGCGGGTGGCCGCCCAGCCGCCGAGCGTAGAGTGGGCGAACGAGTCCGGGAAGTGGCCCAGGGTCCACCCGCGGGCGTTGAGCTGTTCCTCCATGTCCGGGCCCAGCACGCCGGCCTGGATGGTCGCGAGCCCGGAGGTCTCGTCGATCTCGAGCACCTTGTTCAACCGGCCCATGTCCACGGACACGATGCAGCGGGTCTCGTCCGCCTCGGCCTGGAGGCTGCGCGAGATGCTCGAGCCACCCCCGAAGGGGATCACCACGAGGTCGTGCTCCACGGCGGCGGTGAGGATCGCGGTGACCTCGTCCTCGGAGCCGGGGTAGACCACCGCGTCCGGGACGCGCGCGAAATCATTGCGCAGTGTCTGCATCAGTTCCAGGACGGACTTGCCGGCCCAGTGCACGATGCGCAGTTCGTCGTCCACGGACACGTGCTCCGCGCCGCTGATCCCGCGCAGGACGGTCAGCACGTCCTCGGACACGGTGGACGCCGGGACCCGCGCCGTGGCGAAGTCCACGGTGTCCCGTTCGCGCGGCCGCAGGGACACCCCGATCGCGTTCTTGACGAACGGCGCGAAGGCCGGCTTGTTCTGGTAGTCGAAGAACACGCCTTCCTCGCCCCAGCCCCACCACTTCTGATGCTTCACGTGTGCCACTGAGGGACAACCTCTTTCCTGGGTCCGACTAGTCCTGGATTCTGTGCCGGTTCGCAGCGTACAGCGCACGCACCGCGGCCTCGATGCGCTCGTTGAAGCTGTAGGCGTTCTCGTTGCCCCGCGCTCGCAGGGGTGCACCCACGGCCACGACCACCGGCGGGCGGCCCCGGCGGGGCCAGCTCGTACCGCGCGGCATGGCCTCGTGCGCCCCGATCAGGGCCACGGGCACGACCGGCACCTGCACCGCCAGCGCCAATGACGCCGCTCCCACCTTGAACGGGGCCATCTTCCCGGTCTTCGAGCGGGTCCCCTCCGGGAAGATCAGTAGCGGGACACCCGCGGCCAGCAGCTTCTTGGACAGGCCCTTGTTCGCGCCCTCACCGCGACGATCCACGGGGAACGCGTTGAAGATCAGCTGCGTGAACAGTTTCTTGTGCCACGCGGTGAAGAAGTAGTCCGCGGCCACCCCGGTCGCGAGATCGCGGGAGATGTAGTGCGGCACGCCGCTCATCACGAGCGGGGCGTCCAGGTGGCTCGAGTGGTTCGCGACGACCACGCACGTGCCCTTGACCCCGTAGGCCGCGGGATCCACCACGTTGGTGCGGGTGATCGTGCGGTTGACGATCCCCCGGAAGAAGACGGTCTGGGTGATCCGGCGCAGTATCCGGCGCACGGGCTGGGTGTAGTGGGCCGCCGTGAGATCCGCCGACTCCGCCGGGGGAGCGGGCGGATCGGGTTCCTGCCGACCGGTGTGGCCCTCGAGGGAGTCCAACACGCGAGGGCGGGGCTCCGGGGTCGACCGAGGCGTGGATCCGGGGCGCTGGCGGGACGCGGCGCGCGGACGCCGGGCGGGAGTGCCGTCGTGCTGCGGGGAGGAATCCTGGGGTGCCATGGGATCAGGCCTGGAGCTCGCGGCGTCGGACGCTCGAGATCTGACGGGAGATCCACCGGACGGTGGGGCGCGGGAGGTGGCGCAGCGCGGTGACCATGAGCTTGTAGCGCAGAGTGGGCACCGAGATCACCTTGCCGCGGGCCACGTCCGCGAGGGCCTCCTCCACGAGCCGGTCCGCGTCGAGCCACATGAAATCGGGGATCGAGGAGCCGGTGATGCCCGCGCGGCTGTGGAACTCGGTGCGGACCCACCCGGGCAGCAGGGCGGTCACGTGGACCCCCGTGCCGTGCAGCTCCACGGCGAGCGACTCGGTCATGGCGGTCGCATAGGCCTTGATCGCGGAGTAGTCGCCCATCGTCACGCAGCCCGAGGTGGAGGTGACGTTGACGATCCACCCCGAGTGGCGGGCGGTCATGGCGCGGGCCGCAGCCCCCGAGAGTCGTGCGACGGCCGCGCACATGACCTGGAAACCGGCCTCGTGCTGGGAGAAGTCCTGGGCGGTGTAGGGCACCTTGACTGAGAAGCCCGCGTTGTTCACGAGCATGTCCACGGGACGATCGGGGTCCTCGAGCCGCTCGGCCACGTGCAGCAGGTCCTCGGTCTCGGCCAGATCGGCGGTCAGCGTCTCCACGTGGATCCCGTGTGCGGCGCCGAGCTCCCGGGCGGTGCTCTCGAGCCGTTGCGTGTCCCTGGCCACCAGGACCAGGTTGAAGCCTCTGCGGGCGAGGGAACGTGCGAACGCGGCACCGATGCCTGACGTCCCACCGGTCACGAGAGCGGTAAGCATGCCACTAAGATACACTACGGTAGGCGTAGCGCAGCGTCCCCCGGCCCGGCGTGAGCGCCCCTCGGCGAGCCATGACGGAGTATCGAAGGAGCGTCCCGTGAGCCAGCAGTCCTACCTCGCCCGGCATCGCCAGGGCCGGCTCTACGGGCCCGTGGAACAACCGATCGTGCTGCGCTCGGGCTTCGACGTCAAGGACTTCACGTACCGCGCGCAGGGCAGCCTCCGACCCCAGCTGGACCTCGCCGCTTTCGACCGCGCACCCCTGGACCCGGCCGTGCTCGAGGACCTGCGCTACCTGCGGGACATGGAACGCTCCACCATGGGCCAGGTGCGTTCCGTGGTGGTCAGCTACACCAACAAGGAGTCGCGGGTCGCCGCGTTCCTGACCACGTGGGCGTACGAGCGGCACTGGATCGCGGACGCCTACCAAGCCGTCCTGGACGCCCACGGACCGCACGCCGGGGCTCCCCAGCCGCCCGAGCACTCGTGGGTCGAGCGGGTCGAGACCGCCCTGGACAACCTCTCGCCCATGGTGGACTCCGTGTGGACCAACTTCTCCGGGGAGGCCGTGGTCGCGGGACAGACCGCGCGCGGCTGGTCCCAGGAAGCGAGCACCCGCGCGGTCCTGCGGATGCTCGAACGCCGCGCCGGGCACCCGGAACTGTCCTCGCTGCTGCGGCGCGTGGCCGAGGTGAAGGCCACCCACGAACGCTTCTTCGCCGAGGAGACCACCGCGCGGGTCCGTACCGACCCGCGCGCCCAGCGCTTCGCCCGCGCCTACCTGACCTTCGCATTCCACCCGCTGCGGCCCGTGGGCCTGTCCCACGCCCACGCGCGCCGGTTCCTGCGGGACCTGGCGCCCACGGTCGCGCAACGACGCGAACTGTTCGCGCTCGCGGACGAGCCCTTGCAGGCCACGCCGGGCACCGCGGGCAGCGAACCCCTGCGCCGGGCCGTGGAACGCGAGTGGCGACTGAGCCGATACGCTCCCCACCAGACCCTTCCACCCGCGTCGCGGTCGGCGCGGGTGGCCACCGCGCCCACGGCGCACCCGTTCCCAAGCACCGGAGGATCCCGTTGACCCAGACCACCACGACTCGCGTCCTGCTCACGGGGGCCACGGGCTTCCTGGGCCAGGCCGTCCTCGAGCGCCTGCTCTCCGGCTCGGACGACATCCACGTGACGGCGGTGGTCCGACCCAAGGGCACGCAGTCCGGTGAGGCGCGCCTGAAGCAGCTGTTGCGCAAGCCGTCCTTCAAAACCTGGCGGGACGCCGTGGGCCGGGAACGCGCTCAGGAGATCTTCGACGCCCGCACGAGCGTGCTCGAGGGCGACCTCACGAGGCTGCGGGAGATCGCGGAACCCTTCGACGTGGTGGTGCACTCCGCGTCCACGGTCTCGTTCGACCCGCCCATCGACGAGGCGTTCCGCACGAACGTGGGTGGCGCCGTGGGGCTCTACGACGCGCTGCGCAGCACGGGTCAGGACCCCCACGTGATCCACGTGTCCACGTGCTACGTGGGCGGGATCGCCAAGGGGTTGCGCCCGGAGGCCTCGGTGGATCACGACGTGGACTGGCAGGTGGAGTACGACGCCGCCGTCCGCGCCGCGGACACCGCCCAGGTGGAGTCCCGCTCACCCGAGCGTCTCGAGTCGTTCATCCGGCGCGCCACGAGCACGCGCGGCAAGGAGGGGCCCAAGTCCGTGGCCCGCGCCGCCGAGGAAGCACGCCTGGAGTGGGTGCGCTCCCGGCTCGTGGACCACGGCCGCACGCGCGCGCAGTCCCTGGGGTGGACGGACATCTACACGTTCACCAAGGCCCTGGGCGAGCGTGTGGCGGAGCAGAAGTGGGCCGGAGCCGGGCACCCGTTGTCGATCGTGCGCCCGTCCATCATCGAGTCCGCCCTGCGTCACCCCTTCCCGGGGTGGATCGACGGCTACAAGGTCGCGGACCCGCTCATCATGGCGTACGCGAAGGGCGCGCTGCCCGAGTTCCCGGGCCTGCCGGACTCGGTGCTGGACGTGATCCCTGTGGACTTCGTGGTCAACGCGATCGTGGCCCTCGTGAGGGAGGGGCACCGGGAAGCCAATGGGGCACCCACGCTGCGGGACGCCCAGGATCCGGCAGCGCGGTACTACCAGGTGTGCTCGGGGGCCTCGAACCCCCTGCCGTTCCATCAGATGTACGAGAGCGTGCGCTCGTACTTCCGCGAGCGCCCGCTCGAGGACTCCCATGGCAATCCCATCGCGGTGCCCGAGTGGAAGTTCCCCGCGAACAACTCGATGGAACGCGGGCTTGCGGTCAAGGAGAAACTGGCCGCCGCGGGGAGCCGATTGAGCTCGGTGCTGCCGGCCACGGCGCGCACACGCGAGTGGACCAATTCCCTGCACCGGATGCAGACCGGGCTGGGCTCGCTGCGCACCTACGTGGACCTGTACCAGAACTACACGCGCACGGAGATGATCTTCGACGACACCCACACGCGGCAACTGGACCGCTCCCTGCCGCAGGGCACGCCCGAGGACCAGCACTTCGACGTGCGGGCCATCGACTGGCGGGACTACTGGCAGAGAGTGCACCTGCCCGCACTGACCGAGATGACCCGTGCGTACACCCGGGCCAAGGCGGCGTCGCACAAGCGGGCCGTGCGCAGTCGGGGACTGAACGAGGGCACGGACGTCGTGGCCGTGTTCGACCTCGAGGGCACCGTGGCCTCGGGCAACATCATCACCCAGTACGCGCAACTGCGCCGCCGGGAGCTGAGCCCGCTGCAGTGGCCCGCGGAACTCACCGAACTGTTCGGCAACGCCCCCACCTACATCAAGGCGGAACGGCGCGATCGGGGCGAGTTCATCCGGGCGTTCCTGCGCCGCTACGCGGGCGTGCCCGTGGCGCGGGTCGAGGAACTGATGAACGGGTCGCTCGGCCGGGTCGTGGAGAACAGCATCCGCCCGGGAGCACTCGAACGGATCGAGGAACACCGGCGTGCGGGGCACCGCACGGTGCTCGTGACCGGGTCCCTGGACCTGCTCGTGAGCCCCGTCGCTGAACTGTTCGACGACGTCGTGGCCGGGCGGATGGACCAGGTGGACGGCGTGCTGACCGGGTACCTGGCGGCCCCGCCGCTCGTGGATGAGGCCCGGGCGCAGTGGCTCAAGCGCTACGCGCAGGACCACGGCCTGGACCTAAGCCGCTCGTACGGGTACGGGGACTCCGTGGCGGACGTGAGCTGGTTGTCCCTCGTGGGCCACCCGTACGCGGTGAACCCCGACCTGCCCCTGTACCGGCGTGCCAAGAAGGCCCATTGGCCCGTAGAGGACTGGAGGAAGGTCTGAGTCATGGCGTTCAACATCGACAAGTTCGCGGAGACCTCGGCGCGGGTCAAGTGGTCGGACCTGGACATGGACGAGTTTCTGACCAACCCGCTGTCCGAGGACTCGCTGCGCTGCCTGCGCTACATGTGCGACGTCGAATACCACACCGTGTGCTACATGCGGGACATGCTCGTCACGCCGTCCCACCAGGACCAGGACGTCTCCACCTTCATGACCATGTGGAACCGCGAGGAGTACTGGCACGGTGAGGCACTCGCGGAGGTGCTCGGGATGCACGGGATCGTGGTGGACTACGACGAGATCAAGGCCAAGCGCATGAAGCTCGGCTGGTCCGAGTCGCTCAAGCCTCTCAAGCAGTCGCTGCTGTCCAACATGGTGGGCGTGGACTTCATCGCCACGCACATGGCGTGGGGCGCGGCCAACGAGTGGTCCGCCGTGGCGGCCTACCGGCGCATGGCGTCCCTCGAGAAGCACCCGGTGCTCGCGGTGCTGCTGCAGCGGATCGCCCACCAGGAGTCCCGCCACGTGGCCTTCTACGCGACCCAGGCACGACGCCGCCTGGAAGCGTCCCGCAAGGCCCAGCGCCTCACGCGCTTCGCCCTGCGCAAGTTCTGGGCCCCCGTGGGCTCCGGGGTCATGGACGACCGCGAGGTGGGCCACGTGATGCGCCACCTCTTCGGTGGCGGGGGCGGGGCCCACGAGATCGACCGGTTGGACGCAAACATCGCCAGACTGCCCGGCATGGCGGGACTGCAGATCTTCCGCAGGGCCACGGCGCCGGCCCGCGAGGCGCCCGTCCGGGACACCGTCCCCGCCTGATCATGAACGCGCACTCCGCTGGTTCGCGATCCGCGTCCGCGCCCGAACCCGCCGACGCCGCTTCCGTGGACCCCCGCACGGCCCGCACCGATCGCAAGATCGTGGCGGGGGCGTTGCGCCTGCTCCGGGAGGGCGGGCCCCGGCGGGTCACGATCGAGGCGGTGTCCGCCCGCACCGGCGTGGCCAAGACCTCGATCTACCGTCGCTACGCCAACAGCACGCAACTGTTGGAGGCCGCGCTCGAGCACACGGTCACCGCGACCGCACCGCTGGCGCCGGACGCCACGTGGGAGCAGGCGCTCACCGCGGCCGTGGACATTCTCCTGCGGGACATGGGACTCGGCGTGGCCATCACCCTGCTGCAGGAACCACACTCGGCCACTGCGCAGGTGCTGCGGGCCACCGTGGTGCGCCCACGCTTGGATGCGCTGCGCAAACTGTTGCAACGGGACAAGGACCGGGGACTGATCCGGGACACCGTGGACCTGGACATGGTCGTGGATTTCATCCTGGGGGCGGCGTACGCGCACGTGGCGCGCTACGGCTCGCTGGACGAGAACTGGACCGCGCGGGTGCACCGCGCCGTCACGGACCTGATCACCACGCGACCCGCGGCGGACTAGAACACGTCCTTCTCGTCCGGGCGCTCGGTCAGGTAGGACTGCACGTAGTCCTGGACGGCGTCCTGCGTGGGGACGTCCTTGCCGGCCTTCTCCGACATGAACCAGCGGTGCTCGAGCACCTCGTGGATCATCTGCGCCGGTTCCCGTTTGCGCCGCAACTCGGCGGGAACGGCCGCCATGATGGGCACGAAGATCTCGCGCATCCACAACTGGGCGGTGAGGTCCTCGGGCAGACCGGGGTAGAGCGCGTGCCCGAACTGGTCGATGTCCGTGAGGATGCGCCGGGCCTGGTTCTCCTGGGTGTTCAACCCCGTGAGGTGCAACAACCTGCGCGCGTGGTGGCCCGGTTCCACGACCCGCGGGCGCAGGTGGACCTGACCAGACTCGTCCGCGTCCATGGAGGCCTCCTCCACGTCGAAGCCCAGGTCGTTGAGCCGTTGCACGCGCGCCTGGACCCGCCACCGGTCACCCACGGGGAAGATCTCGGTCGCGGTCAGCTCGTCCCACAGCCCGGTGTAGGTGTCCACGAGCCGTTCCGAGACCGCGAACGGGTCCACCGAGGCCGGATCCACCCCGGCCTGGGCCAGGCGCTGCTGCATGTGCTCCCCGGCCAGCAGGTCCATGACCTCACCGGCCACGTTGGTCCTGGCGAGCTCGATGTCGTACTCGCGCTGACCCCGCGTGAGCTGCGGGTGCAGTTCGCCGGTCTCGGCGTCCACGAGGTAGGCGGCGAACTCCCCGGCGTCGCGTCGGAACAGCGTGTTGGACAGGGACACGTCCCCCCAGTAGAAACCGGACAGGTGCAGTTGCACGATCAGGGACGCGAGGGCGTCCACCAACCGGTCGATGGTCCCCGGTGAGGGGACCTGCTCGAAGATCGTGCGGTAGGGCAACGAGAAACTCAGGTGTTCCGTGACGAGCGCGGCGGGCAGCAACTCGCCGTCGGGGGAGTAGCGGTCCGTGACCACCGAGTCCGGGACCACGGAGGGCGTGGTCATGCGTTGGAGCTTGCGCAGCAGCCCGTACTCGCGCCGGGCATAGTACTGAGTGGTCTCCTTGACCGCCACGACCTTCTCCCCGACCCGCGCGAAGCGCACCACGTGGCGCGAGATCCCGCGCGGGTACGCCGCGAGCACCTGCTCGGGCCAGTCCTCGAGGGGCGTGTCCCACGGCAGTTCCAGCAGGCCCGGCTCCGGGAAGGCCGTGTTGATGGAGACACCGCGGTGAGCGGGCGGGGGGCTCGGCGCCGCGGGCTCGGGGGGCGGGGAGGCGGTCATGTCAGTTCATGCTAGTCACCGCACGGGCCCGCTGTCGGGCGAATTCCGTGAGCAGCCGGGTCAGTTCGTCCGGATCCGCCACGCGCCACGGGGCCGCGGAGTCCTTGGTGCCCACCTTGATCCCCACGTCGTGGGGTCCCAGGATCGCCATGGCGTCCTCGTCGGTGTCGTCGTCACCGGCGAAGACCGTGACCTGCGGGTGCACGGCTCCGCGGATGGCCGTGAGACCGTCCCCCTTGGTCGCGCTGAGCACCGAGCACTCGATGACCTGCTGACCCGGGGTCAATCGCAGGCCGGGCATCGCGGCATAGGCCTCGGTCATCTCGTCCAGCGCTCGCCGGGCAGTGTCCGGGTCCTCCATGGGACGCGTGTGGAAGGCCACCCCCGCGGGTTTGAGTTCCGCCCGTGAGCCCGGGTAGCGCTGCACGAACCCGTACGTCGCATCGATCGCCCGGTCCAGCAATGCCAACTGGTCCTCGGTCAGTTCGATCTCGGTGTCCGCACCGGAGCCGGGCGCGGCGCCGAGGTCCAGCTCCGCGCCGTGCGAACCGGAGAGCACCATGCGGCGCCGCGGGTCCACCACGGTGCGCAGGAACTCGAGGGGCCGCCCCGAGATGATCGCGACCGTGGTGCGGGGCAGTCCGGCGAGCGCGTCGAGCGCGTCCCGCGCGGCGGGTAACGGCCGGGAATCCGCGGGGTCCTCGGTGAACGGTGCCAGGGTGCCGTCGAAGTCCAGGGCCAGCAACATGGTGTCGGCCGTGGCCGCGGTGGCGAGGGCGTCCGCGAGCGAGTCAGTCACGATCCGCTCCGGGCGTCGTGTCGGCCGCGGCGCCGTCGTCGTGCGCGGAATCCCGCCCGGGCGCGGCGCCCTGCTCGAGCTCCGGGGCGTGCGCGGCGAGGTCGTCGAGGAAACGGTGGGACCAGTCGACGACGTCGTGCGTGAGCACCTGCCGGCGCATCGAGGACATGCGCTTGCGGGCCTCGGCGTCGGACATGTCCCGCGCGTGCAGCATGGCGGACTTGAGCCCGTCGATGTCGTGCGGGTTGACGAGCACCGCTTGCTTGAGCTGCTCGGCGGCACCGGTGAACTCCGAGAGCACGAGTCGACCCGAGCGGTCCTGCCGGGCCGCGACGTACTCCTTGGCCACGAGGTTCATCCCGTCCCGCAGGGCCGTGACGAGCATGACGTCCGCGGCGAGGTACAGGGCCACCATCTCCTCGAACGGGTAGCCGTGGTGCAGGTAGCGGACGGCGGTGTGGGAAATGGTGTCGAACTGGCCGTTGATCCGCCCCACCATGCCCTCCACGAGTTCGCGCAGTTGCCGGTAGGAGTCCACGCGCTCGCGCGACGGGCTCGCGACCTGGACGAGCACCGAGTTCTCCACGGAGATCTCCCCGTCCTCGAGCAGCTCGCCGTAGGCCTTGATGCGGTGCCGGATGCCTTTGGTGTAGTCCAGGCGGTCCACTCCCAGGAACACGGTGTCCGGGTTGCCCAGCTCCTCGCGGATCTCCCGCGCCCGGGCCTGGACCTGCGGGTCCGACGCGAGTTCCTTGATGGATTCCACGTCGATCGAGATGGGGTACGAGCCCGCGTTGACGGCCCACTCGGTGCTCTCGCCGTCCGCCGTGTCCTCGGAGAACCGGGCGCTGCCCTTGGTGAACTGCACCCCCAGGTACTTGCGCACGCAGCGCTGGAAGTTCTGGGCGTCCCCGGGGCGCTGGAAGCCGATCAAGTCCGCACCCGTGAGACCCTCCAGCACGGCCTTGCGCCACGGCAACTGGGAGTAGATCTCGGTGGGCGGGAACGGGATGTGGTTGAAGAACCCGATGGTCACGTCCGGGCGCAACCGACGCAGCATGCGCGGCACCAACTGCAACTGGTAGTCCTGGACCCACACGGTCGCACCCTGGGAGGCCGTCTCCGCGGCCCGGCGCGCGAAGCGCTCGTTGACGCGACGGTACGCGTACCACCACGTGCGGTGGAACTCGGGCGGCGCGATGACATCGTGGTACAGCGGCCACAGCGTGGCGTTCGAGAAGCCCTCGTAGTAGCGCTTGACCTCGAGCTCGGACAGGCTCACCGGCACGAGATGGAAGACGTCGTGGTCGAACGGCTCCAGCGTCTCGTCCGGGGCGCCGTGCCACCCCACCCACGCGCCGTCGCGCTGGGCCATCACGGGTGCCAGGGCGCTCACCAACCCGCCGGGGGAGCGGCGCCACGTGCTGTTGCCGTCCTCGTCCACGTCCCGGTCCACGGGAAGGCGGTTGGACACCACCACGAAGTCGTAGCCGTCCTGCGGGACGGGCACCTTCTCAAGAGACTGGTCTGCGGACATGATCGCTTCCTTCCCCGGGGCGGCTGTTCACCCCCATCCTAAGTGTGCGTACCACCGGCACCGGGGGAGAAGTCGCCGCCGGGACGGGAGCACGACGCCGCGCCGGTGCGGGGCGGCCGCGACGGGGCCCGAGCGGCATCGTCCCCGGCAGCTGGGAACGGGCTGAATCGGGGCCCCGCCGGGCTCGGGTAATCTGGGGACGAAGACCGACACCCGTGTAGCACATCGGAAGGAAACCCGGGCCCCCATGGCTTCCAAAAACAATACCGCCGGTTCCTCGTCCTCGGACCAGGCCCGGGAGCGGGCACGCCAGATCGCAGATCGGCAGTCCCGCCGCTCCAACGGTAAACCCGTGGGGCTGATCGCCGCCGTCATCGCGCTGCTCGTGATCATCGCGCTGATCATCGGGGTGGTCGTGTGGCAGAACAACAGGGCCAGGATCCCCGACGCCGGCCCCGTGCCCGCGAGCGCCAACCAGTACGGCGGCATCACGGTCACGAAGGACGGGATCGTGCAGAACAGCTCGGACGTCCAGGAACGGGACCTCTCCCAGGAGCCCGAGCCCGCTGCCACCGCGGACACCTCCAAGACGCCCCCGGGGGTCGTGGACCAGGACCAGGCCGCGAGCAACGGCAAGCCCGTGCAGGTCGTGATCTTCCAGGACTTCGAGTGCGTGCTCTGTGCCGACTTCGAGAAGCAGAACGCGGACGCGATCAAGCGGGCCGTGGACGCCGGTGACGTGCAGGTGGAGTACCGCAACCTCAACTTCCTGGACCGGGCCACCCGCGATCAGTACTCTTCCCGCGCCGCCAACGCGGCCTACGTGGTCGCCGAGCAGGTCGACAGCGACCAGTACATGGAGTTCGCCCAGGAGCTGTTCAGCCACCAGGGCACCGGCGGTCTGAGCAACCAGCAGATCGCGGACATCGCCAACAAGCACGGCGCGAACGTGACGGCGGACCAGCTCGGTGAGAACACCTACCGCCCCATGGTCAACGTGATGTCCCGCGAGTCCATCAACAACGGTGTGGCCGGGACGCCCACCATCTTCATCGACGGCAAGCGCTACGAGGGAGGCAACTTCCAGGACGCGCTGAAGAAGGCGGTCGACGAGAAGAAGTGACGCGGGCAGTGCCCCGACACGACGAGAGCCCCGGTCATCCCGACCGGGGCTTTCGTCGTCCTTCCTACGGGGACGACGACGCCGTGCCCGGGTTCGGAGCCCCCTGCCGGATTCGAACCGGCGACCCTCTGTTTACAAGACAGATGCTCTGGCCATCTGAGCTAAGGAGGCACTGCTGCCCCGTGCGATCACGGGACCGCTCCATGGTACTGGACGACGCGCCGAGGGCGGGCACCCGGCGCGCGGGAACCGGCCGGGGCGGCGGGGCCCGTCATGCGGTGGCGTGCAACCTACCCATGCCGGAGGAAAACTGCTTCGATGGGGTCATGGAAATCAAGGGAAGAATGGCCGAAGCGTTCAACGACCAGATCACCATGGAGCTGCAGGCGACCGTGGTCTACCGCCAGTTGTCCATCGAGATGGACGTGGCGAGTCTGCCCGGTTTCTCGCAGTGGTTCCGCGCCCAGGCGGCCGAGGAGATCACACACGCCGAGAAGTTCATCGACCACATCGTGGACCGCGGCGGTGATCCGCAGATCGGGGACATGGCCGGTCCGAACATCGCCGACAAGTCCGTCCTCGGCTGCTTCGAGGCCGCGCTGGCGCACGAGCGCAAGGTGTCCGAATCTATCCGCAACCTGTACCGGCTGGCGCAGGAAGAAGGCGACATCGACGCGATGCCCCTGCTGCACTGGTTCATTAGCGAGCAGATCGAGGAGGAGGCCACCGTGGAGGAGATCTGCGACCAGGTGCGCCTGGTCCACAACGACGGTCCCGGCCTGTTGCGCCTGGACTCCGAACTGGGCTCCCGGCCGGTCCGGGCCGACTGAACGCACTCCGCGCCCGGTCCGGGCGACCCCGAGAACACTCGAACACGCCCGAACACGCAAGAACCGGCCCCGCTCGAGCGGGGCCGGTTCTTCATGTCCGGCGGGTACTACTCCTGGGTGATCTCCACGTCCGCCTGCTCCTCGCGGCCGAAGGCCCACAACAGCAGCTCGGACGGTTCACCGCGCACGAGTTCCACGCGCCGGGCGGACTTCTTGCCGCCGCGCACCGCACCGAAACCGCCCGCGAGCAGCACCACGGACTCGGACTTCTTGCGCAGCAGCGCCGGGCCCATGAGCTTGAGCACGTTCCACAGGTCCTTCTGCTCGTCGTTGAGCAATTGCCGGGCGTGCCATTGGGGCTGCGCGCGGCGGACGTCCTCGTGGTGGATGAAGAACTCCCCGGTGTTCATGCGCTTGTCGATCGGGGACCAGCGACCCGGGGAGTAGAGCGGGGGGCGCTCCACGAGGTCCACGAGCTTCTCCCACGACATCTCCCGGTAGTCGGCGTCCACCGACTTGGCGTGGCGCCCGAGCACGGGCAGTTTGGGGGAGAGCATCCCGGCGACCGCGTCCGGACGGGAATCACGGATGACCAGGTGGATCGCGAGGTCCCGGGCGTCCCAGCCCTCGCACAGGGTGGGGGCGTCCGGCCCCACACGGCGCAGCAGCGCGGCAAGATGACGACGTTCGACATTGGCGAAGTTGGTCACGTGAACATCCATTCTGTGGGGTGGACCGTCACGTCCACGGTAGACGGGCGCGGCGGTGATTGCCACCGCAGCGCACGCTCACGAGGCCGGGTCCGCCGCGTTGAACTGCGCCCGGTAGAGGTTGGCGTAGGCGCCGTCCGCCTCGATCAGCTCGTCGTGGGAACCCTGCTCCACGATCCGCCCCGACTCCATGACGATGATCGTGTCCGCGTCCCGGATGGTGGAGAGCCGGTGGGCAATCACGAAGGACGTGCGGCGCTCCCGCAGCGCGGCCATGGCCTTCTGCACGAGCAGCTCCGTGCGGGTGTCCACCGCGGAGGTCGCCTCGTCCAGGATGAGCAGGGACGGTTGGGCCAGGAACGCCCGGGCGATCGTGATCAGCTGCTTCTCACCGGCCGAGACCGAGGAGCCGTCCTCCGAGATCACGGTGTCGTACCCGTCCGGCAGGGCGCGCACGAAACGGTCCACGTACGTGGCGCGCGCAGCGGCCAGTACCTCCTCGTCCGTGGCGTCCTGGCGGCCGTAACGGATGTTCTCCCGGATGGTGCCGCTGAACAGCCACGCGTCTTGGAGCACCATGCCCACCTGCGAACGCAGTTCGTGGCGGGAGAGGTCCCGGATGTCGATCCCGTCCAGGCTGATCCGGCCCGCGTCGATCTCGTAGAAGCGCAGGATGAGGTTCACGAGCGTGGTCTTCCCGGCGCCCGTGGGTCCGACGATCGCCACGGTGCGCCCCGGGGCCACGTGCAGGCACATGTCCTCGATCAGGGGCTCGGCACCCCGGGCCAGGGCGGCCTTGTCGTAGGAGAAGTCCACGTGGTCGAAGCGCACCTCACCGCGCAGCGTGCCCGGCAGATGGGAGGTGGGGGTCTCCGGTTCCTGTTCGGGGGCGTCGAGCAGTTCGAAGGTCCGTTCCGCGGAGGCGATGCCGGACTGCAACTGGGTGGCCATGCCCGCGACCTGGGACAGCGGCTGGGTGAATTCCCGGGAGTACTGGATGAACGCGGTGGCGTCCCCCAGGGTCAGCTGGCCCGTGGCCACGCGCAGTCCGCCCAGTACGGCGATGCCCACGTAGGACAAGTAGGAGATGAACTGCATGACCGGCATGATCGTCCCGGACATGAACTGCGCCCCGAACGCCGCCCGGTACAGTTCCTCGTTGCGCGCGTCGAACTGTTGCTGCATCTGGCGTTGCCGGCCGTACGCGTGCACGAGCTCGTGGCCCGAGAAGGACTCCTCGATGTGACCGTTGAGCTGTCCCGTGGCGTGCCACTGCTGTTTGAACAACCGCTGGGAGCGGGTACCGATGACCCCCGCGGCCACAGCGGACAGCGGCAGTGCCACGAGCGCGACGAGCGCCAACTGCCACGAGACGATGAACATCATGACCACGATGCCGAGCACGGTCAGCACGTTCTGCACGAGCTGCGCGAAGGTCTGTTGCAGCGCCGTCTGGATGTTGTCCACGTCGTTGGTCACGCGGGACATCACGTCCCCGCGCTGGCGCGTGTCGAAGTAGCTCAGGGGCAGGGCGTTGACCTTGCGCTCGACCTCCTCGCGCAGGTCGTACACGACCCGCATGACCACGCGGTTGAGCACGTAACCCTGCAGCCACATGAGCACCGAGGCCACGGTGTACATGCCGAGCACCACGAGGATGAGGGTGCCTAGTCGGGTGAAGTCCACGCCCTGTCCCGGGACGAGCGTCATGGCGGACATCATGTCCGCGAGCGTGTCCTGGCCCTGCGCACGCAGCCCCGCCTCGACCTGTTGCTGGCTCGCGCCCGTTGGCAGGGATCTGCCGACGACGCCGGCGAAGATCACGTCCATGGCGCGCCCCAGCACGCGCGGGGCCCACACCGTGAGCACCACGGACAGCACGACGGCCGCGACGACGACGGCGAGCGCCGCCTTGTGCGGGGCCATGAGCTTTACGAGCCGCCCGGCCGAGGCCCAGAAGCGCTGCGGCTTCCGGGCCGGTTCCTGTGTCTCGCTCACCGTTCGCCTCCCGTGGTCTGTTCGGCCGAGAGCTGTGACGTGACGATCTCCCGGTAGGTCTCGCTCGCGGCCACGAGCTCCTCGTGGGTGCCGCGCGCGATGATCCGGCCGTGCTCGAGGACCAGGATGAGGTCCGCGTCCGTGATGGTGGAGACGCGCTGGGCCACCGTGATGACGGTGGCGTCCCGGGTCACGGGGCGCAGGGCGGCGCGCAACCGGGCGTCCGTGGCGACGTCGAGTGCCGAGAACGAGTCGTCGAAGACGTAGACCCGGGGGCGGGCCACGAGGGCGCGGGCGATGCTGAGCCGCTGGCGCTGACCCCCGGACACGTTGGTCCCACCCTGGGACACGGGGGCGTCCAGACCCTCGGGCATCTCGCGGACGAAGTCGTCCGCCTGGGCCACGCGCAGGGCCTCCCACAACTCGTCGTCGGTGGCGTCCGCGCGGCCGAAGCGCAGGTTGGACGCCACGGTCCCGGAGAACAGGAACGGCCGCTGCGGGACCAGGCCCACCCGGCCCGCGAGGTCGTCCGGGGCGTAGTCGCGCAGATCCACCCCGTCCAGCAGCACACGGCCGGTCACGGGATCGAGCAAGCGGGGGATCAGGCTAATAAGTGTGCTCTTCCCGGAACCCGTGGCCCCGACCACGGCCACGGTGCGTCCCGGTTCCGCCGCGAAGTCGATCCCGGACAGCACGGGGTCCTCCGCGCCGGGGTACTGGAACGTGACGTCCTCGAACCGGACGTGGCCCACCGGGCGCGGTGCTACGGCCGGTCGCTGCGGCGGGTGCATGGTGGGGCGGGTGTCGAGCACCTCCCCGATCCGCTCGGCGCACACGACCGCGCGCGGGACCATCATGAACATGAACGTGGCCAGCATCACGGCCATGAGGATCTGTAGCATGTACTGCAGGAAGGCGGTCAGCGCCCCGACCTGGATCTGGCCCTGGTCCACGCGGTGGCCGCCGAACCACAGCACGGCCGCGGTGGCCAGGTGCATGACCATGTTGATCACGGGGAACATCAGCACGAACAGCGCCCCGATGCGCAGGGAGATGTCCGTGAGGTCCTGGTTCGCGCTGCGAAAACGCGCGGTCTCGAACGGCTCCTTGACGAAGGCGCGGATCACCCGGATCCCCGTGATCTGTTCGCGCAGCACCCCGTTGATCCCGTCGATGCGTTCCTGCATGATCCGGAACCACGGCATCAACCGGGAGACCACGAGGCCCAGCAGCACCCCCATTACAGGGATGGACACCCACACGAGCCACGACAGCCCCGGGTCCTCCCGCAGGGCCATGACGATCCCGCCCACGCACATGATGGGCGCCATGACCATGAAGTTCAGGCCCATGAGGGTGAGCATCTGGATCTGCTGGACGTCGTTGGTGGTGCGCGTGATCAGCGACGGCGCCCCGAACGTCCCGACCTCGCGCGCGCTGAACTGCCCGACCCGGCGGTAGACGTCCCGGCGCAGGTCCCGGCCCACACCGATCGCCGTGCGGGCACCGCACCACACGGCCACGACGGCAGCGATCACCTGGGCGAACGCCACGGCCAGCATCACGGCGCCGGCGCGCCAGATGTAGTCGGTGTCCCCGCGGGCCACACCGTTGTCGATGATCCGGGCATTGAGGCTCGGGAGGTAGAGCGTGGCGATCGTGGCCGCCAGTTGGAACACGAGAACGCCCACGACCCATGGGACGTAGGGGCGCGTGAAAGTGCGTAACAAACTCAGCAGCATGACGGTCGATCCTGACGTCGAGCACGGAGGGAGCCGAATACGCGCCCAATATACGCGCGGGCCGGGACACGCTGAACGGACCGGGGCACCCCGGGCTATCCGGGCGTCACGCGCTAAAGTTTCGGTGCACCGAAACTTGCCGTGCCACACGGTGCGCGGGACGGTGGACATGAGCAGGAGGCCACCATGACGTCGGGCAATCCAGCGCCGCAGGACGCGACCGGTGCGGGGGGTACGACGGCGCGGGCGTCGTCGCACGGGACCATCGCCGCACTCGGGCCGGCGTTCGTGGCCGCGATCGCGTACGTGGACCCCGGTAACGTGGCCGCGAACGTGAGCGCGGGTGCGGGGCATGGCTACCTGCTCGTATGGGTGCTCGTGCTCGCCAACCTCATGGCCATGATCATCCAGTACCTCTCCGCCAAGCTCGGGATCGTGACGGGGCTGTCCCTGCCGCAGGTCCTAGGCGGTTCGCTGCCGCCCGGTACCCGGGTGCTCTACTGGGCCCAGGCCCAGCTCATGGCGATCGCCACGGACGTCGCCGAGGTGATCGGCGGGGCGCTCGCATTGTGGTTGCTGTTCGGCATCCCGTTGCCCCTGGGCGGGGTGATCGTGGCCGCGCTGTCCATGCTCGTGCTCGCGCTCCAGAACCACCGCGGTCAGCGCGTGTTCGAGACCGTGATCCTGGGGATGCTCGGGATCATCACGGTGGGGTTTCTCGGGGGACTCGTGGTGGGCCCGCCCGATCCGCGGGGTGTGCTCGACGGTCTGGTACCGCGGCTGGAGGGCTTCGAGTCCCTGGTGATCGCGGCGGGGATGCTGGGTGCCACCGTGATGCCCCACGCGATCTACATCCACTCCGCACTGAGTCGGGACCGTCACGGCATGGGTCACGCCCCCGAGCGCGTCTCCCAACTCCTACGCGCGACCCGCGTGGACGTGGTGCTGGCACTCGTGGTGGCCGGTGCGGTGAACATAGGGATGCTCCTGCTCGCGGCCAGGAACCTCTACGGCATGGAGGGCACGGACACGATCGAGGGTGCGCAGCACGCGATCTCCGACGCGCTCGGGCCCACCGTGGGGGTCGTCTTCTCCCTGGGATTGCTGGCCTCCGGGCTCGCCTCCACCGCAGTGGGTGCCTACGCGGGGGACGTGGTTACGGCGGGTCTGTTGCGGTGGCGCATCCCGCTGCTCGCGCGGCGGCTGATCACGGTGATCCCCGCCGTCGTGATCCTGGCGCTCGGCGCGGAACCCACTGCAGCCTTGGTCGGGAGTCAAGTGGTGCTGAGCTTCGGGATCGCGTTCGCGCTCATCCCCCTGGTGCGCGCCACGGGCAGGGCCTCCCTCATGGGCCGCTTCCGCAACGGCCCGGTGCTCGCGGCCATCGGGTGGGTGAGCGCCGCGATCGTGGTGGTGCTGAACGTGGTCCTGCTCGTCATGAGCATGGGAAATGTGGGTTAGGGGCTAGCAAAACCACATAAACAGACATAAGCTCACATCACTCAGGGGTTTCACCGCCGACACCCCGGTCCGTGAGGTGAAGATGTTCGCTGCAGAACGCCACGAGGAGATCACACGCACCGTGAGCCACGAGCGCCGTGTCAACGGTGCGGAACTGGCGAAACGGTTCGGTGTGACCATGGAGACGATCCGCCGGGATCTCGCCGTGCTCGAGTCCCAGGGGAACCTGCGCCGTGTGCACGGCGGTGCCGTGTCCGTGGACCAGTCCACGAGCGGGGAACAGGGGATGGACTCCCGAGCGCGCCTCGCGGCCGATGAGAAACGGGCCATCGCCCGCAAGGCCCTCGAGGTACTCGAACATGCCGAGGCCGGTGCCGTGGTCCTGGATGCCGGCACCACGGTCGAGGCGCTCGCGGACCTGTTGCTGGCCCGGGACAACCACCTGCCCGGCGGGCAGGAACAGCTGATCATTACCCACGCCCTGCACATCGCGGCGAAACTCGCGGACGCCGAGGGTGTGGGGCTCGAGCTCGTGGGTGGGCGGATCCGCAAACTCACGTGGGCGGCCACCGGCTCGCGGCCCGCCCAGCACTACGACCAGTTGCGCCCGGACCTCGCGTTCGTGGGCTGCAACGGCGCTCACGCCTCCTTCGGGCTGTCCACCCCGGACCCCATCGAGGCCGTGGTCAAGGCGACGATCGTGCAGGCCGCGCGCCGCGTCGTCGTCCTGTGCGACGCGAGCAAGCAGGACCAGGAGACCCTCACGCGCTTCTGCTCGCTCGAACAGATCGACACCTTCATCACCGACCGCGCTCCCGTGGGGGAGCTGGCCCAAGCCCTCGAAGACGCCGACGTGGAAGTGGTTCTCGCATGATCATCACCGTGACCCTCAACCCCTCCGTGGACCGCACCGTGGACCTGCCCGGCCCGCTGGCCCGCGGTCGCGTGCAGCGCGCGAGCGACACCCGCCAGGACCCCGGGGGCAAGGGTGTGAACATCTCGCGCGCGCTGGCCGCGAGCGGTGTGGAGACTGTGGCCGTGGTCCCGGGGGACGGCACCGATCCGCTGTTCACCGCGCTCGACGCCGCGGGGGTGCGCTACGACAGCGTGTCCATCGGTGCGCCCGTGCGATCCAACATCACCGTGACCGAACCGGACGGGACCACGACCAAGATCAACGAGCCCGGCCCCCCGCTGGACGAGCACACCGTGGACCGGATCGTAGAACGGATCGTCTCCCGCGGCGCGGGTGCGCAGTGGCTCGTGTTCGCGGGGTCCGTGCCGCCCGGGCCCGCCCCGGACATCTACGCCGTGCTGGCCGCCCGCGTGAGCGGCGCGCTCGGTGCGGCCGCGCCGTCGTTCGCGCTGGACACCTCCGGGGACGTGCTGCGCGCGGCTCTCGCCCCGGGTGTCACCGTACTGCCGGACGTGATCAAACCCAACGGCCACGAACTCGCGGAGCTGCTGGGCCGCGCCGACGGCGATGCGCTCGAGGCCGATCCGCGCGCCGCAGCGGATGCCGGGCGGGAGCTCGTGGCCCGCGGCGTGGGGGCCGTGCTGTGCACTCTGGGCGGCAACGGTGCCGTGCTCGTGACGCCCGAGGGCGCGTGGCACGCCGTGCACGAACCCGTCACGGTGCGCTCGACCGTGGGCGCCGGCGACAGCGCCCTGACCGGGTACCTCGTGGCCGCCCAGCGCGGGGAGGCGCCGGCCGAACGCCTGCGCCGGGCCGTGGCCCACGGCTCCGCCGCCGCCGCCCTGCCCGGGACGCAGATGCCCACGGTCGCGCAGACCACGCCCGACGCCGTGCGGGTCACGCAGCTGACGTCCGCACGGCAAGGCGCCGCGACACCGGACGTCCCGACGCCGAACCCACCGACCCCGGCCGCGCCCCGCGAGACGCAGCCCCGGACCTGATCCACCCACCGCCCCGTAGCCAAGGAGCACCGACATGTCAGATCTGATCAATCCCGGCCTGGTCCTGTTGGACCGGGACCTGGGCGAGTCCACGGAGAGTGTGATCCGTGCGCTCGCGGCCACCGTCCACCGGGAGGGCCGCGCGAGCACCGCGGCTTCCCTCGCCGCGGACGCCCTGGCCCGGGAGGCCAAGAACGCCACCGGGATCCCGGGCGGGATCGGCATCCCGCACTGCCGCTCCGAGGCCGTCACGCAGGCCACCCTGGTCATGGCGCGGCTCGCCCCCGCCGTGGACTTCGGGGCCAAGGACGGACCGGCGGACATCGTCTTCTTCATCGCCGCACCGGCCGGCGCGGACCAGGAGCACCTCAAGCTGCTGTCCAAGCTCGCACGTTCCCTCATGAAGAAGCCCTTCGTGGCGTCCCTGCGCGCAGCGCAGTCGCCGGAGGAGGTCGTGGACATCGTGGACACGGCCCTCGGTCTCGCTCCGCAGCCGGACGACGCCGCTGCGGCACCCACCGCGGCGACCGGAACCGCGGCCACGGGATCCTCCGCCGCGACCGGTGCCGACGGGTCCGCTGCCACGGGAACCGGCGGTGCCGCTGCCGGCGCAGCCGTAGCTGGTGCGAGCGGTGCGACCGCGGCGTCGAACGCCGGGACGCAGGCACCCACCGGAACGCACGCGCCGCTGACCGAATCCGCGACGTCGACGGCGCCCGATGACGCGGGCGCCCGGGGTCCGCGCAGGCTCGTGGCCGTCACGGCGTGCCCCACCGGCATCGCCCACACCTACATGGCCGCGGACGCCCTGGCCAACACCGCCCAGGAGATGGGAGTGGACCTGCAGGTCGAGACCCAGGGCTCCTCGGGCGCCACGCGTCTGGACCCGGCCGTGATCGGTCAGGCGGAGGCCGTGATCTTCGCGACCGACGTGGACGTGCGGGAGCGCTCGCGGTTCGCGGGTCTGCCGTACATCGCGTCCGCGGTCAAGCGCGGGATCGACGAACCCCGCGAGATGATCCAGGAGGCCCTCGAGGCCGCGGACGATCCCCAGGCGCCCAAGGTCACGGGCGACGGCGGTGAGATCTCCGCCGCCGTGACCGGCAGCGAGGGGTGGGGCACGCGGATCCGCAAGGCCGTGATGACGGGTGTCAGCTACATGATCCCGTTCGTGGCCGCGGGCGGTCTGCTCATGGCGATCGCGTTCATGATCGCGGACCCGGTGCTCGTGGCCCAGCAGGCCGACGACATCCTGGCCACCACCACCCTGGGCAACCTGGGGGACGTGTCCCTGGCCATGTACCTGGGTGCCGTGCTGTTCAAGACCGGCAACCTGGCGATCAGCCTGTTGGTCCCCGCGCTCGCGGGCTACATCGCCTACGGGCTCGCGGACCGTCCGGGCATCGCCCCCGGCTTCGCGGCCGGTCTCGTGGCCAACTTCATGGGCGCCGGGTTCATCGGCGGCATCGTGGGCGGTCTGCTGGCCGGCATCTGCGCGTACTGG
Organism: Kocuria sp. CPCC 204721; assembly: GCF_040980945.1. Classification (NCBI taxonomy): domain Bacteria; kingdom Bacillati; phylum Actinomycetota; class Actinomycetes; order Micrococcales; family Micrococcaceae; genus Kocuria; species Kocuria sp. CPCC 204721. Next base: position 25,112 of record NZ_JAVKPO010000005.1, read on the forward strand.
CTGACGCTGCCCCGACTGCCCCGCTGGCTCGGATCACTCATGCCCGTGGTCATCATCCCGCTGCTCGCCACGCTGTTCGCCGGCGGGTTGCTGTTCCTGCTGATCGGCGGGCCCATCGCCGCGTTCATGACGTGGCTCACGAGCCTGCTCGCCGGGATGAGCGGTGCCTCGGCCGTGACCCTGGGTGCCGTGCTTGGTCTGATGATGTGCTCGGACCTGGGCGGTCCTATCAACAAGGTGGCCTATTCCTTCGCCGTGGCCGGACTGGGTGCCGCGACCGTGACCAACACGGCGCCGCAGGAGATCATGGCCACCGTGATCGCCGCGGGCATGGTGCCCCCGCTCGGGATGGCGCTCGCCTCCACCGTGCTGGGCCGCAAGTACTTCAGCGCCGCGGAGCGTGAGAACGGCAAGACCTCGTGGCTGCTCGGCGCGTCCTTCATCTCCGAGGGTGCCATCCCGTTCGCCGCGGCCGATCCGCTGCGCGTGATCCCCGCCTCCATGGCCGGTGGCGTGATCACCGGTGCCCTGACGATGGCGTGGGGCGTGACCTCGGCTGCCCCGCACGGTGGGATCTGGATCCTGCCGGTCGTGGACGGACGCTGGGGCTTCGTGGCCGCCATCCTGGCGGGCACCGTGGTCACCGCCGTGCTGGTCACCCTCTTCAAGCGCATTGGCAACGTGAAGAAGCACGTGGGCGAGGTCCCCGGGGTTCCGCAGACACAACAAACCGTGGAAGTGTGAGACATTATGACTGACAACGACGTGACCGGTGCCGCACAGCAGCGCGTGGAACTGCGCGGTGTGGGGGTCAGCCCCGGGCGTGTGATCGCCCCCGTGGTGCACATGGCACCCGCCGTGAGCGAGCCGCCCGAGGGTGAGCCGCTCACCGGGGACGCCGAGGCCGCGATCGACCGCCTCAAGGCAGCGGCGCTCGAGGTCAAGGCCGAGCTCAAGGAAAGGGCCGCTCGGGCGCGCTCGGAATCCGCGGCGGAGGTACTCAAGGCCACGTCCCTCATGGCGGGGGACAAGGCCCTGATCAAGAACGCGGGCAAGCTCGTGACCGATCAGCAGCTCAGCCCCGAGCGGGCGCTGTGGCAGGCTGCCACGGCGTACGCGGACCAGATGCGGGCCATGGGCGGCTACATGGCCGAACGTGCCGCGGACATCGAGGACGTCCGCGCGCGCATCGTCGCCCGACTGCGCGGGGAAGACGCCCCGGGTGTGCCCCAGCGCAAGGAGCCGTTCGTGCTCGCGGCCGAGGACCTCGCACCGGCGGACACCGCGGTGCTGGATCCGGACGTCGTCGTGGCGCTGGTGACCGCCTCCGGCGGACCCCAGTCCCACACGGCGATCCTCGCGCGCAACCTCGGGCTGCCGGCCGCCGTGGCCGTCGAGGGGATCCTCGAGGTCCCCGCGGGGACGCCCGTGTTCGTGGACGGTGCCGAGGGCGCCGTCGTCGCGGCACCGACAGAGCACGAACGCGAGGCAGTGACCGCGTGGCAGCGCGCGGCCGCGCAACTCGCGTCCTTCGACGGCCGGGGCGCGCTCGCGGACGGCACCGAGGTCCCGCTGCTTGCCAACGTGGGCACCGGCGACGACGCCCGCGCGGCCGCCGAGGCCGGCGCCGAGGGCGTGGGGTTGTTGCGCACCGAGTTCTGCTTCCTGGGCCGGGACAGCGAACCCACCGTGGCCGAACAGACCCAGGCGTACGCCGAGATCTTCGCGGCGTTCGAGGGCAAGAAGGTGGTCGTGCGTACGCTCGACGCCGGGGCGGACAAGCCCCTGCCCTTCCTCACGGACACCACCGAGCCCAATCCCGCGCTCGGTGTGCGCGGCTACCGCACCGACTGGACCACCCCGGGCGTGCTGCAGCGCCAGCTCGAGGCGATCGCGGCGGCGGCCCGGGAGACCGGTGCGCACGTGTGGGTCATGGCACCCATGATCGCCACCGCGGAGGAGGCCGCCCGGTTCCACGAACTCGCGAGCGCCGAGGGGCTGCAGGTCACCGGCGTCATGGTCGAGACACCCGCCGCGGCCATCACCGCCGAGCAGATCCTCGAGCGCGTGGACTTCGTGTCGCTCGGGACCAACGACCTCACCCAGTACACGATGGCCGCGGACCGCATGCTGGGTGCACTCGCCGAGTTGAACTCCCCGTGGCAACCAGCCGTGCTGCGCATGATCGAGCGCACCGCGGCGGGTGCGCGAGCGGCGTCTGACGCGTCCGGTGAACACAAGAACGTGGGCGTGTGCGGCGAGGCCGCCGCGGACCCCGCGCTCGCCGTGGTGCTCGTGGGGCTCGGGGTGGACACCCTGTCCATGAGCGCGCGCTCGCTCGCCGCCGTCGCCGCCGTGCTCGCCCGCGTGGACACCGCCCAGGCCGAGCGGCTGGCCGCACTCGCCGTGTCCGCCACGAGCGCGCGCGAGGCCAAGGAAGCCGTGCGGGCACAGTTGCCCGTGCTGCACGAACTGGGGCTGTGACCCCGCCCGAACCAGCGTCACCCGAACCGACCCAGCAAGGAGCTGACATGTCAGAACGCATTGCCACCGTGGCCTCCCGTGTGGGGCTGCACGCCCGGCCCGCCGCGATCTTCGCGGAGGCCGCCGGCGAGTACGAGAACCTGGAGATCACCATCCGCGCCGAGGGCGAGGACGCCGAGGAGGGCATGGACGCGTCCTCTGTGCTGTCCCTGATGTCCCTGGGCGCGGCCCACGGGGACAAGGTGGTCCTCGCGGCCGACGGCGACGGCGCCGAGGAAGCCCTCGAGCACCTCGCCTCGATCATCGAGACGGACCTCGACGCCGAGTGATCCTCACCACCGCCGACGCCGGGCGCCCCTGTGTGGGCACCCGGCGTCGGTGCTTTCCCGGGGGGGGTGATCGTCGCATTCCGGTGACCGGGGTCGGGGCCCAGGGCGAGGAGTACGGTGAATCGCATGGTGCGGTTTCTCATTCTGACCGGTCTGGTCGTGGCCACGATTGCCACGGTTCTCGCAGCGGTCTTCGGTCCCTGGGGATGGTGGATCCTCGCAGTCATCCTCTTCCTGCTGTTGCTCGTGGGCATCCGCGATGCGACGCAGCGCAGGCACTCGATCCTGCGCAACTTCCCCGTGCTCGGGCACGCGCGGTTCTTCATGGAGAAGATCCGCCCCGAGATCCAGCAGTACTTCATCGAGCGCAACTACGACGGCAAGCCGTTCAACCGTGACCAGCGCTCGCTCGTGTACTCGCGGGCCAAGGGCTTCAAGGGCGATAAGGCCTTCGGCACCGAGCTCAACGTGAACGAACCGGGCTACGAGTACTTCGTCCAGTCCGTGGCGCCCAAGGCGGCCCCGGAGAGCGAGCACCGCGTGCGCCTGGGCGGGCCGGACTGCAAGCAGCCGTACGACGCCTCGCTGCTGAACATCTCCTCCATGAGCTTCGGCTCCCTGTCCAAGAACGCCGTGCTCGCCATGAACAAGGGCGCGGCCATGGGCGGGTTCGCGCAGGAGACCGGTGAGGGCGGGCTGACCAAGTACCACCTCGCCCACGACGCCGACATCATGTGGGAGTTCGGTTCCGGGTACTTCGGCACGCGTGACGAGAACGGCAACTTCGACCCGGAGGCCTTCCGCAAGAAGTCCAACCTGCCGCAGGTCAAGGCCATCAACATCAAGCTCTCCCAGGGCGCCAAGCCGGGCCTGGGCGGCGTGCTGCCGGGCTCCAAGGTGACCGAGGAGATCGCGGAGGCGCGCATGGTCCCCGTGGGCCAGACCTGCATCTCCCCGGCCAGCCACTCGGCGTTCACCACGCCGCGCGGTCTGATCCAGTTCGTGGCCCACCTGCGGGAACTGTCCAACGGCAAGCCGATCGGCTTCAAGCTGTGCGTGGGCTCGCGCGTGGAGTTCCTGGCCATCTGCAAGGCCATGATCGAGGAGAAGGTCACCCCGGACTTCATCATCGTGGACGGTTCCGAGGGCGGCACCGGTGCCGCACCGCTCGAGTACCAGGACCACGTGGGCACCCCGCTCGTGGAGGGTCTGATCCTGGTGCACAACGCGCTCGTGGGTGCGGGACTGCGGGACCGGATCAAGATCGGCGCCGCCGGCAAGATCACCTCGGGCCACGACATCGTGCGCCACATCATCCAGGGTGCTGACTTCTGCATGAGCGCGCGCGCCATGATGATGGCCGTGGGCTGCATCCAGGCCCAGGCGTGCCACACCAACAAGTGCCCCGTGGGCGTGACCACGCAGAACCCCAAGCTCTACAAGGCCCTCGACATCGAGGACAAGGGTGACCGCGTGGAGCGTTACCACCGCCTGACCGTGGAGGAAGCGGGCCAGATCATCTCCACCATGGGCTGCGAGCACCCCGAGGAGCTCACGCGTCAGATGCTGCGCCGCAAGGTCACGGCCACCCAGAGCATCTCGTACGAGACCCTCTACCGCTGGCTCACGCCGGGCGAGCTGTTCGAGGGCGTCGAAGGCGGTTGGGGTGAGGACTGGGATTACGCCGATCCGGACAAGTTCACCCCGGGTCACCCGGGCAAGTACGTGTTCAAGGGCCGCAGCCCGCTGGAACCCGGCGACGTCATGCCGGCGGACGATCGCGAGCCGGCGCTGTCCGGTGCCCCCGGCGGCGAGCGCGGTACCGAGTCCGCCACGCCGCGCACGAGCGGGCCATCTGCGGGGCAGGCCTCCGAGGCGAACCCCGGGCAGCCCACCGCGGGCACGAGCCGGCGTCCCGAGGGGCAGCCTGGCAACGCGGCCGGTGCCCAGCACACGACGAGCGACCCGTCCCCGGACTCCGATCACGTGGACCCCTCCGACGACTCACGCACCCGCAACCCCGGGCTCGCCTGAGCCCGAGGGATACCATGTGAGGCGGTGCCGCGACAGCGCGGCACCGCCTCACGTCGTCAGTGCCCCCTGTACAGGATTGAGAGAGCCTTGCGAGAATTCACGGCACGTTTTGCCACCGATCAGGAAATCGCCGAGTGGGACTCCCACGTCACGGCCAACCCCTCGGGCGGCAACCTGTTGCAGTCGGAGGCGTTCGCGCTGGTCAAGAAGGACCACGGGTGGAAGCCGCAGTACGTGGTGTACGAACCCACGGACGGTTCGCAGCCCAGTTACAACCTGGTGCTCGAGAAGTCCGTGCCCGCCCTGGGCAGGCTGTGGTACATGATCAAGGGCCCGGACGTGGCGAGCGTGGACGACATCCCCGGCATCGTGGCGGCCAACGAGCGCTTCGTGGCGGGTCCCGCGCGCGGCGTGTTCGCGATCAAGTACGAACCCGAGATCGTGGCCTCCGACTACGCCGCGGGCGTGATGGCGCGCAGCGGACTCGTGAAGTCCTTCGAGATTCAGCCCAACGACTCCACCGCCGTGCTGGACACGGACATGGACGAGAAGGCCCTGCTCAAGTCCCTGCACTCGCGGGGTCGCAACGCGGTGCGCCGTGCGACCCGCGAGGGCTGCGAGGTTGACCAGGTCCCGCTCACGGAGGAGAACATGCGCGCGATGTACGCGCTCATGGATTCCGTGGGTCAGGGTCACGCCAAGGTGACCCTGCGTTCCTACGAGTACTACCGGGCGTTCTGGAACAATTTCGCCGATCGCGGTCAGGGCCGGCTCTACTTCACGTACGAGGACGGCAAGCCCTCGGTGGGTGCCTACGTGATCTCCTACGGGCGCAAGGGCACCTACAAGGACGGCGGCTCCAAGCCGCGGCGCAAGCAGTACGGGGACTCGCACCTCGTGCAGTGGAGCGCCATCACGGACCTGAAGCAGGACCACGAGATCACCCAGTACGACTTCTGCGGGACCCCGCCCTCCGACCAGCTCAAGAACAAGGAGCACCCCTACTACGGTCTGGGGTTGTTCAAGACGAGCTTCACCAAGACTGTCGTGGATTACGTGGGCGTTTGGGATCAGCCACTCAGCCGCGCGAAATACGCTGTGTGGAACAACGTGGCGGAGAAGGTACAGCGCCAGTTGTGGGTGCGCCGCACGGGTCAGCCCTTCTACTGACCGGCGGCCGCGGCCCCTCCACCCGGCCCCCGCTCGCCCGCAGGCGAGGACGTGGGCGAGCACGGGCGCGCGAGCGGATGCGTGTGGGCCGCACCCCAGCACACAGGAGTCGAACAGTGCCTGCGGCGGCAGGGAAGGGTGATCCCACGTGAGCGTGAGCGAGCAATTGACGCGTCTGGCGCACCAGGGCTACCCGTCCTCGGGTGAGAGCACGGGCCCGCACGCGGTGGACGGTGAACCGTTCGGTCCCGCCGGGGACACCGCGCTGCGCGACGCCGTGCAGCACACGAGTCCGCGGCGTCGTACGCGTTACGCACCGCGCCCCACCGAGGAACAGGCCGCCCGGGCGGAACTGCGTAGCGCGCCCGTGCACACCGACACCCGGACGACGTCGCAGCTGCGGGTCCCCGGCGTCCGTCCCCGCAGCGCCGGGCACGGTCCCGCGACCGGCACCGGAACGCCGCAGGTCTCCTCCCTGCCCGTCCTCACACCGGGCCAGATCGCCGCCGACCGCGCGGGCCAGGGGCACCGGGCGGCGGTTCCCGCGGCATTGACCGAACCCATCAGCAGCCCGTCCCGGCGTGGCACCGCCCCCGCGAGCTCACCCGTGGAGCGCCCGGAAACCGTGGTGCACGAGCCAGCGCCCGCGACCACCGCGATCTCGCGGGGCGTGTACCCGGCAACCCGGGTCAAACCGTCGCGGGCACCCAAGGCACTGTTGCGCTCCCTCGTGCAGGGGGACGCCGCGCCCACCGCGCCCATGCGTGTGGTGGACCGGCTCACCGCCACACCGTTCCAGCACCTGCGCAAGTTCGGGGACAGCACGGACCGCCAGGCCCGGCGCACCCTCAACTTCGCGCTGCGCCTGGCCGAGACCATGTTCCACTACGGCGCGGACGCGCTGGACGTGGAGAACGCGATCATCGCGGTGTGCGCCACGTACGGGGTGGAGAACCTGGACGTGGACATCACCAACCAGTCGGTGACCATCAACTACGTCGCGGAGACCACGGCCACGGGCAAACTCACCGCCGCCGGCGAGGCCCCGCGGCGGGTCACCGAGGACACCGGTTCCTCCGCCCACCCCGCGACCGCCCTGGCGGGCACACCCGGGACCACGGGGGAGCAGCGCGGGAGCTCCGCGCCGCGCACCGGCCAGGACCCGTGGGGCGATTCTTCGACCTCGAGCCACACCGTGATGCGCGTGGTGCGTTCATGGACCGACAACTACTCGGGTCTCGCGGACTCCCATCAGCTCGTGACCCGGATCATCGAGGGCAACACGCCCCTGCGGGACGCCGAACGGGAGCTCGCCCGGATCAACGCCCGGCCCAAGCCCTACCCCAAGTGGGTCGTGTGGCTCGCCACGGTGATCGCGGCGGGGACCATCACGCTGGCGATCGGCGGCAGCCCGGCCGGTGCGCTCGTGGCCGTGGTCTCCTCCGTGGTGGTGCAGTCCGTCACGGCGAAACTGGGGGCGTGGCGGATCCCGGAGTTCTTCTCCCTCGCGGCCAACGCCCTGGTGGTCACGCTCGGTGCCCTGTTGATCTCGGCGGTGGGGGTCGAGGTGTCCCCGCCCAGGGTCATCGCCGGTGGAATCATCATGCTGTTGCCCACCACCCGCATGGTCTCCACGATGCAGGACGCGATCAACGGTTTCCCCGTGACCGCGGCCGGACGACTACTGTCCACCGCCATGGCGTTCCTGGGGATCGTGGCCGGGATCGCCCTGGGGATCACCTTGTCCGCGCACCTGGGGGTCCCACGGATTGACGTTTCCCAGTCCGGGTTCACACCCGCGGCAGCCATGACCAACACGCTGTTCATGCTGATCTCCACCGCTCTGATCGCGATCACTATGCAGGCGAAGCCGCGTCACCTGCTGCCCGCCGTGGCCGCGGCCCTCGTGGGCCTCGGTTTTTACCACGGCATCGGCAGCTTCGATCCCAGCACACGATTGGCCACGGGCGTGGGGGCTGTGGCGAGCGGTTGCGTGGCCGCGCTGCTCGCGGCGAGGGCCAAGATCCCGCAGGCGATCCTCGCGATCCCCGCGATGACCTACCTGCTGCCCGGGTTGAGCCTGTTCCGCGGAATGTACGCGATCACCGTGGAGAACGAGACCACGGGGGACGGCATCACGGGACTCGTCAACGCCATGGTGTCCATCGTGCTGCTCGCGGCGGGCGTAGTGCTCGCCAAGTACCTCATGCGCCCGTTCATCGAGCGGATGCAGTACCTCTCCCAGCGGCGCAACCGCCGCCGCTGACCGGTCAGAGGATCTTGCCCACGGGCAGCTTCTTCTCCGCCTGGAACGTCTCCTCGGCCCGCCCGGCCGCCCAGTACCCGGACAGGGATACCTGCGAACGCTCGAGCCCGCGGACGTCGAGCAGTTCCTTCCGGGCAGCCTTCATGGCCTCGCGCTCGCCGTGCACGAACGCCTGCACCCCCGCGGTGTCCTCGGGCCACGCGGCGTTCGCGAGTCCCGTCACGAGGGCGCGCTCACCGTCCCGCTGAGCGGCGCGGTGCACCCAGCGCACCCGGACGCCCTCGGGGATCGCGAGGTCGGTGAGGTCGAGTTCGTGGGAGGCGTCCTCGACCTCGAGGACGGCTTCTCCGCGCGCCGAGGCGGGCAGCGCCTCGAGGTTCGCGAGCACGGCGGGGACGGCGGCGTCGTCGCCAGCGAAGACGCTCCACGCGGCGGCCGGATCCGGGAGCCACTTGCCGCCCGGGCCGAGCGCCACGATCCGGTCGCCGGGGGACGCGGCATCCGCCCACGGCCCCGCATAGCCTTCGGTGCCGTGCAGGGCGACGTCGATCCATACGGTCTCGGCGTCGGGTTCCGTGTGGCGCAGGGTCATGTGCCGCGTGACGGGCTGGTCCTGGGGTGCGGCGCTTTCGCGCGCGGCCCAGTAGTCGGGGAACGCGCCGGGCGCGGTCGCCGCGAGCGTGGCTGCGGAGAAGAAGACGAGCTTGACGTACTTCTCCGGCGCCTCCATGTCCTGGAACTGCTCGGCGTTCTCGATCCTGCACACCACGCGCACCATGCCCGGGGAGAGCTGAATCCGGTCCGTAACCGTGAGGTTGAGCTGGGGTTTGCGGGGTCGCGCCGGAGTTTGTGCCATGCGTCCAGCGTAGGTGTTGCTACGCGGGCAGTTCCCACGAGACGGGCTGGGCGCCCTGTTGTTGCAGCAGCTCGTTGGCGCGGGAGAACGGGCGGGAACCGAAGAACCCCCGGGATGCGGACAACGGGGACGGGTGCACCGATTCCACGGTGGGCGCCCCACCCAGCCAGTCCTTGGTGCCGCGGGCGTCGCGACCCCACAAGATACCGACGAGCGGTTGCTCGCGCGCCCCGAGCGCGCGGATCGCGCACTCCGTGACCGCTTCCCAGCCCTTGCCCCGGTGGGACGCGGGGGAGCCCGCGCGCACCGTGAGGACCCTGTTGAGCAGCATGACGCCCTGCTCGGCCCACGAGGACAGGTCCCCGTGCGCGGGCGGCGTGATCCCCAGATCGGAGTGCAGTTCCTTGTAGATGTTCTGCAGGGACCGCGGGATCGGGCGCACGTCCGGGGCCACCGAGAACGAGAGGCCCATCGCGTGGCCCGGGGTGGGGTAGGGGTCCTGGCCCACGATCAACACCTTGACCGCGGACATCGGCTCGCGCAGCGCGCGGAAGATGTGGTCCCCAGCGGGCAGGGTGTGGTGGCCCTCGGCGTGTTCGGCGCGCAGGAACTCGCCCACGGCCCGAATCTGCGGCTCCACGGGTTGCAAGGCACGGGCCCACTCCTCGTTCATGATCTCGTGCAACGGGGGCGGGGTGTTCACGGTGCGACCTCCAGGGCGTGCGGCCTCCGGGTGCCGCCCGGAGCGTTAGGGTTGAGCCCATGTCTACCACGGGCGACGGCCTCGACGAGCTCGACCGGGCCATCCTGGACCTGGAGTCCGAGCACTGGAAGTACCGCGGCGCCAAGGAGTCCGCGATCCGCTCCCGCCTGGGGTTGAGCCCCGTGCACTACTATCAACGGCTCAACGCCCTGATCTCCTCAGAGGCCGCCGCGCGCCACGCCCCCATGCTGATCTCCCGGTTGCGCCGCGCGCGCAATCGCTGAGTGGGTCCCCGGGTGCGCGTGGGATAGTGGGCAGCGCACCGCGGACCCCTGACCGCCGCGGGTCCGGCAGGCGGGGCGCACGCCGTCCCACGGTCCCGGCACCCGCGGGTCGGCGCCCCCGATCCCGCCGTTCGTTGAGGAGAGCCACAGCATGAGCGAGTACCCCCGTGACGAGTTCGACGACGTCCCCGAGGACGGCGCCCGGCAGGGTGCCCACCGGGGCCATAACCCGAACGCCCGAGCGGGGTCCCGGGGCAAGTTCCTGGCGATCCTCGTGACCGGTGTGCTCGCCCTCGTCCTGGGGGCGGTGGCCTTCGTGAACGCCCCGCGCACGGCCCAGGAAGCGCTCGCCCTCCCCGCCGCAGCCGTTGCGGTGTCCGCGGACGACGACGCCGCGGCCGGTGCCTCCGCGGTGGGTGCCGTGGCGCTCGGGACGGCCGCGAGCGACGTCGTGCCCGGAGCCCCCGCGGCCGCCTGAGCCGCCCGTTCAGCCGGGGACGAAACCTGAGTCCACTGGACGCAGGGCGTTTGCGGTTCCGGCATGACGAGTGCCACTATGGGATTAGCACTCAGTCGCGTGGACTGCTAACCGGGTCCGGTGGTGGTCGCGCGGCGGACGAGTGACATCACGGTGAGGTGGTTGCGGCGCGGTGAGGATCGCGGCGCGGCACCGTCCGTCGCGGGCATCGTGATGACAAGTCTTGTTTGTCAACCGTCCAGGAGGGACGAAACACATGGCAAAGATGATCGCATTCGACGAAGAAGCCCGCCGCGGCCTCGAGCGGGGCCTGAACACCCTCGCGGACGCCGTCAAGGTCACCCTCGGCCCGCGCGGACGCAACGTGGTCCTCGAGAAGTCCTGGGGCGCCCCCACGATCACCAACGACGGCGTGTCCATCGCCAAGGAGATCGAGCTCGAGGAGCCGTACGAGAAGATCGGCGCCGAGCTCGTCAAGGAGGTCGCCAAGAAGACCGACGACGTCGCCGGTGACGGCACCACCACAGCCACGGTGTTGGCCCAGGCCCTCGTGAAGGAGGGCCTGCGCAACGTGGCCGCCGGTGCGGACCCGCTGTCCCTCAAGCGTGGCATCGAGAAGGCCGTGGCCGCCGTGACCGAGCAGCTGCTGTCCTCCGCCAAGGAGATCGAGACCGAGGAGGAGATCGCCGCGACCGCGTCCATCTCCGCCGCGGACCCGGAGATCGGCAAGCTCATCGCCGAGGCCATGGAGAAGGTCGGCAAGGAAGGTGTCATCACCGTCGAGGAGTCCAACACCTTCGGGCTGGACCTCGAGCTGACCGAGGGTATGCGCTTCGACAAGGGCTACCTCTCCGGTTACTTCGTGACCGACGCCGACCGTCAGGAAGCCGTCCTCGAGGACCCCTACATCCTGATCGTCAACTCCAAGATCTCCGCCGTGAAGGACCTGGTCCCCGTACTCGAGAAGATCATGCAGGCCGGCAAGCCGCTGCTGATCATCGCCGAGGACGTGGACGGCGAAGCGCTCGCCATGCTCGTGCTGAACAAGATGCGCGGTGCCGTGAAGTCCGTGGCCGTCAAGGCTCCCGGTTTCGGTGACCGCCGCAAGGCGCAGCTTGCGGACATCGCGATCCTCACCGGCGGCCAGGTCATCACCGAAGAGGTGGGCCTGTCGCTCGAGTCCGCCACGATCGACCTGCTGGGCCAGGCCCGCAAGGTCGTGGTGACCAAGGACGAGACCACCATCGTGGACGGCGCCGGTACGCAGGAGGAGATCGAGGGTCGCGTGGCCCAGATCCGCGCGGAGATCAACAACTCCGACTCCGACTACGACCGCGAGAAGCTGCAAGAGCGCCTGGCCAAGCTGGCCGGCGGAGTGGCCGTCCTCAAGGCGGGTGCCGCCACCGAGGTCGAGCTCAAGGAGCGCAAGCACCGCATCGAGGATGCCGTGCGCAACGCCAAGGCCGCCGTGGAGGAGGGCATCGTCGCCGGTGGTGGCGTGGCCCTGATCCAGGCCGGTGCCAAGGTCTTCGAGTCCCTCGGGCTGTCCGGGGACGAGGCGACCGGTGCCAACATCGTCAAGGTCGCGATCGACGCGCCGCTCAAGCAGATCGCGCTGAACGCCGGTCTCGAGCCGGGCGTGGTTGTGGACAAGGTGCGCGGGCTCGAGACCGGTTGGGGCCTCAACGCCGCCACCGGCGAGTACGAGGACCTCATGGCCGCGGGCATCAACGACCCCGTTAAGGTGACCCGTTCCGCCCTGCAGAACGCGGCGTCCATCGCCGGGCTGTTCCTGACTACCGAAGCCGTGGTCGCGGACAAGCCCGAGCCCGAGGCCGCCGGTGCGGGCGCGGGTGCCGATCCCATGGGTGGCATGGGCGGCATGATGTGATCTCGCTCTTCTGAGTGAGTTCCGCCCGCTACACGGGCGGACATTGCGAGAACCCCGGGGACACGTGCTGTCCCCGGGGTTCTCGCATCTCCGGGAGTGCTCGCGCACCCGGGTGCTCTTCGCGCGCCCGGGTGGTGGCCCCGGGGCGGTCCGCTGAACCGCGGGCCAATGCGGGACCGGGCGATCGCCTGCCAGCGGCGGTGGTTCAACGTGTCGGGAGGTTTTGCGAGGATGAGCGCATGACGATCATCGCTTCCGCGGACGGCTCCGCACTCGGCAACCCCGGACCCGCGGGGTGGGCCTGGTACATCGATCCCACCTCGTGGCGCGCGGGGGGTTGGGCCCACGGGACCAACAACATGGGCGAGCTCACCGCGGTGCTCGATCTGCTCCGCTCCACCCGGCACCGCGCGGACGAACCGCTGCGGGTGCTGTGCGACAGCCAGTACGTGATCAACTCGGTCACCAAGTGGATGCCGGGCTGGAAGAAGAAGGGCTGGAAGAAGCGCGACGGCAAACCCGTGCTCAACGTGGAGATCATGAAGGCGCTGGACCGCGAGCTCTCCGGTCGGGACGTCAGCTTCGAGTGGGTCAAGGGGCACGCGGGTCACGAGCTCAACGAGGCCGCGGACGAGCGCGCCCGCGCCATGGCCACGGCCTACCAGTCCGGCACCGCGCCGGAGGACATGCCCGCGGGGCCGGGCTTCCGGGACGACGCGGGCCGCGGAATCGAGGCGGGAGACGTGGAACCGGATCTTTTCTCCGCGTGGGCCTCCTCGGAGGACCTCTCGGCGGGTCACGCTGGGTCCACGGACTCCACGGACTCCACGGACTCCACGGACTCCACGGACTCCACGGACTCCCCGGATTCCGGCGGCACCCCCGAGCATCTCATCTCGGACGCGGTCTCGCGTGAGGCCACGGTCCTCGGCCGCGGGAATGCTCCCGGTGGACCGGGGGAGTCCCTGCACCCCGACCTGGTGTGCGTGGACCGGCGAGGTGCCACGGCAGCCCCCGAGTCCGTGCTGAGCATCGTCGAAGCGGCAGGGTGCGAGCCCCGGGAGCTGCGGGTCACGGCCCTGGGCGCGCATGCCTACCACGTGAGCTACCGGCTCGAGGAGACATCCGTCGTGACCCGGCGCAGTTCCGTGTGGGTCCGCGAGGACCAGCACCACGACATGGGCCCATGGCTACTGCGGTACCACCAGGTCACGGCGGAGGTCTGAGCCCGGGCTCACCCGGCGAACATCCGCGCGTTCGCGGCCTCGGTCTCGGCGTACTGGGTGCCCGCGGTCGCGAGCGCCTGGTTGATCTGGGCCACGGCCTGTTCCATCTGGGCCTGCGCGGAGCGCCAGGAGTGGAAGGCCTCCTGGAAGCTGGCCGAGGCGGTGCCGGTCCACGAGGCCTGGAGATCGGCGAGCGTGGCGCTCATGCCGTTGACCTCGGAGCTGAGCCGTTCGATGTGCCCGTGGGCCTGCTGAGACTTGGCGGCAATGGTGTCACTGTCCACGACGAAGTGGGCCATGGTGTTTCCTCCCTGGAGCGGATGCGGTGGCCGGTGGGTTGCCGGGCCCGATCCACGCTAGGCAGCTCGTGCCGCGCAACGCCTCGGAGAGGGAGGGGATGGGGACTCAGGCGTCCTCGGAGTCCTCGTCCACAGGTTTCGTGTGGGGGATCCGCACGGTGAAGGTCGCCCCGCCGCCGTCGGTCTCCTCGAGTTTCACCGCGCCGTCGTGCTGGGCGATGATCGCGGCCACGATGGACAGGCCCAGCCCCGTGCCGCCGGTCTCGCGGGTGCGGGAGGAATCCGCGCGGTAGAAGCGTTCGAAGACGCGCTCGGCGTCCTCCCGGTCGATACCGGGCCCGTGGTCGCGCACCTGCAGTACGGAGGTGAACCCGCCGTCCACGGCACTCTCCAGACCCACCGCAAGTTCGAGCGGCGATCCCGCGGGGGTGTAGCGCAGGGCGTTGGTGATCAGATTGGCCACGACCTGGCGCAGCTTGGACTCGTCCCCGTGCACCCACGCGGCCTCGGGCTGGGAGTCGTGCAGCCCCACGACCCGCACCGTGCGGTCCGGTGCCGTGGCGTGGGCGTCGGACGCGGCGTCGTAGGCCAGGTGCAAGAGGTCCACTGGCCGCGTGGTGGCGACCCTGCGTTCGTCCAACCGGGCCAGGGTCAGCAGGTCCTCCACGAGCTGGGTCATCCGCTTGGACTCGGACTCGATGCGTTCCATGGCCTTGCCCACGTCCTCGGGCGTTTGCAACGCGCCGTGGCGGTACAGCTCCGAGTACCCGCGGATCGACACCAGGGGGGTGCGCAGCTCGTGGGAGGCGTCCGCCACGAACCGCCGCAGTTTGATCTCGGAGCGGGTGCGGGCGTCGAACGCGTCCTCGATGTGGCCGAGCATCGCGTTGAGCGAGCCCGAGAGCTGTCCGATCTCGGTCTGGGGGTTGTAACCCTCCATGCGCTGGGAGAGGTCCCCCTCCGCGATCCGGGCGGCCGTGGCCTCGACCTGCCGCAACGGTTGGAACGCCCGGGTGACCATGACCCAGCCCACGGTCATGGCCGCGAGCAGGGTGGCCAGGCCGAAGCTGAACGTCAGCAACCCCACGCCGGAGATGATCGCGTTGGTGCGGTCCAGGGGTTCGGCCACGACCACGGACATGTCGAACGCCGTGAGTTTGGTGGGCACCACCCGCCACTTGCGCTCGGGGACGCCCACGGATCCCACGGTCTCCCCCTGGCCGTCGTGGGCCATGACGTAGTCCAGGGTCATCCCGCTCAGATCTGGACTCGAGCTGTCCGGGGACGTGCCGGTACCGCTGCGAGCGCTCGCCACCACGTTGCCGTTCTGATCCAGCAGGTACCCCGAATTGGGCACCGGTGTGGTCACGTCACCCTGCAGCGCTCCGGTGAGCACCGGGGCCACGGTGTTCACGGACCCGCGCAGTTCCTGGTCCATGCTGGTCACGAGCGAGTCGCGCAGCACGGACACGGCCACGAGCGTGGTCACCGAGATGCTGATGGCCAGCAACAGCCCCGTGAGGGCCATCAGCTGGGAACGCAGGGATGCGGAGCGGAACCGGCGGGTGAGGACGTTCAACGGTTCAGTGGCGCTTGTCCGCCGAGCGCAAGAGGTAACCCACGCCGCGCTTGGTGTGGATCAGGGACGGCTGCTCGGGGTCGTTGTCGATCTTGCGGCGCAGATAGGAGATGTAGGACTCCACGATGGAGGCGTCCCCGTTGAAGTCGTACTCCCACACGTGGTCCAGGATCTGGGCCTTGGACAGCACCCGGTTGGGGTTGAGCATGAGGTAGCGCAGGAGCTTGAACTCGGTGGGGGACAGGTCGATCTCGCGCCCGCCGCGGAAGACCTCGTGGGCGTCGTCGTCCAGGACCAGGTCGTCCACGCGCAGCCGGGAGTCCTCCTCCTCGAGCGGCTGGGTGCGGCGCAGGACGGCGCGGATGCGGGCGACGACCTCGTCCAGGCTGAACGGCTTTGTCACGTAGTCGTCACCGCCCACGGTCAGGCCGGCGACCTTGTCGTCGGTGTCGTCCTTGGCGGTGAGGAACAGGATGGGGAAGTGGCGTCCGGCGGCGCGCAGCTTGCGGGTCACGGAGAATCCGTCGATGTCCGGGAGCATGACGTCCAGCACGGCGAGGTCCGGGTCCTCGGCCTCGGCCTTGAGCAGGGCGTCCCGGCCGTTCGCCGCGGTGACCACTTCGAAGCCCGCGAATCGCAGGGAGGTGGCCAGCAGTTCCAGGATGTTGGGTTCGTCGTCGACGACGAGCAGTTTCGCTTCGGGTGTTTTCGTGTTCACGCCCGTCAGCATCTCCGAGTTTCCTGAATGGATTCTGTTCTCCGGCCGTCCGTTATCTGGAAAGGCGACGCCGCTGCGCGCGCCTCAGCGGGCTGAGCGCCGTCGCGCGCCCCGCAACAGTTCCACGCACATCAGCAGGAAGGCCACGGGGAGGAAGATCGCGGGGAAGACCGTGAACCCGCCCCAGATCACGTGCCCTCCGGCGGCCGCCACGAGCACCGCCACCAGCGACAGCGCGCACATGAACGCGAGGACCAGTGCGACGACGAGCAGGGGGGACATGCCCCGGCGAGGGCTCGGGGAGGTGCGGCCGGATGCGGTGGGAACGGTGGGTTCGGACATGGTCCTCACGGTAGCAAGGACCGGTTACGCGGTGGGTTGAATCCGGGCCCGGGGCGATCATGAGGGGGCTAAACTATTGACTTCGCGAGCCGCCCGCGTTCCCGTCGGTGGCCGCGCAGACACGGCGACGAGAGACTGAGGTGATCCGCGTGCCCACGGGCAAGGTCAAGTGGTTCGACGCAGACAAGGGTTTCGGCTTCCTGGCCACCGACGACGGCCAGGAAGTGTTCCTGCATTCGTCTGCCCTGCCCAAGGGGGTCACCACGGTCAAGCCCGGGACCCGCATGGATTTCGGGATCGCGGACGGCAAGCGCGGTGCGCAGGCCCTGTCCGCGACCTTACTGAGCAAGCCGCAGTCCGTGGCTCGCAACACGCGCAAGCCCCCCGAGGAGATGGCCGTGCTCACCGAGGGCCTCATCCGGTTGTTGGACGGGATGTCCAACGGACTGCGCCGGGGGCGCTACCCGGACCACGTACACGGCAAGAAGATCGCGACCATCCTGCGCACCGTGGCGGATGAGCTCGATGTCTGAGACCACCGCGGAGACCGCTCCGCAGCGACCCGCGGGGCGTACACGCACACCCAAGCAGGACCCGGTGCTTACGGGCGCGGTGGATCTCGCGCGGGAGGCTGTGCTGGCCCCCGTGACGGACGCGTCCTCGGTGGGGGAACACCTCGGTGTCACCGTGCACGAGGACCGGCTGCTGACCCACCTCTTCGACTGTCGCCTGGCTGGCTACCCCGGCTGGGCGTGGTACGCGACCGTGGCCCGGGCCCCGCGCAGCAAGCACGTGACCGTGTGCGAGACCGGCCTCGTGGCGGGTCCTGATTCCCTCCTGGCCCCGGACTGGGTGCCGTGGGAGGAGCGGATGCAGGCGCTGCAGGAGCAGGAGGCGCAGGACGAGCACGACTCCCCGGCGGAGGGGGATGAGCACCCGGGCGACGGGCAGGACTCCGCCGACGCCGAGCACGCCGGTGACGGTGACACCGCACCCGCCGAGGAGACCTCCACCGACGGGGAGACCTCCCGCACCGAGGACGAGTACGCTGCATCGGAAGACGCCGAGGACGGCACAGCATCGTAGGCAGCGGACCTACCGCCCCCGGGACCCCGCCGCCGGCGGTCCCGGAGTCGGGGATGTTCCGGTCCCTGCGCATCCGTAACTACCGTCTGTGGTTCGCGGGTGCGCTCGTGTCCAACGTGGGTACGTGGATGCAGCGCACCGCCCAGTCATGGCTCGTGTTCGATGAACTGACCGATCACGACGCCACGGCCATGGGCGTGGTGATGGCCCTGCAGTTCGTTCCGCAATTGCTGCTCGCCCCCTACGCGGGGGTGCTCGCGGACCGCTACGACCGGCGTCGGATCCTTGTGATCACGCAGGGTGTCATGGCACTGCTGGCCCTGGGGCTGGGCATCCTGTTGCTCCTGGACGTCGCGCAGTTGCCCACCGTGTACGCGTTCGCGCTGGGCCTGGGGATCGTCGCGACGTTCGACGCCCCCGTCCGGCAGACGTTCGTCTCGGAGATGGTCCCGGACACCCACGTGTCCAACGCAGTGGCCCTGAATTCCACATCGTTCAACTCGGCGCGGTTGATCGGTCCCGCGGTCGCCGGTGTGCTGGTCGCCGCCGTGGGCACGGGGTGGGTCTTCATGATCAACACCCTCACGTTCGCCGCGATGATCTGCGCGATCGTGCTGATCGACGCCGCCAAGTTGCGCCCCGCTCCACGCGCGCGGCGGGCACGCGGGCAGATCCGGGAGGGCATCGGCTATGTGCTCCACCGCCCGGACCTCGTGGCGGTCATGAGCACGATCTTCATGATCGGCACGTTCGGGATGAACTTCGCCGTGTTCCTCGCGGCCATGGGCGGTTCCGTGTTCGGGCGCGGCTCCGAGGAGTTTGGCGTCCTCAACTCGATCCTGGCAGTAGGCACCCTGACCGGGGCGTTGCTCTCCGCCCGCCGCGCGCGGGCGCGGTTGCGCTACATCTTCTTAGGCTGCGTGGCCTTCGCGATCACGTGCCTGGGTGCGGCCACCGCCCCCACGCTGTGGGTTTTCGCGCTGTGGCTGATCCCGTGCGGCATCGCGTCGCTCACGATCATGACCACCGCCAACGCCTATGTCCAGACGACCACCGCACCCGCGATGCGCGGGCGCGTGATGAGTCTCTACATGGCCATCTTCATGGGCGGTACGCCGATCGGCGCACCCACCGTGGGGTGGCTGACCGACACGCTCGGGGCGCGGTGGGGCATGGGTGCGGCGGTGCTCGCCGGGGTCGTGGGCGCGCTGATCGGCGCGTGCTTCGCGTGGCGACTGCGCCGGGAACGGCAGCTCGCGACGTCGTCCACGGCGGCGCCGGGGACGACGTCGCGCGGCTGAGTCCGCTCAGTCCAGGCCGTTCGCCACGGTCCAGTCGATGCACTCCAACAGGGCGCGGACGTCCTCCGACGGTACGGAGACGAACGTGGCGATCCGCAACTGGTTGCGCCCGAGCTTGCGGTACGGCTCAACGTCCACCACGCCGTTCGCGCGCAGGACGGCCGCGATCCGGGCGGCGTCCACCGCGTCGTCGAAGTCCACCGTGCACACCACGGGGGAGCGGTGCTCGGCCAGCGTGACGAACGGGGCAGCGACGTCGCTGCGTTGCGCCCAGTCGTAGACGAGCCCCGAGGTCTCGGCCGTGCGGCGGGATGCCCAGTCCAGACCGCCCTGGGCGTTGAGCCAGCCCGCCTGCTCGTTGAGCATCACGAGCCCCGCGAGTGCGGGGGTGTTGTAGGTCTGGTGCTTGCGGGAGTTCTCCACGGCCGTGGCAAGGGACAGCACGTCCGGGATCCAGCGACCGGACGCGGCGATGCCCTCGACCCGCTCGAGCGCGGCGGGGGAGAAGGCGGCGAACCAGATCCCGCCGTCACTGCCGAAGTTCTTCTGCGGGGAGAAGTAGTAGACATCGGTCTCAGAGAGGTCGACCGCCATCCCACCCGCGGCGGACGTCGCGTCGATGACCGTCAGAGCGCCGTCGTCCGCGTGAACGCGCTGTACGGGCATGGCGACGCCGGTGGAGGTCTCGTTCTGGGGCCACGCGTAGACGTCCACCCCGGGCGCCACGCGAGGCCCCTCGGGGCGCGAACCGGCCGGGGCCTCGATGACCACGGAGGATTCGAGGAACGGTGCGCGATCCGTCACGTGCGCGAACTTGGCGCCGAACTCCCCGAAGCTGAGGTGCTCGGCGCGCCGGGACACGAGGCTGAAGGCCGCGCTGTCCCAGAAGGTGCTGGACCCACCGAGACCCAGCACGATCTCGTACCCCTCGGGCAGTGCGAAGAACTCGGCGAGGCGCTCCTGCACCTGCGCTACCAGGTTCTTGACCGGGGCCTGGCGGTGGGACGTACCCAGCAGTGTGCTGCCACCGCGTTCGAGCGCGGCCACCTGCTCGGCCCGCACCCGGGACGGGCCCGCGCCGAAACGGCCATCCGCGGGCAACAGGGACGGGGGGATCACGGGCATGCTGGTCACGAAGGCTCCTCTGGCGGGCGGTCGGGTGTGTCCCCCATTGTGCCCGCCCGGGGAGTCGATGGCGCGTTCGAGACGCCTGCCGCAAGGACACCCACTGGCTATAATTATCCTGAATCATTCAGACTAGGCTGAACGGCAGCCCCCACCGGGGGTCGTTGACCCGCGCGCTGTGGTGCGCAGAAATCTGAGGACGAACCATGAGCGGCGATCTGATCGACACCACCGAAATGTACTTGCGCACGGTGCTGGAGCTGGAGGAAGAGGGGATCACCCCCATGCGAGCCCGCATCGTGGAACGCCTGCACCACTCTGGCCCCACCGTGTCTCAGACCGTCTCCCGCATGGAGCGCGACGGCCTGCTCTCGGTCGCGCCGGACCGCTCCCTGCAACTCACCGAGGCCGGGCGCACCACCGCTGTGTCCGTGATGCGCAAGCACCGGCTCGCCGAACGACTCCTCGCGGATGTGGTGGGCCTGGACATGGCGCACGTCCACGAGGAGGCCTGCCGCTGGGAACACGTGATGAGTGAGCGCGTGGAACAGCGGCTCGTGAACCTCCTGGGGGATCCCGAGAACTCCCCGTACGGCACGCCCATCCCGGGGCGGGGCGAGCACAACGGCACCGGTGCCGCGGCCGAGGTCTTCGACGGCCTCACCCTGCTCGAGGTCGCCGGAGCCCAGGACTCCACGGAGTACGTAGTCCGGCTGCTGCCGGAAGTGGTGCAGGCGGATCAGGAACTCATCGAGATGCTCAGCTCCGCGGGCATCCTCACGGGCTCCAGGGTCACGGCCGAGATCAACCCCGGGAACGAGAATCGGGTCGTGGTGACCCGGGTCGATTCGGGAGTGTCCCTGGACCTGGACTCCGCCACCGCGCGCGCCATTCGGGTGGCCGCCGCCGAGGCCTGATCGCCGCTGCGTCTCTTCGCGGTTGCTTCCAGTGACGTCGGAACGCGACGCGCCGTGATCTTCGAGAAGTTGACCGTGACCTTTCGACTGTGGGGACAATCACGGGTGATCGGTGCGGTTTCGACCTTCGCTCACTGGGTGAGCCCTGTATCACCGCAGGTCAGGAGCCTTTTTCGTGGTGTGGGCTTTCGAGCGGGCGGGCGTGTTGAGGCGGCCGATTGATATCGACGGTCGTGGTAATCCACGGTGATTCATAACGACCGATGCCCGATGCGTGACCGGCTGTAATCAAAACGTGACATTTTCGTTATCCATCCTGTACAGTCATGCCCGTGCCGATCACTGGTCGGATCGCCACTCCCGAGCGTTCGCCGAGTTCTGCCATGCGCTCCGGGACCCGTACACAGAACATCCGCATGGCAGAAGCGGGGGAACCACTTCCGGACTCGTTGCATCAGACGGGTCCTTGGGGTCAAGCCAGCACGGCACCTAGGTGCGTGCGGCCGGATGTCTCCCATCCGAACCCGACAGCTCACCTCGTAGGCGCAGGGAGGAACACATATGTCTTTCATGAAGCAGAACTCTGCCCGGCACCGCGCCGAGACGAAGTCGCACCTCGTGCGTAACACCACTATCGGTACGGTCGTCGCTGGTGCCGCCGTGGTCGGCCTCGCGGCCCCCGCGCAGGCCTCGAGCGGTCTCGTCGATCTGGGCTCCACGGCTTCCTATGGCTACCAGGCGTCCACCTCCTCGGTGCAGGCCTACAACGCGTCGTACACCATGCAGACCACCAACACCGTGGGCTCCGCCGCCAGCGTGAGCACCCAGTCGAACCACTCCACGGGTGGTCTGGTGGGCACCGCCTACCAGGGCATCGGCGGCGCGTACGTCTGGGGCGGCGTTGGCTTCAAGGCCTGGGACTGCTCCGGCTTCACCCAGTGGGTCTACGCCCAGAACGGCATCAACCTGCCCCGCACCACCTGGGCCCAGTTCGCCGCTGGCACCCCCACCTCCAACCCGCAGCCCGGCGATCTGGTCTCCCAGAACGGCGGCTCCCACGTGGGGATCTACATCGGCAACGGCCAGATGATCTCCGCTCTCAATCCCTCGCAGGGCACTCAGGTTCACTCCGTGAATGCCATGCAGCTGGATGGTTACTACACCTTCCGGTGACCCGGTGACACCGCGCCCGAGCATGATGCGCGGTCCACACCGAGCCACATTGCGGCCGGGTGTGCTGGCCGGGTCCCCGGACCTCGGTCGGCACACCGCGCCGGAACCACCTGAAAACCGAACGTAATCTCCCGCCCAAATCCGTGCACCGCTGCTGCGTCCTGACGGATGTGCCGGTCACCGCACACCTCCGTGCCCTGGGTGGACACGAACGTGTTAGGAAACCACACGAATGTCGAACGAAACCGCTCCTCACGCCGCCAAGGGCCTCTTCGCGGGCAAGGCCCGTACCGTCGCCGCCGTCGCGGCCTTCTCAGGTCTGGCCCTCGCGACCACCGTGTCCGTGCAGGCCACGCAGAATGCCTCCGAGCAGGCCCCCGCCGCCGCTGTGTCCGAGGCCCCCGCCTCCGACAACACCGTCTCCGCGGAACCTGCCGCCAAGGCCGACAAGGCCCAGGAGAACGCTGCCAAGGAGCAGAAGGCCGCGAAGACCGAGAAGGCGCAGCCCGCCGCTCAGGCTCCCGCTCAGCCCTCCGTGGTCCAGGCCGCTCCCGTGGCCGACGTGACCCCGCTGCAGGCTCCCGCCGTTCCGGCTGCAGCCCCCTCCGTCGTGACCGCTTCCGAGAACGTCACCTCGGTCGCCGAGCAGGCTCCGGTGGCCCAGGGCCGCCACGCCGCTCCCGCCACCGCTCAGACCGTTGCCAAGGAGGCCGCCGCCGAGCAGCGCGCCGCTGTGGCTTCCCCGGTGATCCCGAACTACGCCCCCGCCCAGGGTGCCGCTGCCGCCCAGCCCGCGTCCTACAAGGCTCCGCAGGCCCCGGCCGCCCCGAAGGCGCAGGCTGCCCCCCAGGCTCAGGCCGCCACCCAGGTGACCACGCAGTCCAACGCCCAGGCAAAGGCCGAGGCTGCTCCCGCCGCCACCCAGGTGACCACGCAGTCCAACACCCAGGCGAAGGCTCAGGCTGCTCCCGCCGCCAAGGCCTCCTCCGTGTCCGGCTCCGCGAAGGGCCAGGCCATCCTGGGTGCTGCCGAGGCTCAGCTCGGTGTGACCCAGGACTGCACCATGCTGGTGACCAACTCCCTCAAGGCCGTGGGCATCAACCACCACGGCTGGCCGGCCAGCTACAAGTCGCTGGGCACCCAGGTCTCCGCGGACCAGGCCCGCGCCGGTGACATCGCCTACTACGCCAACGGCGGTTCCGGCATGGCTCACGTGGCCATCTACGCCGGTAACGGCCAGGCCATCCACGGCGGTTGGAACGGTAACCAGACTGTGAAGACCAGCGCCTACGTGGGCTCCGGCCCCGAGTTCATCCGCGTCGGCTGAACCGGATCGAGTTCGGCACAGCGCTGATCCGCGCGGCGCCACACCTCGTGTCGAGTCGGGACCGGTTGTGTACCCGATCCCGATGAGAGCGATAGAGAACGTACGGACCCTGTTGACCGCAGGGTCCGTACGTTTTTTCGTGCCCGGAACCCGGAACCCGGAACCCGGACGTGGACCGGCAGCGGTGATCACTCAGCCCTCCTAGCACCCGATCCCCGTCGTGCAGGCGTCGATCGCGGATCGGCCCCAGCGATCGCGCAGCCCCGGCCCGTAGAATGGACGCCATGCCCTCCGATCTCTCCACCGCCGCACGCACCCCGCAGGACCAGGAATTCACCTACTACGCCGTGGGCATGGTTGCCGGTGCCATCCCGGGGATCGTCGTGGGGTTCATAGTGGCCGCGTTCGTGGGTCACGCCGCCATGTGGTTGTCGGTTTTCGGTGGCGTGGGGATCATCATCGGCCTCGTGGTCGCCACGGTCGTCTTCCGGCGACGCCGCGCAGCCGCCCGGGCAGCCCAGCCCACCTCGCCCGCAGCGCCGGGCGACGACGTCGCCGATCGCCGCAGCTGAGCCCGTCCCACCGGGGACCCGGCATGCCGCTGTCGGCGCTCGTCGCAGACCCACCCACCGGAGAGCCGGGTCGACGTCGCTGGGTATTCGTACGCGTCCGCGTGGCCGTCCAGCCCGGCCCCGAGCTCCACGCGGCGGTGAGTTCTCTCCGTCCCCCGTTACTTCCAATCGACCTCGGAGGCTGGCTCAGGCCGCGATCAGCTGCGTGATCTCCCGTTCCAGGTTCTCCCGGGCGCGGGCCTCCCACAACGTCACCGCACGAGGATCGTGGAACAACGTGTCTTTTTCCAGGAGTCCGCGCAGGATCTCGGCGCGGCCCGCCCTGAACTGCTCGTCCGGGACGTGGGCGTACTCGCGGCGCACCGTGGTCCGATACCGCTCGTACTCGTTCTCGCTGCCGCCCAGCACGGACAGGTCCGCGTCCACGAGTCGACAGGCGTCCACGTCGCTCGGATCCGGGCGGTGGTCCACGGTCACGAGCACGAGTTCTGCCACGCGGCGCCCGATGGCCGCGGGCCACTCCGGGCCTGATAGTCGTTGCCGGGCCAGCTCGGCGGAGTCCCGTTCGTCCTGACCTGCTTGCCCGTCATACACGGCATCGTGAAACCACGCGGCGAGCACGAGCTCCGCGCTCGGGGCGCCGTGGGTGAGCCGGTCGATGCCTTCCAGAACGTTCAGCAGATGCGAAGGACCGTGGTAGACGCGGTGCGGTTCGCTCCAGCGGGTCAACAGCTTGGCACCCAGGTCGGGATGCTCGGGGAAGTGGTGCGCCCAGCGGCGCGTGAGGGTCACCGCGAGCTTGGCCGGGCGGCGTCGTGCGGGGACCCGCAGGCCACTGTGGATCAGGACACGGACGAGTTTCTTGCCGTCGACAGCGAGGGCACCCGCGGCCACAGCGTCAGCGTGGCGGTGCGCGGGGACGTCGTAGTGGTCGCGGTCGAAGGCACGTTCCGAGACCCCCAGGGCGCGGGCGAACTCGTGCAGCTCGGCCAGGGAGGTGTCGGAGATCAGGTGCGAGAACACCGTGCCGTGCGCGGGCCATCGGGGTGGATCGATGTAGACGGTCATGGCTCCATTGTGCGCTGTTCCAATGTGCTCTCAACTCGCGGGGGGAACGCGCCGCCGATACAGTGGTGCAGTGTTGCCCCCGTAGCTCAGGGGATAGAGCACGGCTCTCCTAAAGCCGGTGTCGTTGGTTCGAATCCAATCGGGGGCACCGAGGACGTCCCGCCCGATACCGGGCGGGGCGTCGTCATTTCCGCAGTCCATTCCCACAACCGGCCAACCCGCCCAGCGAAACCCGCCCGCCCGGTGAGGATGGCCGACCCCGCACATCAACGGGGATGTACGAGTGGAGTACAAGCAGCCCGTGGCCCTGAGACCTGCGTCAGCTCAGTTGAATCGCGGCGTGGGGAAGCGCGAGGGGCGTATCCCTGAGCTCAGGCGCGCGGACGCTGGCCCGGCAGCTTGCCCTCGGAGAAGTCGTCGAGTTTGCGGCGCGTCACGGATACCGCCACGATCACGGCGATCAGCACGAGCAGAGCGAACAACACCCACCGCGCGATCACGAGCCCCGAGGCGAGTGCCACGGCGGACGCGTCCGCGGGGTCGGCCACGGCGGCGTCGAGCACGGTGTTGCCCACCAGGAAGACCACCGCGTAGACCAGGATGACCGCCCAGTACACCCATTTGCGGGCGCGCTGCGGGGTGTTGAGCCCGGTGAACAGCAGCCAGCCCAGGCACATGAGAAGGGGAGTGAAGAGCCCCGTGGTCGCGTGCACGCCCTCGTACTCGGTGCGGCCGTCCGCGCCCAGGCCGCGGGCGAAGTCCGCGAGGTGGCCCTGGGAAAAACCGCCGGCCATGAGTTCGGGCGCGGTGACGCCGCCGGCAAGGTTTCCGGAGACGCCCTGCAGCACGAGCAGGTGGTAGTAGAGCCATAGCGCGGCACCCACGAAGAACGCGACGCCCACCAGGATCCCGGCCGACGACGCCTTGGTGGGTTCCGCGGCGAGCTCACCGGGGCGCATCTCGTGGACGCTCGCGGGGCGCACTCGGGGTGCACGAGCGGGCGAGGACCCCGCCTTCGCGGAGCCCGCGTTCTCCCCGTACTTCCTGGCCTTCTGCGCTCTGGTCATACCCATGGCCCCATTATCCCTCGGGTTGTACTGTGAATGACTACGGGTACCACGCTCGATGACGAGGTGGTGAACAGGTGCCCCGCGGGCACTGCGGAAGGGTGGTGACGGTCATGGAACTCTCCATCGGCCTGCCGGACGGACTGCTCATGAGCGCGGGTGACGGCACGGAACTCACCCTGTACGAGGCCGATCACACCACGGTCCGGCGCAGGATCAACTGCTCCGTCCTGGAGGGCGCGCGGATCGCGGACATCGTGTGGTCCCACAAGCTCTCCGCCGTGATCGCCGCCGTCCCGGACAAGAACCAGTTGTTCCGCTGGGACCCGTACACCGATGCCCTCCAGGAGTACGGCGGCACGGGTGAGCCCGGCCGCCGGGACGGGAAGATCGCCCAGGCCAAGTTCGCGGCCACGGTCTCGATCACCGAGGCCGGTGACGGCAAGTTGTGGCTCGTGGACAAGGATTCCTCCGCGCTGCGCTACATTGCGATCGATACGGACCGGCCCGACGGCGATCCCCACGTGGTCACGGTCATCGGCCGCCACGGTGCCGGGTACCAGGACGGCCCTGCGGCGGACGCCAAGCTCGCCCGCCCCGAGGACCTGCAGATCCTCTACGACGGTTCCGTGGTGGTCGCGGACACCGGCAACGACGCCATCCGCCATTTGGACCCCTCCGCGGGGGAGGTCTTCACCATTTACGGCGGGCCCGACCAGGACGGGGACGACCTCGACGAAGACGTCGTGCTACAGGCCCCGGCGCGGGTCACCGTCGCGGATTCGCACCTGTGGGTCGAGGACGCCAACGGGCGCCACCTGTTGGAACCGCGCTACGTGTGATCCGGGGTTGTCCACGGGCCGGTGAGGGCGTCCCCACCGCTGGCTAAACTGGTGCCACCATGGACTTCCTCTCTGACAATCCCCTCCTGTCCGCGGCCTCGGTGCGCTCGGCGAACGCGCCCGACTCGGACGAGTTCTCCCAGCCCACCCCGGCATCCGGGGCTCAACTCGTGGAGGGACTGAACGACCCCCAACGCGCCGCCGTGGAGCACGCGGGTTCCCCGCTGCTCATCGTGGCCGGTGCCGGTTCCGGCAAGACCAGGGTCCTCACGCACCGGATCGCCTACTTGCTGGCCACGGGCCGCGCCCGCCGGGGGGAGATCCTCGCGATCACGTTCACGAACAAGGCCGCCGCGGAGATGCGGGAGCGGATCGTGGATCTCGTGGGGGAGTCCGCGCGCTCCATGTGGATCTCCACGTTCCACTCGCTGTGCGTGCGGATCCTACGCCGCGAGGCCAAGACCCTGGGGCTGTCCACCAACTTCTCCATCTACGACTCCGCGGACTCCCTGCGGTTGATCACCCAGGTGGCCAAGCAGCATGAGTTGGACCCCAAGCGGTTCGCGCCCAAGGCCATCCAGCACAAGATCTCCGCCCTCAAGAACGAGCTCGTGGACGACGAGACCTACCTGGCCCGCGCGAGTTCCTCGGACCCGTTCGAGTCCGCCGTGGCCCGGGTCTACCGGGGCTACACCCAGCGGTTGCGCGCGGCCAACGCCATGGACTTCGACGACCTCATCGGCGAGACCGTGCACATGTTCCGCGCGTTCCCTCAGGTGCTCGAGTACTACCGACGCCGCTTCCGACACGTGCTCGTGGACGAGTACCAGGACACCAACCACGCCCAGTACGCGCTCGTGCGGGAACTCGTGGGAGGCGGTTCCGAGAACCACCCGGATGACTCCGGGATCCCGCTGGCCGAACTCACGGTGGTGGGGGACTCGGACCAGTCCATCTACGCGTTCCGCGGCGCGGACATCCGCAACATCACGGACTTCGAGCGGGACTTTCCCTCCGCACGCACCATCCTGCTGGAACAGAACTACCGCTCCACGCAGAACATCCTCTCCGCGGCCAACTCCGTGATCTCTCAGAACGCGGACCGCCGGGACAAGAAACTGTGGACCGCGGAAGGCGATGGCGCCCCCATCATCGGGTACGCCGCTGAGAACGAACACGAAGAGGCTCGCTTCATCGCGGAGGAGATCGACACGCTACAGGACGAGCACGGGATCCGCCCCGGCGACGTCGCCGTGTTCTACCGCACCAACGCACAATCGCGCTCCCTCGAGGAGATCCTGATGCGCGTGGGATTGCCCTACAAGGTGGTGGGCGGGACCCGCTTCTACGAGCGCAAGGAGATCAAGGACGCCATATCCTACCTGCGCGCGATCGCGAACCCCGCGGACGACATCACCGTGCGGCGCATCATCAACGAGCCCAAGCGAGGGATCGGGGACCGCGCCCAGGGCTCGATCGCGGCGCTCGCCGACCGCGAGGGCATCTCCTTCTCCGAGGCCATGCACCGCTTGGACGAGGCACCCGCCCTGGCCACTCGCTCGGCGAACGCCATCACGAAGTTCTCCCAGCTCATGGACGATCTCGCGGAACTCGCTCAGGGCGCCTCGGTGACCGCGGTTCTCGAGGCCGTACTCGAACAGTCCGGGTACCTCGAGGCCCTGCGTACGTCCACCGACCCGCAGGACGAGTCCCGTGTGGAGAACCTCGCGGAGCTCGTGGCCGTGGTGCGCGAGTTCGAGAAGGACCACCCGGACGCGGGCCTCGGGGAGTTCCTGGAACACGTGGCCCTCGTGGCGGACGCGGACCAGATCCCCACCCAGCCCGAACCCGAGGGCGGCGCGAGTGCCCAGCAGATCGCGGAGCAGGTCGCGCAAGCGCGTTCCCAGGGGGTCGTGACGCTCATGACCCTGCACACCGCCAAGGGACTCGAGTTCCCGGTCGTGTTCCTCACGGGCATGGAGCACGGGATCTTCCCGCACCAGCGCAGCTTCGCCGACGCCTCGAGCATGGAGGAGGAACGCCGCCTCGCGTACGTGGGGATCACCCGGGCGCGCAAACGGCTGTACCTCACGCGCGCCGAGTCCCGCTCCATGTGGGGGCAGTCCCAATTCAATCCCGCAAGCCCGTTCCTGGACGAGATCCCTTCGCGGTTGATCGAGTGGAAGCGTGAGGGCGCCAGCGCCGCGGGCGGATGGGGTTCGCCCGTGCACGCCGGATTCCAGGCCCGCGATCCGTTGCGCGGTTCCTCGTGGGGTGCGGGCGCCGGATCCGGGGCAAGTTTCCGCAGGCTCTCACCGGCCTCCGCCGGGCGCGTGCAGCCCCAGCGGGAGATTCCTTCCCTCAGCGTGGGGGACACGGTGGAGCACAAGGCGTTCGGCCGCGGTTCCGTGGTCGCCATGGAGGGCTCTGGGGACAAGACGGTCGCCAAGGTGCGCTTCGGTGCGGAGGAGAAGCGGCTCCTATTGCGTTACGCGCCCATGACCAAGGTCTCGTAAGGGGTACGACGCCGCGGCCCCGTCGCGCGCGGTGTCGTCCGGTGCGCCGAAACGCACCGGGTGGCTCGAACCTGCCTGGCGAACCCATCTGGCGGCCCGGCGCAGCCCGGTGTGTTGAGACTCACCCGGATGCTCGAACCGTTCGGGTGGCCCGGCGGGATCGGAGCGCAACCGATCAGGGTTGCTCCCAGGCATGGAGACAGTAGAGGCGGTGATCGCTCAGACGAAGATCAACACGAGCACGGTGAACAGCGTGGTCACGCGCAGGGATTCGCCGGAGCGGACGTGGATCACGCCCAGCAGCACGCAGCTCAACAGGGTGGTCACGGCGGCCGCCTGGCCGCCGGCGAGGAAAGCCACGGCCCCCATCGTGAGGCCCGCCACGAGACCGCCCCACGGGACCCACCGGGACCCCCGGAACGTGAGGACCTCCCGGATGGCACGGTGCGAGTACGCCAGCAGGCCCGCGACCAGGAAACTGCGGCCCACCAGGTAGCAGACCCACGCGACCATCGCGAGCCACCCGAGGGGCCCGTACACGTCGAACAGTTGCAGGTAGCGGTCCAGCGGGGCCAGACCCCACGGCGCCCCGATCAATGCGGGCAGCACGATCGCGAGCACCACGGCCAGGACGAAGCACAACAGGATCTCCCGCCAGCGGCGGTGGTCCACCCCGCCGTCGACGCCGACTCGGCCCGCGGCGGCGTCGTCCCGGCCGTCGACCGCGTCGTCGCGCCCCGCGCCCGTTTCCTCGCTCGGTAACGGATCGACCCCGCGGCGCCGGGACCAGGCCACCAGGGCGCGCGCGAGCAGCACCCACAGTGCCCCGAGACCCACCCATTCCACGACCTGCCAGCCCAGGGGATAGAAGGTGGATACCGAACCCGTGAGGGTCAGGATCGTCCCGCTGACCACCAACTCCAGCCCGAGTGCCACGAACGAGAAGGTGGCCAACGAGGCCATGAACCCCGGGTCCGCCTCGCGGGCGTCCCAGATCTCCGGCAGTCCGATGCGTCGCATGCCCCCAGTCAACCAGCCGCTGCCGTGCGGGCGGGAATCCCGGGTCCGGTCCCGCGGTGTCCGCGGGGGCCGGGTGTGACGCGAATCAAGGGCCCATGGCCTAAAATGCTCGTGAGGGCTCTGTGAGCGCAGTGCTGCGCTTCATCCCCCCACATCAGGTCGCTCCAACCGGGGGTTCCCGGTGCGGAACGACACACCTCGACGCAGAAGGACACTTATCCGTGGACCTGTTTGAGTACCAGGCACGCGACCTGTTCGAGAAGCACGGCGTTCCCGTGCTGGCCGGCATCGTCGCCACTACCCCAGAAGAAGCCAAGGCAGCAGCAGAGAAGATCGGCGGGGTCACCGTCGTCAAGGCACAGGTCAAGGTGGGCGGCCGCGGCAAGGCCGGCGGTGTGAAGGTCGCGAAGTCCGCCGACGAGGCCTACGAGTACGCCCAGCAGATTCTGGGAATGGACATCAAGGGCCACACCGTGCACCGCGTGATGATCGCGCAGGGCGCGGACATCGCCGAGGAATACTACTTCTCCGTCCTGTTGGACCGCGCCAACCGCTCCTACCTGGCCATGTGCTCGGTCGAGGGTGGCATGGAGATCGAGCAGCTCGCCGTGGAGCGCCCGGACGCCCTGGCCCGCGTGGACGTCAACCCCGCGGAGGGCATCACCGAGGCCAAGGCCCGCGAGATCGTAGAGCAGGCCAAGTTCGACGCCGAGACCGCCGAGAAGGTCGTCCCCGTGCTCGTCAAGCTCGGTGAGGTCTACACCAAGGAGGATGCCACCCTGGTGGAGGTCAACCCGCTGGTCAAGACCGGCGACGGCGAGATCCTCGCCCTGGACGGCAAGGTCTCCCTGGACGACAACGCCGAGTTCCGCCACGAGGACCACGCGGCGCTCGCGGACAAGTCCTCCGCGGACCCCCTCGAGGAGAAGGCCAAGGAGAACGACCTCAACTACGTCAAACTCGACGGCGAGGTGGGCATCATCGGCAACGGTGCCGGTCTCGTGATGTCCACCCTGGACGTCGTGGCCTACGCCGGTGAGAAGCACGGCAACGTGAAGCCCGCCAACTTCCTGGACATCGGAGGCGGCGCGTCCGCCGAGGTCATGGCCGCCGGTCTGGACGTGATTCTCAATGACCCGCAGGTCGAGTCCGTGTTCGTCAACGTTTTCGGTGGCATCACCGCGTGCGACGCCGTTGCCAACGGCATCGTGAAGGCGCTGGACATCCTCGGTGACTCCGCCACCAAGCCCATCGTGGTGCGTCTGGACGGCAACAACGTGGAGGAGGGCCGCCAGATCCTGCGCGAGGCCAACCACCCGCTGGTCACCTCCGCGGACACCATGGACTCCGGCGCCGACAAGGCGGCCGAGCTGGCCCACTCCGCCAAGTAATCGCCCACGCGAACAGCTATCAGGAAGAAGACATGTCGATCTTTTTGAACAAGGACTCCAAGGTCATCGTTCAGGGCATCACCGGCGGCGAGGGCACCAAGCACACCGCGCGCATGCTCGCTGCCGGCACCAACGTGCTCGGCGGTGTCAACGCCCGTAAGGCGGGCACCACGGTGAACCACCAGGACAAGGACGGCAACGCCGTCGAACTGCCCGTGTTCGGCAGCGTGAGCGAGGCCGTGCAGGAGACCGGGGCGAACGCGTCGATCGTGTTCGTACCGCCGGCCTTCTGTAAAGACGCCGTGATCGAGGCCATCGACGCCGAGATCCCGCTCGTGGTGGTCATCACAGAGGGCATCCCCGTGCAGGACTCCGCCGAGTTCTGGGCGCACGCCAAGGCGAACACCGGCGCGGACGGCAAGCCCAAGACCCGGATCATCGGCCCCAATTGCCCGGGCATCATCTCCCCCGAGGAGTCGCTGCTGGGGATCACCCCCGCGAACATCACGGGCAAGGGCAAGCTGGGCCTGGTCTCCAAGTCCGGCACGCTGACCTACCAAATGATGTACGAACTGCGGGACCTGGGCTTCACCACGGCCATCGGCATCGGCGGTGACCCGGTCATCGGCACCACGCACATCGACGCCCTCGAGGCCTTCGAGGCGGACCCCGAGACCGAGGCCATCGTGATGATCGGTGAGATCGGCGGCGACGCCGAGGAGCGCGCCGCGGAGTTCATCAAGGCGAACGTAACCAAGCCCGTGGTGGGCTACGTCGCGGGCTTCACCGCTCCCGAGGGCAAGACCATGGGCCACGCCGGGGCCATCGTCTCTGGTTCCTCGGGCACGGCCCAAGCCAAGAAGGAGGCCCTCGAGGCCGCCGGTGTGAAGGTGGGCAAGACTCCGTCGGAGACCGCGCAGCTCATGCGGGAGATCTTCGAGGGCAAGTAAAACCCTCCCGGTGCTTCGCCGCCGGTGCATCCACGACGACGCCGCTCGCCCACCTCGGTGGAGGAGCGGCGTCGTTCGTCGTGGCGCCGTTCGGACGCGAGTGTCAGCCGGTGAGGGACAGCGGTGCGGTTCGTCGCGGTGCGAGTCGAGCGCCGGCCGGACGGGATGCGGGCGCGCGATGCGGACCGTGACTCGGGCCGGGACTCAGGCCAGGACGATGGTCCGATTGCCGGAGATCACCACGCGACCCTCCGCGTGCCACTTCACGGCGCGGGACAGGGCCTGGGTCTCCGCCTCGGAACCCACCGCCACGAGGTCCTCCGGGGTGTGCGCGTGATCCACCGGGATCACGCGCTGCGCGATGATCGGACCCTCGTCCAGGTCCGGGGTGACGTAGTGGGCGGTGGCCCCGACCATCTTGACTCCGCGCTCGTAGGCCTGGTGGTACGGCTTGGCGCCCTTGAAGGAGGGCAGGAACGAGTGGTGGATGTTGATGCACCGACCCGCGAGCTGTTGCGTGAGCTCGTCCGAGAGGATCTGCATGTAGCGGGCCAGCACCACGAGTTCGGTGTCGTAGGACGCGGCGATCTCGAGCAGTTGCGCCTCGGCCTGCGGCTTGGTGTGCCGGGTGACGGGCACGTGGTGGAACGGCACACCGTAGAAGTCCACGAGGGGTTGCAGGTCCGTGTGATTGGACACCACACCCACGATCTCGATGGGCAGCGAGCCCACGCGCGCTCGGTGGAGCAGGTTCACGAGGCAGTGCGAGATCTTGGAGACCATGACGAGCACACGGGTTTTGTGCCGGGCGTCCACCAGACGGAAGCGCATGTCGTGCTTCTCGGCCACCGGGCGGAACCCCTCGATCAGGGACTCAGTGGTTACGGTGCCCGGTTCGTTCATGGTGTGGCAGCGGATGAAGAATTCGTCGTTGTGCCGGTCCGAGAAATGCTTGACGTCGAAGATGTCGCAACCCTGCTCCGTGAGGTTCGACGCCACGGCGCTCACGAGACCGTAGGCCTCGGGGCAGTGGACGGTCAGGACGTGTTCATCGGACGTGGGCTGCTGGGCCGACATGAGGGGATACTCCTGGGATCGCGGAACGGGGAACGGAGCGGCCCCGGAGCACGGGATGTCATCCGTCCGGGGACCGCAGACGATCTTATCGCCCCGGGCTACACAGCGCGCGGGATGGTCCGGATCTCGGAAGGGGCGTTAACGACCGGTGGCCGCGGGAGCGGACGGTAGGAGCCCGTCCGGCGCGGGGAGAGGTGCGCCTCTGCGAGAGAACCCGCAGCCACCGGCAGGCGATAACGCCTCAACGGGATCAAGCCGTGGGCTGAGCGGCTACCGACGCACAGCATCAACCACAGAGCACCCCCCAGTGCATGTGTGGCGATTTCCCTGTGCGAAGTCTCCCGTTGCGGTGGTTCGTAGAACCACGCCCCCAGAATATCGGAATTTCTCAGATGACTCGGAGCCGGTGAAGTTTCATGGAGTGTGGTTCGCGCCAATCGGCCCACCGATTTATGCGTGTAAATTAGCCGGAAATTGACCCCTTAAAGCCGCTCTGACCTGCAATAACAGGGTTTTTCGCCTAGTGAGCGAAGGTTAACAAATGCTAATGAGCGAATATCTCAACAATACTTACTGCACTTGTGGGCGATAGAGGGGACAAGAAATGCCTCCTGATTGTGGGCACGCACCACTTTTATGTCGTACAAATCACACTTCTGCCTACGGAGAACAGTCGCCGTTCGGTACTCACGAGACCGTCGTGTTGAATGCGAGCCCCAGAAGGTAGGTGGCGATCGAGGCCCCGTACCCGATCCCGAGCTGCCGCAGTCCCCGCCTGAACGGGGAGGCGCCGGAGAGCAGCCCCACGAAACCGCCCGTGATCAACAACGCGATGCCCACGAGCGCCATTCCCACGGCCATGGCCACTCCGCCGCCCAGGCCGAAGAGGTAGGGCAGGATCGGGATGATCGCCCCGGACGCGAAGAAGCAGAAGCTCGACGCCGCCGCCCCCAGATCGGTGCCCAGGGCCTGGTTGTCGTCCGTGGCGGGAAGCTCCTCGCCCGGTTCCGTGTTGAGCACACGACGCGCCTTCTCGTCTTGGAACGACAGCGATGGATCGCAGTCGCAGTCGAAGTGTCCGAGTCGCTCGGCCGCCCGGTGCTCTGCAGCCTTCTCGCTCATGCCCCGGGCCCGGTAGATCAGTGTGAGCTCGTTGGCGTTCAGGTCCAACGCCGGCGCCACGCGCAGGGTCACCTGGGTGGGTTGGGAGGCGTCCAGCAGTTCCCGCTGGGATCGCACGGAGACGTATTCGCCCGCTCCCATGGACAGGGCACCCGCGAGCAGTCCGGCGATGCCCGAGAACAGCACCAGGGAGCTGGACGTGCCCGTGGCGCCCACGCCCATCACCAGGGCCAGGTTGGACACCAGGCCGTCGTTGGCGCCGAACACGGCGGCCCGGAAGTTGCCGGACAACCGCGTGCGGCCATCGGTTGCGAGTGCGCGGATGATCTCCTCGTGGACGGCCTCGTCCGCCGCCATGGCGGCCGTGGCATCCGGGTCCTCGCGGTACGGGGAGCGGGACTCGGCGCGCTGCAGCAGCGCCAGGACGAAGACGGATCCCACGTGCTTGGCCAAGAACATGAGCAGTTGCGCTTGCAGGGCGGGTCTCGCCGGACGATCGGCGTGGGGTCCGAGCAGACGACGCCAGTGTTCGGCGTGGCGGCCCTCCGCCTCGGCCACGCTCTGTAAGATCTCGGCATGGCGGCCCGAGCTGTGGCGGGCCAGGTGTTCGTACGTGGCGGCCTCGGCGAGTTCGTCCGCGAGGTAGTGACGCCACCTGCGGATCTGGGCGGCAGTGGGTTCCGGTGACTCGGGAACGGTGGAGGAAGCGCTGTGGTGCTCGGGCATGTACCCGTATTTTACGCGCGGGTCACCGGCGGTGGTTTCGGGGCTCCGAAGCACCCCGCGCGCCGTCGGCCGTGGATCCCGCCTCGCGCCTGGCTCGCACCTGAACCCGCGCCGAACGCTGTCTGCGCCGCAATACGCTCTGCGCGCCATCGACCGCGGAGCCAGTCAGCCCGCGGAGCCATCCAGCCCGTGGGCCGCTCAGCGTGCCGGGACGCTAGGCGACGGCCGGAGCCACCCGCATCGCGAACGGCAACAGGACCCCCGCGAGCAACCCCGCGGTGATGGGTTGGGGTACGGCGGCCAGGAGTTTGCCGAACAGCCCGGTCGCGCCCGGCACAAGACTCACGAGGGCGGCGACCACGTGGGCACCCTCGGCGTCGGAGAACTCGTAGTTGCCGAGGGTAGCGCGAGCAGGCGGCTGGCGGTGATCTCCGGGGCGGGGAGCGACCCCACGCCCCAGTGGAACTCGTACGGGTCCCCGCACGCCCGGTGACTGCGCATGCCAGCGAGGACGCTGCGCGCGGCCGCCCGCGGCAGGCACGGTCCGCACGTCCACGGCCGTCCGGGGGCGGTGGGATCGTCCCACCCCCACGACCTCAGCCGCTCCGCGGGACACCACGGCCCGGTGAACTCGGCGGGTCCGTGGGTGGCGGCCGCGGAACGGCCCGCAACGCGCTGCAGGGCGCACTGCACCCCGCGGGGT
Source organism: Kocuria sp. CPCC 204721 (assembly GCF_040980945.1). Classification (NCBI taxonomy): domain Bacteria; kingdom Bacillati; phylum Actinomycetota; class Actinomycetes; order Micrococcales; family Micrococcaceae; genus Kocuria; species Kocuria sp. CPCC 204721. The sequence goes on from NZ_JAVKPO010000005.1 coordinate 61,754, forward strand.
CCCGTGCGCACCCACGCGGCGGGAACGTCCGGGGTGCCCTCCGGTGGGTCGTACTCGACCATGAGGAAGTCGTTCCAGAGCATCCCGGCGATGGCCCCGGTGAGGACGGACTCCAGACGGGACCATGGACAGACCGGCGGATCGGGGACGGCGGAGGCAACCCGGGCCAGCACGACACCGATCCCGGCGCGCCGCAGTGCCACCTCGGTACTCGGACCGTGGCCGTGCGGCGTCCTGCTGTGTGACATGCTCGAGTGCCTCCCAACACCGTGATCACGCAACACCCACGGATCGGGTCAGGGGTCCGCGCACGCGGTGCGGGTGCGCCGGGGCTGGCGTGATCTGTGCTCACGCTAACCCGCTGACCATGCCGGGTCGACAGGTCGGGGGGAGTGTGACTTCCACGGAAAGGACCCCGCGCGGTGTTCCCGCGTGCGCCCGAGCTCGACCGTCGGCGTGATCGGGACCGTGCAGGGCACTCGACGGAACCCGGGGTTCGCTCAGACACCAACCAGAGCGCGGATGTCCTCGGCGTCGAGAGTGGCGGAGAAGAACCGTTCATCGTCGAGCACGGCCCCGAACAGGTCCGCCTTGCGGGCCTTGAGGTCCATGACTTTCTCCTCGATCGTGCCCTGCGCGACCATGCGGTAGACCATGACCTTCTTGGTCTGCCCGATCCGGTGGGTGCGGTCCACGGCCTGGTTCTCCGCCGCGGGATTCCACCACGGGTCCAGGAGGTAGCAGTAGTCGGCCTCGGTGAGGTTGATGCCGAAACCGCCGGCCTTGAGGCTCACCAGGAACACGGGAGCGCGGCCGCTGCGGAACTTCTCGAGCGCCCCCGCGCGGTCCCGCGTGCTGCCGTCGAGGTAGCTGTAGGCGATCCCGGCGTCGTCGAGGCGCTGGGCCACGATCTTGAGGAAACTCGTGAACTGGCTGAACACGAGCGGGCGGTGGCCCTCCTGGACGAGCTGGGGCAGCTGGTCGAAGAGGACGTCCAACTTTGAGGATGGCGCCTTGGACTCCGGGTCCACCAGGACGGGGTCCAGCGCCAACATCCGCAGGGTGGTCAGCGACTGGAAGATGGTGAACCGGTTCTTGTCGAAGTTGCGCAGCAGGCCCAGGATCTTGGCGCGCTCACGCTGCAGCCGGCGGTCGTACGCACTGCGGTGTTCGGGGTTCAACCCCACGGGCAGGACGTGCTCGAGCTTGGGTGGCAGCTGCAGGTCCACGTCCGCCTTGGTGCGGCGCAGCATGAACGGGCGCATCCGGGCCCGCAGCCGGGCCAGGGCGTCCGAGTCCATGGCGCGTTCGATGGGACGCTGGTAGTGCTCGGTGAAACGTTTCTTGGACGGGAACAGCCCGGGGGAGGTGAGCGAGAGCAACGACCACAGTTCGGAAAGACTGTTCTCCATGGGGGTGCCGGTGATCGCGAGACACGTGCGTGCCCGCAGGTTCTTCACGGCGCGGTAGGCCTTGGTCCGGGGGTTCTTGACGAACTGGGCCTCGTCCATGATCACCCCGGTCCACTCGACCGAACGGTAGGCCTCCGCGTCCAGACGCAGCAGGGCATAGGACGTGAGCACCACATGGGAATGCGCGGCGGCGTCGGCCACGGAGTCCTTGGTGTGGGTGAGTACGGTGATGTCCAAGGAGGGCGCGAAGCGGCGCAGCTCGGCGGACCAGTTGGCCACCACGGAGGTGGGTGCGATCACCAGGTGGGGTGGCAGCTGCGGATCCCGGTCCGTGGCGCGCAGGATCGCGGCAATGGTCTGCACGGTCTTGCCCAGGCCCATGTCGTCCGCGAGGATCCCGCCCAGTCCGTGGTCCCACAGGAAGCTCAGCCACCGGAAGCCCTCATACTGGTAGGGGCGCAGGTTGGCCTGTAGGGCCTCGGGGACCGGGGGAGAGGGGATCTCGTGCAGGTGGGTCAGTGCGCGCACGCCCTCGCGCCACTGCTCGGCCTGGCGGGTGTCCGTGGCGAGGTCCTCAAACTGCTCCCACAGGCTCGCCTGGTAGCGGTTCAACGCGAGCGGCGCGTCCTTGTCCTCCTGCAGGGTGCGGGCCTCGGCGATGAGCGTGCGCAGCCGCGTGAACTCGGGGCGGTCCAGGGAGAAGTAGGAACCGTCCGGCAGCAGCATCACGTCCTGACCGCGGTCGAGCGCTTGAAAGATCTGGGAGAACGGGAGGTAGTGCTCACCGACCCTGATGGTGACACCCAGGCCGAACCAGTCGTGGTGTTCGGTGGGCGCGGTGGACACCGTGATCTCGGTGGGTTCGGTGACCTCGCGGTAGGCGGGACTCCCGCCGGTCTCCACGATGCGCAGGTCGGGGATCTTGCGCAGCAGCGGCAACCACACCCGCAACAGGGTCAGGGCGTCCTGCGCCGCGTACGAACTGCGTTTGAAGTCCAACTCGGGGATCCGGCGGTGCACGGCCTGGACCATGGAGGACTCCCACCGGGACTCGCGGGCCACGGGTTCGTCCCCGAGAGGGTCCAGGGGGCGGAAGGGCAGCCGGATCCGTTCGCGACCCTTCTGGTACTCCCACTCCCACTCCACGCGCTCGGTGAGGTCGTCATGGTGGATGGTGAGCACGAACTGCGGATCCGCGACCTGGGGCAGCACCAGGGAGTCCTCGCCCGCAATCACGTGCATGCTCTGGTGCAACCGGGGGAAGTAGGTGTCGAAGAACTCCTCCACACCGTCCTGCGGGACCGTGAGGGATTCGGCGCGGTCCAGGAACGAGCGCTGCTGCTGATTGAGGCGGGTGCCCAGGGCGACCAGGTGCAACGGGAACTGGTTGAGGTCCTCCGCGGTGTCCAGGGCCGCGGGGGTCGCGTCCGGGTAGAACAGGCCGTGACCTGGCTGGCCGATGATCCGGGTCCAGCGCAGGGGGATCTCGTTCTCGCCCACGATGAGCTGGGGGTGCAGGGCGAGCTCGCCGTGCTCGCCGGGATCCACGCGCACCTCGAACCGGCCGTCGCGATCCACGATCACGGGTGCTCCCGTGCCCTTGGAGACGAGCGGGATCCCGAGCCCCCGGGCGCGCCCCAGGATGGGCCACAACAGGGGAGAGGTGTAGCGCTCCATGTGCAGCTGGTGCCGGTCCGCAGCGAAACTGCCGCGGTGCGACTCGGAGAGCGCTCGCAGCTCCTCGAACCAGTCCAGTTGCTCCGCGCTCAGGTGCCCGGAGCGGGCGTGGGAGGCCAGGTTGCCCCAGTCGATGCCGGTGTGCACCCACCCGTGGCGCTGTCCGCGCAGCACCGGACGGGCCGTGAGACTCAGCGGGGTCTCCCGGGGTGATTCCTGCCACGCTTTCGGGGTGCGGTTCTGCACCCGGGCCAGGTCCAGTTCGAGGGCCACGGTGGGTCCGGATTCCGGGTCCGCCACGACCCTGTCGGGACTCGTGCCGGGCACGATCCGGGAGAGTTCGCTGCGCCAGTCCGGGGCGGCACCCGGACCGCGGGCGTCCGTGAACTGCGCAGCACCATCCATGGCCCCTACCGTACCGCCCGGTGCGGACACGGCAGGGCGCCGGTGGGCGAGGGCCCGGGCAGCGGCGTCGTCGTCGTGCAAACCGGGGGCGCGGTGGGATCGGGCAGTGAACCGCCGACGGGCGGGAACTTATAATCGACAGGGATTGTCGTGTTTCGAGCGCGCCGCACGGCGCAGACGGAGGATTTGTGGCTGACGCTGCCGGTTTCCACACGGGGGACCACGCAATGGCATCCGGACCCCGGGAAGTCGAGTACCTGCGCTGGAACGACGCCGTGGCGCGGGCATTCTTCGGCCCCAGGAGGGCCGGGGAACTGGTCCACCTGGACCTGGACGAGAAGATGCTCGAACAGATCGGCTCGGAATTCGGCCTGGACGGCCCGGCCACGCTGCGTGCGCTCGCCGACTCCGTGACGCCGCTGCTCGTGACGGACGGCTCCCGCCGGTCCGTGTTCGACGCGTTCAACAAGCTCACCGAGGCGTGGTATCGGACGTCCCGGCGCCAGCTCGAGGACCTCACCAGGATCGGCCCGCCGCCCATCGTGGCGCTGTTGGCCCTGTTCGCCCTGGCCGGGCGGCACATGTCCGCGCTCGCGGCGCGCACGGGCAAGAAGTCCGTGTCCACGTTCTACCTGCCGCTCGCGGTGTTGCTGCAAGCGGGCCAGGACAACGTCAAGGCGCTCGAGACCTCGGTGCGCAAGGACTCCGAGACCTACTGGGACGCGCTGCGCTACTGGCTCGAGGCCTTCGACGGCCAACTCGGGTTGCCGTCCGCGTACGCCGTGAACCACCGTCCCGTGGGCCTCGCGCTGTCCCAGACCCTGTTCGGCCCGTCCGAGCTGCGGCATCTGCACCAGATGTTCGAGGACCTCGAACTGACCACGGCGCAGGGGATGAGCGCGGCGGAGCTCGGGATCTACATCGACTTCTGGCTCGACATCGCGGACACCGATGTGTCCAAGAGCCTGCGCAGCATCTGGACCAACCCCCTCACGCGCGATCCCGCGTTGCAGGTCGCGCTCGCCCAGTTGGACGCGTGGGAGTCCGCCCCGGACGACGACGCTGCGGCCGCCGCCCGCGGCACGCGGCACCTGGGCTCGCGCAGTCCCGGGTTGTCCCTCACGGACGGCACGGACTACGTGGGCAACCCCATCTACGAACTCGGTTTCGTGGTGCCCAAGCGGCTGGTGCCCGGTCGCGAGGTGGATCTCGCGACCACGGTCGGCCCGCGCACCATGTTCCTGTCCTACATCGGGGACGCGTTCCTGGGGATCTCCGCGTACAACGCCCGCATGACGAGTGACACGCTGCTGTCCGGGCAGCTGCAGATCACCGCGGGGGAGCTCACCCTCACGCGTAATCCGCGGCCCGTGGTGGTCTTCGCCAAGGACGCGTACTCGGACACGTTCATCTCCGTGGACCACGTCCCCGCGGCGTGGCCGTGCCGGATCATGGTGCGCGATCAACCTGAATGGGTGGATCAGATCCGCGCGATCCTGGACGACTCGGCCTCTCCCGACTACCGCGTGGTGGGCCCGGGGGAGAACGGGGTCTGCGAGGGCTGGGTGCTGTTCGACGACGTCCAGGTGCTGCGTGCCGGTGACCCCGCGCTGACCGTCAACGACAACTTCTCGGCCCTGGTACCCCGCCTGGTCCCCGCAATCACCCTGTCCGGCGGGTTGCGGATCCCCGGGGACGTGGACCGGTTCTCGGCCCTGCGGCCCCCGCAGTTGACCGTCACGTCCGACAGCGACGACCCCCTGTCCGTGGAGTGCGAGTGGCGCAACCCGCACTCGTTCAAGCTCATGAGCACCAAGCTCACCGCACCCCGGGTGCCACCGTTCCAGGTGAGCCTGGGCGGTACGGAACTGGCCCGCGAGGACGGCCACCTCAAGCCCAACGACTACACGCTGGTGCTGCGTTCCGGGCGCACCGTGAAGCAGCGCCTCGAGTTCCGCGTGCGGGACAGTTCCTACTACATCACTCAACGCTCCCTGGGCTACGACGGTGAGATGGTCCACGTCGCGGAGGAACCGTTGTGGCCCGTCACCGCGGTGACGCGGGACGAGATCCCGGACGAGTACGTCCAGGGCTCGTTCGACAACATGGACCCCCACGAGGCCACCGTTGACGAGGTCCCCGTGCCCGAGGTCGCCGGGTGGGAGTCCGCCGAGGGGCAGATGTTCCCCGAGCGCAGCAACGAGCTGCCCGAGGCCCCCGACGTGTCCTGCATGGTCACGGGCAAGCACAAAGTGATCCTGCCCCCCATGGATCCCAAGGCCAAGGCGCCGTGGGTGTTCGGGCGCTGCAAGTTCTGCGGGCTCACCAAGCGCTACCCCGGCCGGCTCACCAAGCTCTCGGCGGTGGGTCAGACGGGTTCGGTCGAGGCACTGCAGTTCATCGGTCCGGACGAGGGCGAGTACCCGGGGTCCTGGGCGCCGTTCAAGGACATCCTCACGTTCTTGGGTGGCGGCAAGCGGTCGAGCCTGTCCATCGTGGCGCGCCAGCTCGAGGACTCCGAGCGCTTCGAGGAATGGTTCGTGGGTCACCTGCAGGCCCTCGGTTTCCTGGAGGTGATCCGGGACGAGAACTGGACGGTGCGCCGCTGGCAGGTGTGCTCCCCGGCCCTGACCCAGCTCGTGGACGGCTCCATCCTGCTCACGGGCGGGTGGAAGACCGACCAAGAGGACGCCGTGACGCAGGCGGTCGGGGCCCAGGGTGGTGAGGTCGTGGTGCTGTCCCCGGAGGACCACGCGACCACCATGCTCCAGGATGTGGACCTCGACGCGCTGAGCAAGCTGCTGCCCGAGGGGCTGTGCGACGTGGTCTACGACGCCGGGCCCGTCATGCTCGACACCCTGCCCCCGTTGTCCTCGGTCGTCGCCGGGCTGCCCCTGAAGGAGATGCAGTACAACGGGGTTGCGGAACGCTTCGTGCCCGCGGACGCCACGTGGGAGGCCACGGACGACCGCAACCAGGCGGGGCTGTACCGGATCAACCACCACCACAAGACGCGCTACGCCTACCGCACCGCGGAGGACGTGGTCTCGGGTCACGCCCGTCCCGTGTCCTCGGGGCTCGGCAAGCACCTCGCGGCGCGGGACACCGGCACGGCGTTGGTCAGCTACGATCCCGAGCTGCGGTTGCTCTCCGTGCCCATCGGTGCCGCCCTGCCGGGGCTGTACGCGCGCGCCACGGTGCTGTGCTCGGGGCTGCTGCCCACGCTCGTGGACGAGGACTTCTCCCTGAACTACGGGGACGTCTCCGAGGAGTTCGCGAGCGCCCTCGTGGCCAAGCTGCTGGGCTGACAGTGCCGCCCCGGGCGAACGGGGGGTGTGCTCGTGGGGCCGCGCGGCTGCATTCGGCTGCTGCGCGGCCCTCCCCTACAGTGAGGTGGCGTGCCATGACTAACGGCTGGTAGTAAGGCGCCTCAACCCCGGGTCGTCCGACGTCCGACCCGCATCCCCGACGTGACCACACACGATTCCTCGTCCATCCGTCACCCACGCCCGGGCTCGTCGCCCGTCGCGGATCCGCCCGCCCCGTCCGGGCCCCTCGCTCTGCGCCACCCCGGTTGCCCGTCAACTGGCGGGTCTTCGTTGCCGCGGCAACCCTGCTTGTCTCGCCGTCCGCCTGGGCCACGGAGGCACCCGAGCACGCCGACGCCGTGATCGGCGGCGTGGTCGCGTGGGTCGCCTCCCGGCTGGGGTGGTTCTACATCCTCACGGCCGCTCTCGTGATCGTGTTCGTGATCCTGGTCGCGGACAGCAGGCACGGCACGATCAAGATGGGCCCGGACCACGCGAAACCCCAGTTCAACCTGTTCACGGGGTGGGCCATGTACGCCCTGATGGGCATGGCATTCGGCTACTTCGCCTACCGCTTCGGCATGCCGCTGAGCATCCGCTCCGCTCTCTACCCCCTGATCGGGTGCCGGATCCACGGTGCCGCCGGCGACGCCGTGGACACCGCGGCGCTGCTCGGGACCATCTTTGGGGTGGACAAGGGCACCCGGCGGCTTTCCGAGCTGAACATCATCCTGGCGATCGGGCTCATGCTGTACGTGCTCATCACCGGGCGCACGGCGTTCCTGCTGGATGCGATCGTCAAGGGCGTGAGCGGATTGCGCGTGGCAGACGCCTCGGTGATATCCGAGCTCGTGACGGTGAACCCGAAGATCACGGTCTTCATGATCGGTGAACGCGCCGCCGAGCTGATCGCCCAGGACCGGGACGCGACCGCCCGGTGAGCACGGCCGCCAAGAACCGAGCAGGCTGAGAACATGGGTGTGGCCCGGGTCCGTCCGGACCCGGGCCACACCCGACCGTGGAGTTCGCGGTCGCGGGGACCGTGCTCGCGAGGACTACGCGGGCAAGGGCTCCAGCTTGTAGAAGGACACCCCGCCGGTCACCCGGGACGCCCCGGGGACCAGGAGTCTGCTGTACTTGGCGCACCACTGGCCGCGCCCCCGTGTGTGCTGTGCGGCGAGTGCGACCTCACGGGCGTCGTCCGCGAAGTACTCGTGCTCGTGACCGTCCGATCCCGTGATGGACACCACGTGCCGGGCGGGGTCCGCCTGAACGGTGACGTCCACCCACTGTTCGCGGGTGTCGGGGTGGGATTTCTGGGTTGTCGTGTTCATGATGTCGGGCCTCTGATTTTTCCGGTCGCTTGCCGGAACCACACGTGTGGCCCCGGCCGCTTCGTCATCCAATCCACCCCTGAACCGAGGGTTGGCGTACGCCGAGTTGGAGCTCTGGGCGCGCGGTGACGTCCTTGTCGTTGCGCGGGCGCATCTCGTGAAGCTGATTCGAGCCTATCCGTGGATTCGGGGGACCAGCCAGGCGCGGACCGAGAATGTCATCAAAACTTAATCAAGCTTCTGTTGAGTAACATCTGGCACCCGGCGGCGTTTCTCACGGGGTGCGCAGGCCGGCCCCGCGCGTACCGCGCATCCGGGAGGTGACCGTGCGAGCGCGCTCGTAGTGGCCCAGCAACTGCTCGCACACGGCACCCCACGTGCGCTCCTGCACGCACTGGTGGGCGGTGCGCGCGAAGGCGAGGCGTTTGGCGTCGTCGCCCGCGAGGTCCCGGACGCGCTCGCGCAACCCGGCCAGGTCACCCGGGGCGTAGAGCCACCCGTTACGCGAAGAGTCCACGAGGTCCAGGGGGCCGCCGCGGCCCACGGCCACCACTGGGACCCCGGAGGCCATGGCTTCCTGGATGGTCTGGCAGAACGTCTCGTGCTCACCGGGGTGCACGAACACGTCCAGCGACGCCATGGCCGTGGCGAGTTCGGTGCCCGTGAGGAAGCCCTCGAAGTGCGCGTTGGGCAATACCGAGCGCAGCGACTCCTTCCCGGGGCCGGAACCGATGATCACGAGCCGGGTGTCCGGCAGGGCGTCGATCGCGGCGAGGTCCGCGACCTGCTTCTCGGGGGCCAACCGCCCCACGTATCCCACGAGTCGCTTGCCGCCGCCCACGCGCTCGCGCCACGCGTGATCGCGCAGCGCGGGACGGAACCGGCTCGTGTCCACTCCGCGGCGCCACATGTGCACCCGCTGGACGCCATGCTCGTGGAGTTGGCTGATCGACGCCGTGGAGGGAGCGAGCGTGAGGGTCGCACTGTTGTGCATCGCACGCACGTGGGACCACATGGCGGTCTCCAGCACGGATGCACCGTAGCGTGCGGCGTAACCGGGCACGTCCGTCTGGTACACGGCCACGCACGGCAGACCCAAACCCTTGGCGGCCTGGATGGCCTGCCACCCGAGCACGAACGGGGACGCCACGTGCACCACGTCCGGGGCGAAGCGGGCCAGGATGCGCTGCATGCGACTCACGGTGCAGCTCGCCACGCGGACCTCGGGATAGCCCGCGAGCGGCAGGGACGGGATGCGCTCGATCCGTACGCCGTCCACGTGGTCCACCGAGCCCAGGAACAGGGTCTTCTCGTAGGAGGGGGCGATCACCATGGCCTCGTGCCCGTGATCCCGCAGGTGTTCCAGGACGCGGATCACCGAATGAGTGACACCGTTGACGTGGGGGAGGAACTGTTCGGCCACCAATGCAATTCTCACGGTTCCCACTGTGGGCCCGGCGCCTCACGGGGGAGTCACCCGGGGGTGGCCCGCAGGTGAAGTCCGGGCTAACTTCGCTGCCCGTGGTGCGCGGGTGAACGTGAAAAGATGTCCGGTGATGAAACTTCCCTCACTGCCCGGCGTGGTCTCGGGCGTACGCGACCGCTTCACGTCGCACGGTTCGTCCCCCGTGCGCGCCGCCGACGTGCCCCGCCCCGAACCGGACGACTCCCCGGGACTGCCCATGCCGCTCGCGCTGCAGGGCGTGATCGAGCTGCTCGCGGTGGCCGTGGTGGGCCTGTTGCTGGGCACCGTGCTCCTGGGTGCGGTATGGGCTGCGGGGGGCTTCGCGACCATGGGCGCGGGCGGGAGCCTGCAGCTCGCCGGTCAGGTCTGGTTGCTCGCGCACTGCGTGCCTCTCACGATCCAAGCCATCCAGGGCCTGTCGCTGGACGGTGGCGGGACGGTCACGCTCGTGCCTCTAGGGCTCACGCTGATCCCGTTCGGCCTCGCGGTGATCGCGGGCCGCCGGATCGCCCGGGCGTGCTGGCGCGGTCAGTTCCTGATCCCGTTCTTCGCCGGGATGCTCGCGTACGCGCTCTTCGGGGCCCTCGTGGGCTGGCTCAGCCGCACCGAACAAGTCTCGGTGGACCTCGTGGCGGCCGCCCTGTTGCCCCTGGTCCCGGCCGGGTTGGGCACCCTCGTGGGCGGGTGGAGCGCTTCGCGCTCGCTCGCCGCGGTGCTCGGGGCCGACGTCGCGTCCTGGTTGCAGCGCACGAGCCAGCACTCACGCTGGGCCGGTTCCTACGTGTGGGCCGTGATCCGCGCCGGTTTCCTCGCCGCGGTCACCGCTGTGGCGGCCGGTGCCCTGTTGTTCGTGGTGGCGCTCGCGTGGAACTGGGACCGCGTGATCACGGTCTACCAGGACCTCGGTACCGGCGCTGCGGGGGACACCGCCCTGACGGCACTGCAGTTCGGGTACCTGCCCAACATGGTCGTGTGGGCGCTCACGTGGGCCACCGGTGCCGGCTTCTCGCTGGGCACCGGGACCCTGGTGTCGCCGTTCCAGAGCACGCTGGGACCGCTGCCGCAGTTCCCGGCGCTCGCCGCGCTGCCCACCGGTGACCCGTGGCTGTACGCCCCTGCGGTCCTGGGGTTGCCCGTGCTCGCGGGTCTGCTCGCGGGGTGGTGGTTCTGCCGCGAGGGTGAGAACCACCTGGACGACTGGATGGCCATCCGCCTGCCCCTGCGCTGGATCACGTTCGTGCTCTCCACCGTGCTCACGGCGGTGTTCATGGCCGTGGTGGGGGCGGGCCTCGTGACCGCGCTCGCGTGGCTCTCCAGCGGTTCGCTGGGCATCGGCAGGCTCACGGACATCGGCCCGCACGCGTGGCACGTGTTCCTGTGGCTCGGTGCCGAACTCGCGGTGGGCGCCACCGTGGGGTGCTTGGCCGGGCCCTGGCTCGAACGCGAGGGCTACCGTTCCCGCTCCCGCGCCGAGGCGGACGAGCTCCCCGAGTCGGATTCCCCGGCCCCGGAGGACGACGCCGCTGTGGCCCACCACGACGCCCTGCCCGCCGCTGGCGCCGCGCACGGTTCCCGCTCGGCTTCCGGCCCCGGCGCCGGGCAGGATGCTCGCACGGCACCCGGTGGCCGTCCTGGATCCGGGGCGGCCGTCCCGGACGGCGAGGTCACGGCTCGGGATGTCCGGGGTCTGTTCCGGGGCCGCGCGTCGCGCGCTGCCGCCGAGCCCGAGTGGGAGTCCCAGCCCCGCGGCGGGTCCACGGCCGTGGGACGATCGGCAGACGAACCGGGACTGTCCCGCCGTGAGGAGGCCAAGCGTCGTCGTGCGCAGCGCAGGTCCGAGAAGCGCAAGGCCGCGCGGCTGGCCGCCCTCGACGACGAGCGGGACTGAGACGACGATGAACCGCTCCTGGCGCCGACGGGCTCGGGCGTCCCAGGACGTGGGACTGGGCCGATGACGAACCGCTCCCGATAGCAATGGACTCGCTGGGAGCGGGCGTCTCAGGACCCGGGACCGGCGGAGGTCGGCGAGGTCGCTCCCGGTGTAGCACTCCCCGAAGGGGCAGGGTTCGAGGCGCTCGGCGTGGGCGTGACAAGGGAGGCCTCAGGCGTGGCGGTGGCCGTCGGATCGTCCTGCGGCGCACCCGTCTCGAGGGGAGCACCCGAGAAATGCTTCCACACGTTGTCGCTGAGCTGTTGCTCGCACCGGCTGGTCGAGGACAGCGTGAGGGCCCGCTCGGTGCATTCCTGGTAGACCTGGGTGGCCGGCCACACGAGCAATCGGGTGCCACCGCCCAGCGCATTGATCACACCCCACACGATGGCCAACACCGCGAGCACCGTGATCAGGACCCGTGAGGACGAACCGCGGGAGCGCGCGAGCGCGATGATGCCCAGCACGATCCCGGCGATGGCGAGTACGAGCCCCGCCACGGTGGACCACACGTCACCCACCACGAGTGCGGAGGCGAGCACCGCGAGGGCCGCGGCCACCGCGGCGAACCGGAGCCGAGCGCCATCAGAGGGGTCCCCGGACTGGGGGCCGCGAGGTGAGGGCTTCTCACCGCGCGGGTCGCCGGCGTGCGGGCCACGGTGCTGCGGGCCGCCGGAGTGCGGTCCCCCTGAGTGGGAACCCCCGGAAGGGGTGCCGCCGGAGGTCGAACCCATCGAGTGCGTGGCGTGGGGCGGCGTGCTCCGGTGGCGGGAATCGTGCATACCCACCACTGTAGGCGAGCCGATGGACCGAGCAGCGCCGCGGGTGCGGCACCGCCGCGGCGCCATCGAGGCAGCCTCGCTGGATAGAGTGGGCCCATGCGTTTAGTGGTTCTGGTCTCGGGCTCCGGTACGAATTTGCAGGCGATGATCGACGCCCTGCACCAGGGGGACGTGGAGGTGGATATCGCCGCCGTGGGTGCGGACCTGGAGTGCGCCGGTCTGGACCGGGCGCGCGCCGCGGGCATCGACACCTTCGTGGTGCCGCTGTCCGAGTACCCGGACCGGGAGCAGTGGAACCGTGCGCTGCAACGACGCGTGGCGTCCTACCACCCCGACCGCGTGGTGTTCGCCGGGTTCATGCGGATCGTGGACGCGGAGTTCGTGTCCGTGTTCCCGCGCCGGATCATCAACACGCACCCGTCCTTGTTGCCGTCCTTCCCCGGTGCCCATGCCGTGCGGGACGCCCTGGCCTACGGCGTGAAGGTCACGGGCGCCACGGTGCACGAGGTTGTCGCGGACGTGGACGCCGGACCCATCCTGGCCCAGGTCGCGGTCCCCGTGGCCGAGGACGATACCGAGGCCGTGCTGCACGAGCGGATCAAATCCGCCGAGCGCACCCTGCTCGTCAACGCGCTGGCGAAACTGAGCTGGGACGTCACGAGCACCGACCCCGATCTGCCCCGGTCGTAGACTGAACCGGGCTCCGGCCCGCCTACCGTCCGTACCCTCGTCCCCACTGGAGAGCTCGTGAACACTGCCGACCTGAACCGTGTGCCGCTCAAGCGCGCACTGATCTCCGTGTACGACAAGACCGGTCTGGAGGAGCTCGCGCGAGGGCTCCACGACGCCGGCGTGAGCATCGTCTCGACCGGTTCCACAGCCGGGACCATCCGCGGCGCGGGGGTCCCCGTGACCGAGGTCTCCGAGGTCACCGGGTTCCAGGAGTGCCTGGACGGGCGGGTCAAGACCCTGCACCCGCGCGTGCACTCGGGAATCCTCGCGGACCGGCGCAAGCAGGAACACATGGATCAGCTCACCGAGCTCGAGATCGAGCCGTTCGACCTGGTGATCGTGAACCTCTACCCGTTCCAGGACACCGTGCGCTCGGGTGCGGAGCAGGACGCCGTGGTGGAGCAGATCGACATCGGTGGTCCGTCCATGGTGCGCGCGGCCGCCAAGAACCACGCCGCGGTCTCCGTGGTCGTGGATCCCGCCGGTTACCCGGACGTGGTGCGCGCGGCCCAGGAGGGCGGTTACGACCTCGCGGCCCGGCAGAAGCTCGCGGCGGCGGCGTTCGCCCACACCGCGGCCTACGACACCGCCGTGGCCACGTGGACCGCCCAGCAGTTCGACCACGACCCCGAGGCGAACTTCTGGCCCCCGTACGCGGGTCTCGCGCTGCAGCGCGCGGAGTCCCTGCGCTACGGCGAGAACCCGCACCAGAAGGCCGCGCTCTACACGAACGACGCCGCGGCGCCCGGGATCGCGCAGGCCGAGCAGTTGCACGGCAAGGCGATGTCCTACAACAACTACGTGGACGCGGACGCCGCCGTCCGCGCCGCATTCGACTACGACGAGCCCGCCGTGGCCGTGGTCAAGCACAACAACCCGTGCGGCGTGGCCGTGGCCACCCCCGGCGCGCAGGACCCCATTGCGGACGCCCACCTCAAGGCCCACGCGTGCGACCCGCTCTCCGCGTACGGCGGTGTCGTGGCGGCCAACCGCACGGTCACGGCGGACATGGCCCGCAACCTCAAGCCCATCTTCACCGAGGTGGTCGTGGCCCCCGAGTTCGAGCCGGAGGCGCTCGAGATCCTCGGGGCCAAGAAGAACATCCGCCTGCTCGCGCTGCCCGAGGGCTTCGGCCGCGATCCCCTGGAGTACCGCGGGGTCTCCGGCGGCGCACTGTTCCAGCAGGCCGACCGCCTCGACGCCGAGGGCGACGACCCTGCCGACTGGGCCCTGGTCTCGGGTGACGCCGCGGACGAGAAGACCCTGGCGGACCTCGAGTTCGCATGGCGTTCCCTGCGAGCCGTGAAGTCCAACGCGATCCTGCTCGCGAACGACGGTGCCTCGGTGGGCATCGGCATGGGCCAGGTCAACCGCGTGGACTCGTGCCGCCTGTCCGTGGAGCGGGCGAACACGCTCGCCGAGGATCACACCGAACGTGCCCGCGGTGCGGTCGCGGCGTCGGACGCGTTCTTCCCGTTCGCGGACGGGTTGCAGGTGCTACTGGACGCGGGCGTGCGCGCCGTGGTGCAGCCGGGCGGTTCCATCCGTGACGAGGAGGTCATCGAGGCGGCCCAGGCCGCGGGCGTGACCATGTACCTCACGGGGGCGCGGCACTTCTTCCACTGAGCGGCATCCACCGAGCCGCATCCACTGGGCGACACTCACTGAGCCGCTCCCGCCGGGCTACCGCGGTTTCACCCGGCGTACGACGACGCGCGGTCCCGGGCTTCCGGGGCCGCGCGTCGTCGTGTGTTGCGGTTGTCCAGGCGGGCTCAGGAGAACATGGCGCGGTGTTCCCGGGAGAGCTCGATGTAGTTCTGGGCGTTGCGACTCACGGCATGCTGCTCGTCCACGGACAGCTCCCGCCGGACCTTGCCCGGGACCCCGGCCACGAGGGAACCGGGCGGGATGCGTTCGCCCTCGAGTACCACGGTCCCGGCGGCGATCAGGCTCCCGCGGCCCACCACGGCGCCGTTGAGCACGGTGGCGTTCATCCCCACGAGGACGTCGTCCTCCAGGACGCACCCGTGGATGACCGCGTTGTGGCCCACGCTCACGCGCTCGCCGATGGTCGTGGGGTGGTCCGGGTCCGAGTGCACCGTGACGTTGTCTTGCAGGTTGGAGTTCGTCCCGATCCGCAGGGGGGAGCGGTCACCGCGCACCACGGCGCCGTAGAAGATGCCCGCCCCAGCACCCACCACCACGTCACCCACGATCGTGGCGTTGGGTGCCACGAAAGCGGAGCGGGCCACGGAGGGCCGGTGCTGACCGTAGGGCAGGATCAGGGGGTCGCGGGCGGCGTCGGCGCCCGCGGGCTCGGAGAACTGTGTCATGAGCCATAGCATAGTGCGCGCTCGCGCTCGTCACGACGCCGCCGGTAGCCGCCACGCGCCCGGCGCGTGGCCGGGGCTCGGCCCGGTGTGCGCGCGGTCAGCAGGCGCGCCCGAGCCGCGCGGCGTTGTCGTACGGCCACGGTTCGGGGCGGGGCTCAGCCTTCGCCGGCGTCGGAAATGAACCGGCGCCGCAGGGCGGCCATGGCCTTCTCGGGACGCCGGGACTCGCGGTGGCGCAGTGACACCGAGATCTTCTGCCCGCCCTTGAGCACGTACTCGGCGCCGTTGACGTGCACCGTGACCGGATCCGCCTTGACCGAGCTCGCCTCGAGCTCCAGGATGTCGTGGTCCAGCGAGACCTCGATGACCTGACCGCAGTACAGGACCGTGAAGTCCACGGCGTCCAACTCGCGGGGCAGGGCGGGCTGGAACTCGAGCCACTGGCCCCGCACGCGCAGCCCGGCGTACGCGCGGGTGATCACGTCCACCGAACCGGCCATGGCACCCAGGTGGATGCCCTCACCCGTTGTGCCGCCCTGGGTGTCGTCCATGTCGATCATGAGCGCGTCTTGGAACGAACCCCACGAGCGGTCCGGGTCGAGCCACGCGAGCACCGCGGCATTGACCACGCGGGACAGGGACGAACCGTTGGAGGAGCGTGTGATGTAGTGGTCCACGGTGCGCTGGATGGCGTCCAGGTCCGTGGTGTAGCCCATGCGCGCGAGTTCCTCGATCAAACCCTCGGGACCCAGCAGGTACACGAGCATGATCGTGTCCGCCTGCTTGGAGAGCTTGTAGTTGTTGGTCAGGTCGCCCTCGTTCTCGAGCAACAGGTCCAGGCGGCCAATGTTGCGGTACTTGGTGCGGTAGAAGTCCCAGTCCAGTTCGGCGAGTTCGTCGTAGCCCTCGAACTGCGCGATCGTGCCGTCCGCGTTGAACGGGACGTACATGTTCTCGGCCATCTTGAGCCACTTCTGGACCTCCTGCGGGGAGATCTCAAAGCGGGACTCCAGGTCCTCGCGCTGGTGCTCGACCATGTCGTGGAAGATGTGGGCCGAGTGACGGAACAGCCAGGACGTAAGCACGTTGGTGTAGGCGTTGTCCTTGAGCCCGCCACCGTGCTGGCCCGCGGGGCCGTCGTGGTACTCGTCGGGGCCCATGACACCGGAGATGTGGTACTTGCCGTCGTGCGAGTCGTACTCCGCGAGGGACGCGAACAGGCGGGTGATTCCCACGATCAGCTCGGTCCCGTGGCTGGAGAGCCAGTCAATGTCCCCGGTGGACTCGTAGTACACCCACGCGTTGTAAGCGATCGCCAGGCCCACGTGGAACTGGCGCCACGAGTTGTCCGGCAGCCAGCGCCGGGAGTGGTGGTTGTACAGCTCGGGCGGGGTCTCCTCGCGCCCGTCGGAACCGGACTGCCACGGGAAGGCCGCGCCGTAGAGACCGAAGTCCCGGGCATGCTGTTGGGCCATAGCCAGGCGCCGCCACCGGTAGGAGAGCAGGGACCGGGTCACGTGCGGCTGACGCATGTTGATCACGGGCAGGATGAACAGCTCGTCCCAGAAGATGTGGCCGCGGTAGCCCTCACCATGCAGACCGCGGGCGGGGATGCCTGCGTCCCGCAGGGACAGGTGGGGGGCCAGGGTCTGGGCCGCGTGGAACAGGTGGGTGCGCACTGCGAGCTGGGTGGCCACGTGCTCGGGGGTGTCCTCCGCGGCCTCCAGGGTGACCTCGTAGCGGTCCCACAACCGGGCCCACTCGATCTCGTGAGAGGCCAGCAGCTTACGCACCCCGAACGGCGTGCGGTTCAGCTCGGCGAGCGCTCCCTCGCGGGGGGAACCGATCGCGGCGTCGCGGCTCGTGACCACCGCGGTCGTGCTGTCCACGAGCACGGGGTTGTGCGGGTCGATCTGCACCGTGTAGCGGCGGAACTCGATCCCGCCGGGGCGCACCTCGCGGCGCTCGCGCACGGGGGTTTCCGACTCGATGCGCGTGCGCTGGGCCATCGCGATCTCGATTTTGGACTGGGAGGTGCGCACGAGGGACAGCAGGGTCTCGTGCTCGTCCGGCAGGGTCGTGGACTCGAGCAGCGCGAGGTGGTGGGCGTTGAGTTCCCGGTACTCGGCCACGCCGCTGTTGGTCACGGCGGGGTCCACACCGGTGCGCACGTGCAACCGCCCGCTGAATCCACGCGAGACGATCCGGGTCTCCTGGGCGCCCAGGTGGCGGTAGCGCAGGGACACCAGGCGGCGCTGGGTGATCTCCAGGCTGCGCGGGGGTTGGTCCGCGCCGGGGTCCTCGTCCGCTTCCGTGAGCACGAGCGTGCGGGTCAGCAGACCGCGGCGCAGGTCCAGTTCCACGCGTTCCTCGGAGGGCTTCATTCCGCCCTCGGACCACCACTGGCCCTCCGCGAAACGCAGGTCCAGGTGCAGCCAGTTGGGCACGTTGACCATGGACTCATGTTCCACGTCCCGGCCGTTGATGTGGCTGAGCACCCGGTTGAACACGCCAGCCAGGTAGGTTCCGGGGTAGTGGACGATGTTCGCGGCGAACTCACAGGCCGCGCCGCGCACGCCCATGTAGCCGTTGGCCAGGGTCAGCAGGGCCTCGCGGCGGGGCTCGGTGGCGGGGTCGAAACCGTCGAACACGAGCGCCCACGGGTCGTCCCGGCGCGCGCCCAGGTCCAGCTCGGCGACGTCGTTGAGCACCACGTGGGCGCCCGCGCGGTAGAGCCGTTCCCGGGCACCGTCCCGGTTGATCCCCACGACCAGGCCGAAGTCGCCGGCGGCACCGGCCTGGACGCCGGCCACGGCGTCCTCCACGACGACGCTCTCGCCGGGGGCCACGCCCAGCAGGCGTGCGCACTCGAGGAAGGTGTCCGGGGCGGGCTTGCCCGGCAGGTCGTGCGAGGCGGCCCAATTGCCGTCCACGATGCGGTCGAACAAGTGCTGCAACCCGGCGGCCTCGAGGACCACGGCGCTGTTGCGGCTCGCGGTCACCAGCCCCACGGGCACACCGCCCTCGCGCAGCCGCTCGATCAGGGCCACGGTGCCCGTGAACACGCGCACACCGTGCTCGCGCAGCTCCTCGTGGAAGAAGCCGTCCTTCGCGGCGGCCTGGCCCTGCACGGTCCAGTCACCCGGCTGCGGGTCCTCGTGGCTCTGGGCCTCGGGGAGCATGGTCCCGCGGGCGGCGAGCAACGCGCGGACGCCGTCCTCGCGACGTCGTCCGTCCACGTACGTGCGGTAGTCACCGCCCATGTCGAACGGGCGCCGGTCCACCTCGGTGGCCGGAGCTACGGGCTCGAGGCGGGGATCGGTCAGCAACCGGTCGAAGAGCTTCTGCCACGCGCGGGCGTGCACCCCGGCGGTGTCGGTCACCACACCGTCCATGTCGAAGATCACGGCGGCGTACGGGGTGCGCACCACGTCCACGGGTTCCGGCGGCGACTGGCCGTCGGTGATGCGCGGCATGGAAGCGGTGAACGGGGCGGTGGGAAGAACGTTCACGGCGCGAGATCTCCTAACACGAAGGATCAGGACGTGGGGCGGGACGATGCGAATGCTCGCGCTCGCTGAGCGAGAGCGGCAGCCCGGCTGCGCTGTGACGGCTGCCGCGCGCAGGGGGTACGCACGCGGTACGGGTACACATGCTACCCGCATTCGCTCCCCGGGCGGGA
Organism: Kocuria sp. CPCC 204721; assembly: GCF_040980945.1. Taxonomy (NCBI): domain Bacteria; kingdom Bacillati; phylum Actinomycetota; class Actinomycetes; order Micrococcales; family Micrococcaceae; genus Kocuria; species Kocuria sp. CPCC 204721. The sequence goes on from NZ_JAVKPO010000005.1 coordinate 80,814, forward strand.
CCCGCCCGCCGAGGGCCCGGACGATCCAGAAACTCTACGAGCATCGCCGCGCTCGTGCCCCCGCCGTGCTGAGGCGCAACACCGCGACGCGCGGATATGCTGGAGCGGACCCTCCCGCGCACAAAGAAGGTGGAGCATGACGGAATCCCTGGGACACCCTGTGACCAATCAACCGCTGTCGGAGGTGGACCCGGACGTCGCACGGGCCATCGAGGACGAACTGGGGCGCCAGCGCTCCACGCTCGAGATGATCGCGTCGGAGAACTTCGCGCCGCGTGCCGTGCTCGAGGCGCAGGGCTCGGTGCTCACGAACAAGTACGCGGAGGGCTACCCCGGCCGTCGCTACTACGGCGGTTGCGAGTACGTGGACGTCGTGGAGAACCTCGCTCGTGACCGCGCGTGCGAACTGTTCGGGGCGGATCACGCGAACGTGCAGCCGCACTCGGGCGCCCAGGCGAACACCGCCGTGATGGCCGCGCTCATGCAGCCCGGTGACACCCTCATGGGGTTGTCCCTGGCCCACGGTGGGCACTTGACCCACGGCATGAAGATCAATGTCTCGGGCAAGCTCTACAACATCGCCGCGTACGAGGTGGACCCGGACACCTACCGCATTGACATGGACAAGGTGCGCGAGCAGGCACTGCAGGCCCGGCCGAACGTGATCGTGGCCGGCTGGTCCGCCTACTCGCGCCAGCTGGACTTCGAGGCGTTCCGCTCGATCGCGGACGAGGTGGATGCCAAGCTGTGGGTGGACATGGCCCACTTCGCGGGTCTCGTGGCCGCGGGGCTGCACCCCAACCCGGTGCCCCACGCGCACGTGACCACCTCCACGGTGCACAAGACCCTCGCGGGCCCGCGCTCCGGTGTGATCCTCGCGGAAGCGGACCTCAAGAAGAAGGTCGATTCCGCAGTGTTCCCCGGCCAGCAGGGCGGGCCCCTCATGCACGCGATCGCGGCCAAGGCCGTGGCGTTCAAGATCGCGGCCACCGAGGAGTTCCGCGAGCGCCAGCAGCGCACGATCGAGGGCGCGCAGATCCTCTCCGAGCGGTTGAACTCCCCGGATCTCGCGGAGCACGGTGTGTCCGTGCTGACCGGCGGCACGGACGTGCACCTGGTCCTCGTGGACCTGCGCCACTCCGAGCTGGATGGCAAGCAGGCCGAGGACCTGCTGCACCAGGCGGGGATCACGGTCAACCGCAACGCGGTGCCGTGGGACCCCCGCCCGCCCATGACCACGTCCGGGCTGCGTATCGGGACCCCGGCGCTCGCGACCCGCGGTTTCGGCGCGGGCGAGTTCGAGGAGGTCGCGGACGTGATCGCCGAGGCCCTCAAGCCCGGTGCGGACGTCTCCGTCCTGCGCTCGCGCGTGGACGCCCTGACCGAGCAGTTCCCGCTGTACCCCGGCCTCGAGGAGTGGTGAGATGACGGCCCAGGTCCTCGACGGTAAGGCGACCGCGGCCCGGATCAAGGAAGAACTGACCGAGCGCGTGGCCGCACTGCGCGAGCGGGACGTGGTGCCCGGTCTCGGGACCGTGATCGTGGGCGACGATCCCGCCTCGCACTCGTACGTGGCGGGCAAGCACCGCGACTGCGAGCAGGTGGGGATCGCCTCGATCCGTAAGGAACTGCCCGCGGACGCGTCCCAGGAGGAGCTCGAGCGCGTCATCGACGAGCTCAACGACGATCCCCGGTGCACGGGGTACATCGTGCAGTTGCCCCTGCCGCCGCACATGGACACCAACGCCGTGCTCGAGCGCATCGATCCCGCCAAGGACGCCGACGGGTTGCACCCCACGAACCTGGGGCGGCTGGTGCTCAACGTCAACGAGCCCATCACGTCCCCGCTGCCGTGCACGCCGCACGGGATCGTGGAGCTGCTCATGCGTCACGGGGTGGACCTCGCGGGGCGCCACGTGCTGGTGATCGGCCGCGGTGTGACCGTGGGTCGGCCCATCGGTCTGTTACTGACCCGCCGGGAGATCAACGCGACCGTGACCCTGGCCCACACGGGCACCCGCAACCTGCCCGAGCTGCTCGCGCAAGCGGACGTCGTGGTGGCCGCGGCGGGGCGCCCGCACATGATCGGGGCGGACCAGATCAAGCAGGGTGCCGTCCTGCTCGACGTGGGTGTCTCCCGGGTCGAGGACACGGAGACCGGCAAGAAGAAGCTCACGGGGGACATCGACCCGGCCGCCGCCGAGCGCGCCTCGTGGCTGTCGCCCAACCCCGGGGGCGTGGGTCCCATGACCCGGGCCATGTTGCTCGTCAACGTGGTGGAGTCCTGCGAACGGGCCGCCGAGTCGGCCTGATCCCGTAGCCTTCCGGTCACGACGCCGCGCGGCCGTCTCGTTCGCTCGAGCCGGCCGCGCGTCGTCGTCCCCGGGGTCGTGCGGCACGCGGGCGGCCGTCAAGCCCGGGAGTCCGCGGTCCGAACACGTGCCGGGAACGAGGTGCGCGGGGCTCAGCCCCGGGATGGCTCCTCGGGGGTGCGTCGGCGCATGTCCGCGATCCCGATCCCCATGGCGATCAGCACGATCACAGTGATCACCGCGAAGCTCGCCGTGAACGCGGCATCCCAGTCGGCGCGGGCGAGCACACCGAAGGTCACCGCCGTGATCAGGGCGGTGCCGATCGCGGTGCCCAACCGAACAGCCCGAACGCCTTGGCGCGCTCCCGACCCTGGAAGTACTCCTGGATCATGCCCACCGTCTGGGGGTTGAGCATCCCGGATCCGAGGCCCTGGATCACCCGGCCGATGTTGAGCACCGTGGTGTTGGGCGCGAGACCGCACAACAGCGAGGCCCCCGCGAAGACCGCGATCCCCGCGATGAACAGCTTCCGGCGGCCGAACACGTCCCCCGCGCGGCCGCTGGCCACGAGCAGCACCCCGAACGCGAGCGCGTACCCGGTGAGCACCCACTGGAGTGCCGAGGAACTCGCCCCCAGCTCCTGCTGGATGGAACTCAGGGCCACGTTCACGATCGAGACGCTGATGAGGGACATGAACAGGGGAACGAGCAAGACCCACAGGATGCGGCGTCGTTCGGCGGGGTCCAGGGCGGGGGAGTCGTCCCCGGGGGAGCGCGGAGAGTACGCGGAAGATGTGCTCACCCTCTCTTGATACCCCCTCGGGGCCCGGTTGTGCCGAGGGGCTCGGGCGACGCCGGCGGGTCGGGTCCCCGGGGACCCGCCCGATTCGGTGCGCCCCGCGCGGTTTGAGACAATGGGCTCATGCAGTCGATCGGATCAGCACACACCCGCGCCACCGACTCCCCGGACGCTCCCCGCACCGGACGCACCGCCCTGTGGGGGACGGTGATCGGGCTGGCCGTCCTGGCCGTGATCTTCGCGGTGGCCCTGATCCAGGCCGCCAACTCCAACTCCCTGCTCGGCTGGATCCTCGCGGGGATCGCCCTGGGCTGGCTCATGCTCGCGGTGTGGGCGCTGAGCATGGTGCGCAAGGCCGCGGCGTACGGCCGTGAGCAGGTGCGCCAGGCACAGGAGCAGTTCCAGGCCCAGCACGGCCGCGCTCCCGCCGCCTCGGCGTCCGCCGGTGCGGGTCAGTCCCTGCGGGACGAGAAGCTCGCCCACGGCATGCAGGTGATCCTGGTGCAGTCCAAGGTCGTGAAGGAACAGCTCTCCGGCGCCGAGCCCGATCCTGAGCAGATCCAGCGGGCTCTGGAGACCATCGACATGACCGCGGCCAACGGGCTGCGCAGCCTCAAGGACTCCTCGAAGCCCGTGAGCGGTACGGTGGTGGACTGAAAACCACCCCGTAACGAGCGAGGAGACACAGGCACATGGCGGATTCCCAGCAGACGGTGCGCATTGCCACGGTGAACGTGAACGGCATCCGAGCGGCGTACCGGCGCGGGATGGCGGACTGGCTCGCCCCGCGCGGCGTCGACCTGTTGTGCCTGCAGGAGGTGCGCGCGCCGGACAAGATCACGCGCGAGCTGCTCGACGAGGACGTGTGGGACGTGCGGCACACCGAGGCCGCCGCCAAGGGCCGCGCGGGCGTCGCGATCGCTACGCGCCGCGACGCGTTCGACGGCGCCCTGCTCCCCACCGAGTCCCGCGTGGGCATCGGGGACGAGTACTTCGACGACTCCGGGCGCTGGATCGAGAACGACGTCCGCCTGCCGGACGGCACCACACTGACCCTGGTCTCCGCGTACGTCCACTCCGGCGAGGTGGACACACCCCGCCAGGACGACAAATACCGCTTCCTGGACGCGATGCTCACCCGCATGCCGCAACTGGCCGAGCGCGGCGATCATGCCCTCGTGGTGGGTGACCTCAACGTGGGCCACACCGAGCGGGACATCAAGAACTGGAAGGGCAACGTCAAGAACGCGGGCTTCCTGCCGCAGGAACGGGCGTACTTCGACAAGTTCTTCGGGGACGTGGGCTACGTGGACGTGGCCCGCAGCCTCGCCGGGGACGTCCCCGGGCCCTACACGTGGTGGTCCTACCGCGGCAAGGCGTTCGACACGGACGCCGGGTGGCGCATCGACTACCACATGGCCACCCCCGGGCTCGCCGCGGCCGCCCGGAGTGCCGTCGTGGACCGGGCCGCCGCGTACGACACGCGCTTCTCCGACCACGCCCCGCTCGTGGTGGACTACCGCCTCTCGTGAGGTCCCGCGCGCCGTCGGACGACGACGCCGCTGCCCGCACCGCACCTCCCCGCCTCCCATGACCGAGAACCGAAAGAAGATGTCGACCGTGACCGAACAGAACACCGCCCCGAACCCCACACCCCGCGTGGTGTCGGGCGTGCAGCCCTCCGCGGACTCCCTGCACCTGGGCAACTACGTGGGAGCGCTGCGCAACTGGGTGGACATGCAGGACGACAACGAGTGCGTGTTCTTCGTGGCGGACCTGCACTCGATCACCGCGGGCCAGAACCCGGCCACGATGTCCGAGCGCACCCGGGTCACGGCCGCGCAGTACATCGCCGCGGGCATCGACCCCGAGCGCTCCACGCTGCTCATCCAGTCCCAGGTGCCGGAGCACACGCAGTTGTCATGGGTGCTCAACTGCATCACCGGTTACGGGGAGGCCGCGCGGATGACCCAGTTCAAGGACAAGTCCCTCAAGCAGGGGGCGGAGAACACCACGGTGGGGTTGTTCACCTACCCCGTGCTGATGGCCGCGGACATCCTGGTGTACCAGGCGAACCAGGTCCCGGTGGGGGAGGATCAGCGCCAGCACCTCGAGCTGACCCGCAACCTCGCGCAGCGGTTCAACTCCCGGTTCGGTGAGACGTTCGTGGTCCCGGACGCCAAGATTCTCGAGAACTCCGCGAAGGTCTACGACCTCGCGAACCCCACGGCCAAGATGTCCAAGTCCGCGCCGTCGGATGCCGGGCTCATCCGCCTGCTGGATCCCGCGAAATCCAACGCCAAGAAGATCAAGTCCGCCGTGACGGACGACGGCGCCGAAGTGCGCTTCGACCGCCAGGCCAAGCCGGGGATCTCCAACCTGCTGACCATCTACTCGTCCCTCACGGGCACCCCGGTGGACACCCTCGTGGCCGAGTACGAGGGCAAGATGTACGGCCACCTCAAGGTGGACCTGGCCGAGGTGGTCACCCAGACCCTGGACCCCATCCAGAAGCGCGCCCAGGAACTGCTCGACGATCCCGCCGAGCTGGACCGGCTGCTGGCCCGGGGCGCGCACAAGGCCCGGGAGATCGCGGCCCGCACGGTCACGGACGTCTACGAGCGGATGGGGTTCCTCCCCGGGGTGTGACCCACCGGTCGGGTCCCGGTCGGAATCCCGGCGGTACCCCGCACAGCCTCGTGCGGCGCGCCGGGTGGGGCCTCCGGCCGTGGGATAGTCTGGACGGGGCCGACGTCAGGAGGATCGTGTGAGCGAGGGACATCCTTCCCCCACCGTGCGCCCGGGCCGGGTGTACGCGGGTGTGGTCATCCGGCTGCCCGAACCCATGGGCCAGGAGTTGCAGGACTGGCGTTCGTCCTTCGGGGACGCGCAAGCGGGCTCGGTCCCCGCGCACATCACACTCATGATCGCCGAGCGCGGGGAGGACTGGGCGGACCTCGTGTCCCACATCCGGGAGGTTGCCGACCGCTGGCAACCGTTCCACGTGGAGATCCGCGGCACGGGGACGTTCCGACCCGTGACCCCGGTGGTCTACCTGCGCATCGAGGGCGGTCACGACCAATGCGTGCAGTTGCACTGCGATCTGAGCGAGCACCACCTGGAGTCCGCGTCCCCCTTCGACTTCCACCCCCACGTGACGCTGGCCCACGGCACCACGGAGGAAAGGCTGGACCGCGCCCAGCACGTGCTGCGCACGTACCACGCGTCCTTCCTGGTGGACCACATCGACCTCTACGAGGGGGACGAACACGGTGCGTGGCACGTGCGGGACCGCATCCCCTTCGGCGGGGCCGGCACGGACGACCGTGACGCACACTGACCCGCCCCCGGTGGTCCCCGCCCTCACGGACCGCACTGGACTGCACGCGGAACACCGGCGCCTGCGCGAAGTACGCCGACAGCTCGCCGCCGAGGGGGCACCCCTGGGCAGGCGGGCCGGCGCCCTGGGTGCGTGGTTCTTCGCGCGGTTCATGTCGGTGTTCCCCGTGCGCGTGGTGGCGCACTACATGTTCCACGGCGGGCCGCTCATGTCCGCCGGGCTCGCGTACCAATTGCTCTTCGCGTCCTCGTCCCTGCTGGTGATCTGCTTCGCAGCACTCGCCACGTTCCTGGGAACCGACTCGCCGCTGCAGCAGACGCTCGTGGCGGGTCTGGTGCAGAACATCCCCGGACTCCTGGACGTGGGGGACGGTAACGGGGGAGTCATCCCGCTGAGCCTGCTCGAGAACACGGGGCCCTTCACCGTGGCCTCCACCGTGGCGCTCGCGGTGTTGTTGTTCACCGCGTGGCGCTGGGTGGCCGGTATCCGGCTGGCCACGCGGCGGATGTTCGAACTGCCGCCCGCCCCCGGGGTGCCCGTGGCGGCCGTACCGCGCGATCTCGCGTGGCTCGTGGTGATCGGGATCCTGCTGCTCGCCTCCGCGACCGTGAGCGTCTTCGCGTCCGGCGCCGTGGACGGGGTGCTGGGGTGGCTCGGTCAGCTCGGTCTCACGCGCCTGCAGCCGTGGTTGGACGGCGGGGCCAAGTCCGCGGTCACGCTCGGCGTGGGTCTGCTCGTGGACATCCTGATGAGCCTGGCCCTGGTGAGCGGGGTCGCCCAGCTCAAACTGCATCGCAAGGCCCTGCTGGCCACCATCGTCACGGGTGCCCTGGGCTCGCAGGTGCTGCGCTACGGCGGCAGCGAAATCATCGCCCGCAGCGCGGACAACCCCTATCTGCTCTCGTTCGCGGTGCTCGTGGGTGTACTGCTGTGGTTCAACCTCTACGGGCAGGTTCTGTTGCTCGCGGCCGCCGTGGGCGCGCTCGTGCAGGCGGACATCCGAGGGGCCCGCGCCCAGCCGGAGCGCGAGGACCGGGCCGTCACGGTCGTGGCGGCGACCTCCCTGCCCGATGCCGCTCGGGGCCTCGGACACGCAACTCCCGTCCGCTTCGACAGGCCGGTGGCGGGCAGCAGCCCCGCGGTAGGTAGTGGCCCCGCGGCGTCGTCGTCGGAGAGCTGAAAGCCCGGGAAAGACCGCGGCCCCGGGATCCATGAGGGATCCCGGGGCCGCGGTCGTGCCACGAGGGGTCACAAGGCGGAGGCGAAGACCGCCTTCTTGACCTCGGCGATGGCCTTGGTCACCTGGATGCCGCGGGGGCATGCCTCGGTGCAGTTGAAGGTGGTGCGGCAGCGCCACACGCCTTCCTTATCGTTGAGGATCTCCAGGCGCATGTCACCGGCCTGGTCACGCGAGTCGAAGATGAACCGGTGCGCGTTGACGATCGCGGCCGGGCCGAAGTACTGCCCGTCCGTCCAGAACACCGGGCACGAGGACGTGCACGCGGCGCAGAGGATGCACTTGGTGGTGTCGTCGAAGCGCGCGCGGTCCTCCTGGGACTGGAAGCGTTCTCCGGTGGGGGTGTGGTCCTCGTTCACCAGGAACGGCATGATCTCGCGGTAGGACTGGAAGAACGGTTCCATGTCCACGATCAGGTCCTTCTCGCACGGGAGGCCCTTGATGGGCTCCACGAGGATGGGCTTGGACAGGTCCAGGTCCTTGAGAAGGGTCTTGCACGCGAGCCGGTTGCGGCCGTTGATGCGCATGGCGTCCGAGCCGCACACGCCGTGTGCGCACGAGCGGCGGAAGGACAGGGAACCGTCCAGCTCCCACTTGACCTTGTGCAGGGCGTCCAGCACGCGGTCGGTGCCGTACATGGTCAGGTTCCACTCATCCCAGTGCGCCTCGGAGCTGAACTCGGGATCATAGCGGCGGACCTTGAGCACCACGTCGTACGTGGGGATCGACTCCTCGCCCTTGTCGCCGGGCTTCTGAGCGTCCTGGGTCTGGTTCTCGGTGGCTGCAGTGGACATCAGTACTTACGCTCCATCGGCTCGTAGCGGGTCATGATCACCGGCTTGGTCTCCTGCCGGATTCCCGCGGTGGGGGACGACGGGTCCTCGTACACCATGGAGTGGACCATGAAGTTCTCATCGTCTCGGTTGGGGAAGTCCTCGCGGAAGTGACCACCGCGGGACTCCTCGCGGTGAAGGGCGGCCACGGACATCACCTTGGCCAGCTGCAGCAGGAAACCCAGCTCCACGGCCTCCAGCAGGTCCAGGTTGAACCGCTTGCCCTGGTCCTGGATGGAGATGTGGGAGTAGCGCTCCTCCAGAGCGGCGATGTCGTCCAGGGCCGTCTGGATGGTCTCGGCCGTGCGGAACACCTGCATGTTGGCGTCCATGGTGTCCTGCAGGTCCTTGCGGATGGCCGCGACCTTCTCGTCACCGTGCGGGCTGCGCGCGTTGTTGAGCAGCGCCTCGGTGCGCTCGGTGGCGTTGTCGGGGATCGGCAGGAACTCGGCGTCCCGCGCGTATTCCGCGGCGTAGATTCCGGAGCGCTTGCCGAACACGTTGATGTCGAGCAGCGAGTTGGTGCCCAGACGGTTGGAGCCGTGCACGGACACGCACGCGACCTCACCAGCGGCGTAGAGACCGGGAACCGTGTTCTCGGAGTCCTGGAAGACCTCGCCCTTGATGTCGGTGGGGATGCCACCCATGCAGTAGTGCGCGGTGGGGAACACGGGCACCGGCTCAGTGTAGGGCTCCACACCCAGGTAGGTGCGGGCGAACTCGGTGATGTCCGGGAGCTTGGCGTCGATGTGCGCCGGCTCCAGGTGGGTCAGGTCCAGCAGGACGTAGTCCTTGTTGGGGCCGCAACCGCGGCCCTCACGGACCTCGTTGGCCATGGAACGGGCCACGATGTCACGGGGGGCCAGGTCCTTGATGGTGGGGGCGTAGCGCTCCATGAAACGCTCACCCTCGGAGTTACGCAGGATGCCACCCTCACCACGGGCGGCCTCCGAGACCAGGATGCCCAGGCCCGCCAGGCCCGTGGGGTGGAACTGCACGAACTCCATGTCCTCGAGGGGCAGGCCGTTGCGGAACGCGATCGCCATGCCGTCGCCCGTGAGGGTGTGGGCATTGGACGTGGTCTTGAAGACCTTGCCCGCGCCACCGGAGGCGAAGATCACGGACTTGCACTGGAACACGTGCAGCTCGCCGGTCGCGAGATCGTAGGAGACCACACCGGCGGGGCGGCGGCCCTCCGGGGTGTCCACCATGATCAGGTCCAGGACGTAGTACTCGTTGTAGAACTCCACGTTGTGCTTGATGCACGTCTGGTAGAGGGTCTGCAGGATCATGTGACCGGTACGGTCCGCGGCATAGCACGCGCGGCGGACGGGGTTCTTACCGTGGTCGCGGGTGTGCCCACCGAAGCGACGCTGGTCGATCTTGCCCTCGGGGGTGCGGTTGAAGGGCAGTCCCATGTGCTCCAGGTCCAGCACCGCGTCGATGGCTTCCTTGGCCATGACCTCCGCGGCGTCCTGGTCCACCAGGTAGTCGCCACCCTTGACGGTGTCGAACGTGTGCCACTCCCAGTTGTCCTCCTCGACGTTGGCGAGGGCGGCGCACATGCCGCCCTGGGCCGCACCGGTATGGGAGCGCGTGGGGTAGAGCTTGGTCAGTACGGCAGTGCGGGCGCGCTGGCCGGATTCAATGGCGGCACGCATGCCGGCGCCGCCGGCGCCGACGATTACCACATCGTACTTGTGAACCTGCATACCAGATGTTCTTTCTATGTGGGTGAGTGGGAGAAGTATCGGGTCCCGGCCGCTCGGGCCGGGACGACGCACGACGGCGGAGCCGGGGGCTCTGCCGTGGCCGCGATCACGCTCCGGGGCAGAAGGACGCCAGCAGCGCGGGGTCCGCACCGGCGGGGCACGGCTCGAAGGTGAAGATCACCATGGTGCCCAGCAGGATCACGAAGCCCGAGGCCACGAAGAGCAGCACCTTGAGCCAGAAGCGGGTGGTGTTGCGATCGGCGTAGTCGTCGATGATGGTGCGGATACCGTTGGTTCCGTGGAGCATGGCCAGCCACAGCATGACCAGGTCCCAGACCTGCCAGAACGGGTTGGCCCACTTGCCGCCCACGAATCCGAAGTCGATCGCGTGCACGCCGTCCCCCACCATGAGGTTGACGTAGAGGTGACCGAACACGAGCACGAGCAGCACCACGCCCGACATGCGCATGAACAGCCACGCGATCATCTCGAAGCTGCTGCGGGACGAACCGGCGCGGTTGTACTTCACGCCGTCCACCTGAAGGTCCCGGCTGCGGGGGACGCTGATCTTGGTCTTAAGAGGAGTGCTCACGGAATTAACCCCCGAAAACGACTGAGAGGTGACGGATGAGGAACGGGATCATCACGATGACCCAGAGGGCGATGACGCCCCAGAGCAGACCCTTCTGGTTCTTGGTCCCACCCTTCCAGAAGTCGATCAGGATGATGCGCAGGCCGTTGAAGGCGTGGTAGACGATCGCGGCCACGAGGCCGGCCTCGCCGAGACCCATCACGGGGTTCTTGTAGGTCGCCATCACTGCGTTATACGCCTCGGGGGATACACGCACGAGAGCGGTGTCGAGGACGTGGACCAGCAAGAAGAAGAAGATGGCCACGCCGGTAATACGGTGGGCGACCCAAGACCACATGCCGTACTGGCCGCGGTAAAGGGTGCCCCTGGTTGAGTTCGCCACGGAATGTCCTCCCTGTGTCGCTCGTCGTCGTGCGCACCGAAGAATGGTCGAAGAAGAAGGCAGCGTTCTCGCGCGAGTGCACGGCGATGGCGGAGCCCTGGCTGGCTCTGTCATGGATGATGCGGTAGTTCTCGTTAAAGATACCAGCCCCCCGCACATTTCCTGACAACGTGTCTGCAAGTGTGCCCCCCGGAATAGCGCGGAATTAGCGCATTGTTCTGTGTCTGAATCGGCTCCGGCCGCGCGCCGTCCGAACGCCCCGCGAGCGGCCGTCAAGCGGCCCCCAAGCGGCCCGTGATACGCGCCCGAGCGGCCCCACGACCCCCGTGCGTAAGGTCCGCCGGCGACGTCTCACGGGGCCTTCGCGGGACTCTCTCGCCCGGGCGCGGGGTCGGGTCCGCGAAGGCTCACGGGAAGTCCCCGTGGGCCGGCCGGCCGCGTCGTGGGTGGGCACACCCGGCCCGTGTGCGGCCCGTACCCCGGGATGTCACGGGTGACGCATCCAGGGCCGCCGGGGGAGGGGGCCGTACACTGACCGTCGTGACTTCGCCATTGCAACGTTTCCATCCGTTCATCCCCGCGGGCGGGGTGGGTTCACGGCTGTGGCCGCTGTCCCGTGCGGATGCCCCCAAGTTCCTGCTGGACCTCACGGGCTCCGGCTCGTCCCTGCTGCGGGCCACCTTTGACCGGCTCGCGGGTCTGTCCGCCGGTCCGGTCATGGTCGTGACCGGGCGCTCCCACGCCGGGGCGGTGCAGGAACAGCTGCCCGAGCTCACGGCGGACGACCTCGTGCTCGAGCCGTCCCCCAAGGACTCCGCGGCGGCGATCGGCCTCGCGTGCACGCTCATCGAGCGCCGCGACCCCACCGCGATCATCGGTTCGTTCGCGGCGGACCACGTGGTGGAGCCCGCCTCGGCGTTCCAGGAGGTCGTCAAGGAAGCGGTGCGCGCGGCGGACACCGGACGCATCGTCACGATCGGGATCACGCCGTCGTCGCCCGCCACGGGCTTCGGCTACATCAAGGCGGGGCAGTCCCTGGGACTCGATCAGGCACCCCACGCGCTCGCCGTGGAGCAGTTCGTGGAGAAGCCGGACGAGGAGACCGCGCGCGCTTACGTGGCCAGCGGAAAGTACACGTGGAACGCGGGCATGTTCGTGGCGCCCGTGGGTCTCATGCTCTCCTACCTGCGCCGCAGCGAACCCGAGCTCGCGCGGGGCCTGGACCGAATCGCGGACGCGTGGGAGACCCCCGAGCGGGACGCCGTCGTGGACAAGGTGTGGCCCACCCTGACCAAGACCGCGATCGACTACGCCGTGGCCGAACCCGCCGCCGCGGCCGGGGACGTGGCCATGGTCCCCGGGGACTTCACGTGGGAGGACGTGGGGGACTTCGCGGCGATCAACCGGCTCAACAAGGTGGACCCGCGCACGGACGCGCCAGTGTCCATCCTGGGCCAGAACAACCGTGTGCTCACGGACGAGTCCTCCGGGATCGTCGTGTCCGACACGGGGCGGTTGATCGCGCTAATCGGCGTGGCGGACATCGTGGTCGTGGACACCCCGGATGCCCTGCTGGTCACCACGGCCGAGCACGCGCAACGGGTCAAGAACGCGGTGGACTCCCTCAAGCGCAACGGCGACACGGACGTCCTGTGAGCCCCGCCGCCGCCCGCGCTGAATCACCGCGCGGGGTCCCGGCGGTACTGTGACACACATGTTGGATCTGCCTCTGCCGTCCGCCGACGACATCGGACTGCCCCCGGCCATCGGCCCCCTGCTCTCGCACTACCTCCCGGACCTCGTGCGCTTCCGCCGGGACATCCACAAGCACCCGGAACTGTCCTACGAGGAGTACCGCACCACGGACCGGATCGTGCACGCCCTCGAGGCCGCCGGGTTGCACCCCGTGCGCTTCGAACGCACCGGGTGCTACGTGGACGTGGGTCGCGGGCCCGTGATGGTGGGCCTGCGCGCGGACATCGACGCCCTGCCCATCCTCGAGGACACGGGCCTGGACTACGCGTCCGTCAACGAGGGCGTGATGCATGCGTGCGGTCACGACATCCACACCACGGTCATGCTCGGGGTGGCCCGCGTGCTCGCCGACGTGCACCGTTCGTCCCCGTTCGCGGGCACCGTGCGCGTGGTCTTCCAGCCGGCCGAGGAGAAACTGCCCGGCGGCGCCCTGACCATCATCAAGGAGGACGTGCTGGCCGGCGTGCCGCGGATGTTCGCCCTGCACTGCGAACCCAAGGTGGACGTGGGCCAGGTAGGCACGCGCATCGGGGCGATCACCTCGGCGTCGGACACCATCCGGATCGAGCTGTCCGGACGCGGCGGGCACACGTCCCGCCCGCACCTGACCGAGGACCTGGTCTACGCGATGAGCCAGATCGCGATCAACGTGCCCGCGGTGCTCTCCCGCCGCGTGGACGTGCGCTCCGGGGTGGCCGTGGTGTGGGGTCAGATCCACGCAGGTGTGGCACCCAACGCGATCCCCATGTCCGGTTTCATGTCCGGGACCATGCGCTGCCTGGACGCGGACGCGTGGTCGCGCGCCGGGGACATGCTGGACGAGGTCGTGGAGCAGGTGGCCGCACCGTACGGCGTGAACGTGGACCTCGAGCACATCCGGGGTGTGCCGCCGGTGGTCAACGGCGAGACCGAGACCACCCTGCTGGAGATCGCCGCGCGAGCGGAGCTGGGGGAGGAGAGCATCCTGCTGGTGGAGCAGTCCATGGGCGGGGAGGACTTCGCGTGGTTCCTGCAGCACGTCCCCGGCGCCATGATGCGCCTGGGGACCCGGGCTCCCGGCGGCCGCACCTACGACCTGCACCAGTCCGACTACGCCCCTCAGGAGGAGGCGATCGGCTGCGGCGTGCAGGTCATGGCCTCCACGGCGTTGCGCGCCATCCGCTTGCGCGTGCGCGAGCTCGCGGACGCGACGACGACGCCGGACGCCCCGCAGTCCTGACACGCCCGCGGTGAGCGTACTGCTGGGTACTTCCGGGGCTACACTGAGCTGACCTATGACCCGGCTCACTGCACGGGTCACCGCCCGGGGGCACGGGCCGGTGACCCGTGCACTGTGTTCCCGGGTCACGACCCACATCTGATCCCAGTCCGACCGGAGGACCTCATGACCACTCGACGTTTGCGCACCCTGGGGACGCTTGGCCTGGCCGGGGTCACCGGCCTGGTCCTGGCGGGTTGCGGTGCCGCCCCGGACAACGCCGGCGACAGCAGCGCCCAGGCCTCCGACTTCAAGGGCTGCATCGTCTCCGACGACGGCGGTTTCCAGGACCGTTCCTTCAACCAGAGCTCCTATGAGGGCCTCAAGGCCGCCGAGGAGCACAAGGGCATCCAGATCAGCCAGGCCGAGTCCCAGTCCGAGACGGAGTTCGAGCCCAACCTGACCTCCATGGCGCAGCAGGGCTGCAACCTCACGGTCTCCGTGGGCTTCCTGCTCGCGGACACCACCAAGAAGGTGGCCGCGGCCAACCCGGACAAGCACTTCGCGATCGTGGACGACAACTCGATCAAGGCGGACAACGTCAAGCCCATCGTCTACAACACCGCCCAGGCGGCGTTCCTGGCCGGGTACCTCGCGGCGGGCACGTCCGAGACGGGCAAGGTCGCCACGTACGGCGGCATGGACATCCCCACCGTGACCGTGTTCATGGACGGTTTCGCGGACGGGGTGAAGTACTACAACGAGAAGAACAAGGCGGACGTGCAGGTCCTCGGGTGGAACAAGGACTCCCAGAACGGCACGTTCCTGAGCTCGTTCCAGGATTCTTCCAAGGCCAAGACCGTCACGCAGAACCTCATCGGCGAGGGCGCGGACGTGGTGCTGCCCGTCGCGGGCCAGGCGGCCCAGGGCACCGTGGACGCCGTGACCGAGGCCAACCGCAGCGGCAAGGACGTCCGGTTGATCTGGCCGGACACCGACGGCTACGAGACCCTGGACGCCGGCAAGGAGTTCCTGCTCACGTCCGTGCTCAAGGAGATGTCCACCTCGGTCGAGGACGTCGTGACGCAGGCCGCGGACGGCAACTTCGACAACACCCAGTACGTGGGCACGCTCGAGAACGGTGGTGTGGGCCTGGCCCCCTACCACGACCAGCAGGACGAGGTCAGCGAGGACCTCGACAAGCAGGTCCAGCAGCTCAAGCAGGACATCATCGACGGCAAGGTCACGGTGCAGTCCAAGAACGCCCCCACCGCCTGAGCGGGCGGGCCCGGCAGGAGCAGAACAGTGCAGTTGAAACTGACGGACGTTACCAAGAAGTTCGGTGACTTCACCGCCAACAACCGTGTGAACCTCACGGTGGAACCACATCAGATCCACTGTTTGCTCGGTGAGAACGGTGCGGGCAAGTCCACGCTCATGAACGTGCTGTACGGGCTGTACGAGCCCACGTCCGGCACGATCGAGATCGACGGCGCGCCCGTCAGTTTCTCCGGCCCCGGCGATGCCATGGCGGCCGGGATCGGCATGGTGCACCAGCACTTCATGCTGATCCCGGTCTTCACGGTTGCCGAGAACGTGGCCCTGGGTCACGAGAACACGCGCGGGATGTCCCTGGACCTGGAGACCACCCGGGCCCGGATCCGGGAGATCTCCGAACGCTACGGCTTCGCGGTGGACCCGGACGCCGTGGTCGAGGACCTGCCCGTGGGCGTCCAACAGCGGGTCGAGATTATTAAGGCCCTCGTGCGGGACGCCAAGGTGCTGATTCTCGACGAGCCCACGGCCGTGCTGACCCCGCGGGAGACGGACGAGCTGCTCGAGATCATGCGGCAACTGCGGGACAACGGCACGTCCATCGTGTTCATCTCCCACAAGCTACGCGAGGTCCGGGCCGTGTCGGACGTGATCACCGTGATCCGCCGCGGGGAAGTGGTCGGACAGGTGGGCCCTGAGACGTCCACGGATGAGCTCGCGGCGCTCATGGTGGGCCGTGACGTCTCCCTGACCGTGGCCAAGGACACCGCCCACACCACCGGTACCGCGCTCGAGGTGCGCGGGCTCACCGTGGTGGGGGACAACGGCGTCGTCCTGTTGGACGACGTGGAATTCGACGTCGCGCCCGGCGAGATCCTGGCCGTGGCCGGTGTGCAGGGCAACGGACAGACCGAGCTCACCCAGGCCCTCGTGGGACTCGAGGAGCAGGTGAGCGGTTCCGCGCGCCTGGACGGGCAGGAACTCGTGGGGCTGCGCACCCGGGAGATCCTGGCCAGCGGTGTGGGTTTCGTGCCCGAGGACCGTTCCATGGACGGACTCGTGGGCACCTTCACCGTGGCCGAGAACCTCGTGCTGGACCGCTACCGGGAACGGGAGTTCGCGGCGGGACCGTCCCTGCGCCTCGGTGCGATCAGTGGGCACGCCGGCTCCGAGGTGAACGAGTACGACATCCGCACCGGATCCGTGGACTCTCCGGTGGCCACGCTGTCCGGCGGCAATCAGCAGAAGGTCGTGATCGCCCGCGAGCTCGGGCGGCCCCTCAAACTGTTCGTGGCGTCCCAGCCCACGCGCGGCGTGGACGTGGGATCCATCGAGTTCATCCACAAGCGCATCGTGGCCGAGCGGGACAAGGGCACCGCGGTGCTCATCGTGTCCACCGAACTGGACGAGATCTACGCACTCGCGGACCGCATCGCGGTGTTCTTCCACGGTCGCCTCATGGGTATCGTGGGCCCGGACACCCCGCGCGAGGCCCTTGGGCGCATGATGGCCGGTGAGCCCGCGGACAGCGTGCTGCCGCCCGCGCCGTGGGATCACTCGCACGACGACGGCGGCTCCCCGGCGGGTGCCCCCGCGGGCGGCTCGACGGCCGCACCCGCGACCGCTCCCGCTCACGCGGGCGACGCCGCTGCCGTCACCCTGGATGGGGACGGCCTCGATCCCGGCGCCCACCCCGCCGACCGAACCACCGACCGACCCGAGGGGAACCGCACGGCATGAGCGCGTCCACCGCACCGGCCACCTCCGATCAGGTCTCGGCCCCGCCACCCACCGAACTCTCCGCTGAGGACCCGCGCCGCACCCTGCTGGGCTCCACCCTGCAGTCGGTGCTCGCGGTCGTCGTGGCGCTGATCCTGGGCGGGCTGCTGATCGCAGTCACGGACGAGCGCGTCCGCCAGGCCGCCGGGTACTTCTTCGCCCGCCCCGGGGACACGCTCTCCGCGATGTGGCGAGCGGCCTCGAGCGCGTACATCGCCATGTTCTACGGCGCGGTGTATAACCCCAACGGCAGCACGCTCGCGGACCGGTTGTACCCGCTGACCGAGACCCTGACCGTGGCGACCCCCCTGATCCTCGCGGGTCTGGGCGTGGCCCTCGCGTTCCGGGCCGGGCTGTTCAACATCGGCGCCCAGGGACAGATCTTGATCGGTGCCACGCTCGCGGCGTGGGTCGGTTTCGCGTGGCAGTTGCCCGTGGGACTGCACCTGCTCGCCGTCGTCGTCGCCGGCGCCGCGGGCGGTGCCGTGTGGGGCGGGATCGTGGGACTGATCAAGGCGCGCACGGGCGCGCATGAGGTCATCCTCACGATCATGCTCAACTACGTGGCCCTGAACCTCGTGGCGTGGTTGCTCACGCTGCCGGGGTTTCAGCGCGAGGGCTCGTCCAACCCCATCAGCCCGCCCGTCGCGGACACCGCGATGTTCCCCAAGCTGCTGGGTGACCACTTCCGGTTGCACTGGGGCTTCGTGGTGGCCGTGCTGGCCACCGTGGCCGTGGCGTGGCTGCTCAACCGTTCCACCGTGGGCTTCGAGCTGCGCGCCGTGGGAGCGAACCCCCGCGCCGCGCGTACCGCGGGCATTTCCGTGACCCGCGGGTTTGTCGTCGTCATGCTCCTCGCCGGCCTGCTGGCCGGGCTCGCGGGTACCGCGCAGATCGCCGGTACGGAGCACTCGCTGACCTCGGGCGTGGCCGCGTCCTTCGGCTTCGACGCGATCACCGTGGCCCTGCTCGGCCGCTCGCGTCCGTGGGGGACGTTCTTCGCGGGCATCCTCTACGGGGCCTTCCGCGCCGGTGGCGTGACCATGCAGTCCATGACGGGGACCAACATCGACATCGTGCTGGTCGTGCAGTCCCTGATCGTGCTGTTCGTGGCGCTGCCCCCGCTATTCAAGTTCGCTACCCGTCGCTCGCAGGAGGCCGCCGCGTGAGTACCGCTATCACTTCGCAGTCCTCCGGTCCTTCGTCCGGATCTCCGGAGCACGCGCCCGAAGCCGCTCTGGCCACCTCCGCCGCGAACCGCGCCGTGGGTGTGCGGACCCTGCGGCCCGCAATCGGTCTGGGTGTCCTGGCGCTCGTGTCCCTGATCGTCTTCGCGCTGAACGCCTCCGGGCAGAGGGTGGACTTCCGGTTCTCGAATGACGGCGGTGCCATCCGCCTGCCCGACGTCTCCGTGCCCTCCGCCCCCTACGGTTGGGTAGTCACGATCGTGCTCGCCGCCCTCGCGGTGTACGCGGCCGTGCAGGCGCGCAAGCTGCCGCGCTGGGCGGTGATCGTGGCCGGTTTCTTCTTCGTGACCGGGTTCCTGGTGTGGATCGTGGGCACCGCCCAGACGCCCAGCATCTCCATCACGGCGTTGCTCGCCGGGTCCGTGGCACTCGCCACGCCGCTCGTGTTCGGTTCCTTGGGCGGTCTGCTGTGTGAGCGCTCGGGCGTGGTGAACATCGCGATCGAGGCCCAGCTGCTCTTCGGTGCGTTCTCCGCCGCGGTCGCCGGGACCGTGGCCGGCAACCCCTGGGTGGGTCTGCTCGCGGCGATGCTGGGAGCGGTGCTGGTCGCCGCCGTGCTCGCGCTGTTCGCGATCCGCTACCGCGTGAACCAGGTGATCGTGGGCGTGGTGCTCAACGTGCTCGTCTCCGGCCTGACCGGGTTCCTCTTCGCGACCGTGCTCGAGCCCAACGCCGCGTCCTTCAACGCACCGGACCGCTTGCCGCACGTGCGCATCCCGGTCCTCGCCGAGATCCCCGTGGTGGGTCCCGTGCTGTTCGACCAGTCGGTGATCGGCTACATCATGTACCTCGCGGTGATCGTGGTGTGGTTCGCGCTGTACCGGACCCGATGGGGTCTGCGTACCCGCGCGGTGGGGGAGCACCCCAAGGCCGCGGACACCCTGGGTGTCTCGGTGAATGCGCTGCGCGTGCGCAACGTGTTGTTGGGCGGTGCCGTGGCCGGTCTGGGCGGGGCGTTCTACACGCTCGTCTCGGTCTCCGCGTTCACGCGCGATATGACCGCGGGCGCCGGGTACATCGCCCTGGCCGCGCTGATCTTCGGCCGCTGGAACCCCGTGGGTGCGCTGCTCGCGTCCCTGCTGTTCGGTTTCGCATCCAACCTGGAATCCATCCTGTCCTTCCTGGGCACCCCTGTGCCCAGCCAGTTCCTGGCCATGCTGCCGTACGTGGTCACGATCCTCGCGGTGGCGGGTCTCGTGGGCCGTTCCCGCGGCCCGGCCGCCTCGGGCGAGCCGTACACCAAGGAATGACGCGCACCACGGTACGACGACGCCGGCGCATGCGCCGCTCGCACGGCCACGCGGCGTCGTCGTGCGGCAGTTCGACCGCGAGACCGAGCGAATACGGAACCGAGCAATCCTGAAGACCGAGCGACGAGGAGAGCGAACGATCATGAGTGAATCCCACAACCCGGTGGACGAAACCACGTGGCGTGACCTGCAGCGTGCCGCCACGGACGCCCTGGCGCACTCCTATTCGCCGTATTCCCAATATCCGGTCGGAGCGGCCGCGCTCGTAGACGACGGCCGCGTGGTCACGGGTGCGAACATCGAGAACGCGTCGTACGGGGTGACCCTGTGCGCCGAGTGCTCCATGGTGAGCGCGCTGTTCATGTCCGGCGGGGGCAAGCTCGTGGCGTTCGTGTGCGTGGACGGCCACGGTGAGGTGCTCATGCCGTGCGGGCGCTGCCGCCAGTTGCTGTACGAACACCGCGCCCCCGGGATGGAACTGCTCACGGTCGGCGGGGTCCGACCCATGGACCAGGTGCTCCCGGACGCCTTCGGGCCGGAGAACCTGTAACCGGGGCGGAGCGACGTCGAGCCCGTCACGGACCGGCGCACGGGCCCGGTTCCCGGTATCGGCGGAGCCCGCGCCACCTATACTTTGCAGGAAACCAAGCCCGGCTCTGAAAGGGAAACGAACACGTGGGTCTGAGAGATCTGTTCCGCAGCAAGAAGAACGACACCCCGACACCCCAGCCGGCTCCCGGCGCCCGCCCCGTCGACCCTGCGGCCGCTCCCCAGAGCGCGCAGGGCGCTCCCGAGGCACCGCAGCATGCCCAGGAGAACGCGCCGCGTCGTCCCGATCCGAACGCCGTGGCGCTGCCGGAGTCCGGCGCGCTGCGCAACCTCGTGGAGCTGCTGCTGTCCCGTGGCGCGGACCGTGCACGGCTGACCCTCGTGCAGTCGGGCAACATTATGACGCACCAGACCCGCCAGGCCGTCGGGGACGCCCAGGACGAGGTCGAGAACGGCACCGTGGACCAGGGCTCGCCGCTGTTCGACGACGTCGCGGATCTCTACACCCAGGCCATGAACACCCCCGTGGGGCCGTGGCGTCAGCTGGACCTGATCGCCGCCAACCCGCACGACGGGCAGCGCGAGATCACCGTGACCTACGACTTCCCCAACGGAGAGTCCCGCACGGAGCAGTATGTGCACGGTGCCCCGGCGGAGGCGTCGCAGCATGACCCGGTGGCCGGGGCCTCCGTCGTCGACGGCGCGCCCGCCGAGGACTCCCGGCCCGCCGCCGGGACCGTTCCCGCTGACACCGCGCTGGCCGACGACGACGCCGTGCGCGTGGTTCCCGAACACGGCCCGAGTGAACCCGCCGAGGACGGCGAGGTGCTCACAGCCGGTCACGCGGCCCCCGTGGTCGCCGAGGGCACCGCCCCCGCACCCGCCGCGGTGCACGAGCCCGAGCAGCCTGAGTTCGTCGAGCCCGCGGCCCCGGTCGCGCAGGACGAATTCCTCGAGGCGCCCGCGGTGACCGATCGGGATGCCGCCGAGTTCGCGACGCAGCACGAGGAGTCCGAACAGCTCCAGCAATCGGAGCAACTCGATCAGCAGGGGCAGTTCGAGGAGCGCGATCCGGCGCTCGACGCCGAGCCCGTCGCGCTGACCCCGGAGGATCGCCCCGAGGGGACCGACGCGATCGAGGAACGCGCCACCGAGACCGACGAGTCCTCCGAGGTCGCCCCCGCTCAGGACGCCACGGAGTACGAGTCCGCGGATCAGGACCTCTCGGACGAGCAGCCCGAAACCGCGCACGACGTGCACTTTGATTCCGCCGCCCAGGCCGTGGGCGCCGGTGTGGTGGGCATGTCCACCGCGGACGAGACCGAGCTCGGTGCGCGGAACACCGCTGAGGAGTCCGGCCCCGAGGACCTCCCGGCCCACGTGGACGAGTCCGAGTTCGGCATGGAACCCGCCGAGAACCTCGTGCCCGGCGCCTCTGCGCAGGACACCGAGGACGACCCCGCGAGCGCACCGCAGGTCGCGCTCGCCACGGACGTGGCGCCGTCGTACCGCGGGGCCGAGCCGGAGCAGGGACTCGACCCGGACGCGTTGGCCCCGGGCAACCTCGCGCTGACCACGGGTGACGTGGTCTCCCGCTTGGCGGACGCGCAGCGGCACCTGTTCGACTCCGAGGGCACCGCGCGGGACGTCTCCACCGTGTTGATCCGTGTGCGCGCCCTGGGCACGTACTACGACGCGCTGACCCACGTGCGCCTCAACGGGTTCTGGGATCAGCGTCCGACCTTCGAGCTGGTTCCGGAGGAACTGCTCAAGGTCCAGGAGCTCAAGGACGACTCCTACGTGGAGGGCTCCGGCGCACCGCTGGCCATGATGTTCCGCTTCCGCCCGGGTGTCCCGCCCGAGGTCACGTTCGACTACTCGGACGAGGAGGCCTTCGTTCGTTACGAGCAGCGCCTGCCGGGGCAGAACTATCTCGAGGAGCTGCGGATGTACCCGCGCACCGGCTCCAACATCCCGGAGCACGTGAACGAGGCACTGCAGGACTGGAACTACTGATCCATGACCACGAGAACCACTCCCGAGGCCCCCGACCGCACCACGGACGGGGGCCTCGGGCCACACCGCCGGATCTGCCTGCACGATCACCTGGACGGCGCGCTGCGACCGGCCACGATCATCGACCTCGCCGCAGGTTTCGGCCATGAGCTGCCCGCCACGGACCCCGCCGCGCTCGGTCGCTGGTTCCGGGACAGCGCGAACTCAGGCAGTCTGGAGCGATATCTCGAGACCTTCACGCACACCGTGGCCGTGACCCAGACCGCGGACGCGCTGCGCCGGGTGGCCCGCGAGTACGTCGCGGACTGCGCGGCGGACGGGATCGTGCACGCGGAAGTGCGCTGGGCCCCGGAACAGCACGTGGCCGGTGGGCTCACGCTCGACGCCGCCGTGGATGCCGTGCAGGCCGGTCTCGCCGAGGGCGTGGCCGAGGTCAAGGCCGCGGGCGGTCACCTCTCAGTCGTGCAGATCCTGTGCGCCATGCGCCACCTGGACCGCTCTCTCGAGATCGCCGAGCTCGTGGTGCGCCGCGTGCGTGCCGCGGCGTCCGATCACGCGGTCTCCGACCACGCGGCGTCTGACACCACGACGTCGCACGGGGGCGTCCCCGGCGAACCTGCACCCGGGTCGGTGGTCGCGTTCGACCTCGCCGGACCCGAGCGCGGTTTCCCGGCGTCGGACCACCAATCGGCCCTCGACCTACTCGCGGAGAACTTCATCCCCGTGACGCTGCATGCGGGTGAAGCGGACGGTGCGGAGTCCATGGCGGATGCGCTCACCGCCGGGCGCGCCCTGCGCCTGGGTCACGGCGTGCAGTTGCTCAACGAGGACCCCGACGCGCGGTCGCCGCTGTCCCGGTGGATCCGCGACCGCAGGATCGCGCTGGAGGTCTGCCCGTGCTCCAACCTGCAGACCGGTGCGAGCGCGGTGTGGGGGGACGACATCGCCCATCACCCGGCCACCCGGTTTCTGCGGCACGGCTTCGCGGTCACGATCTCCCCGGATAACCGGCTTATGAGCGACACCTCCGTGGGCAACGAGCTCGAGCTGTTGCGTGAGCAGGCGGGGTGGGACGAGGCCGATCTGGTCGCGGTGCAGCGCAACGCGGCCCGCGCGGCGTTCGTGCCGCGGGCCTATCAGGAATGGCTCGAACGCCACGTGACGGGTGAGGACGCATGACGGCGCCCGAGGAACCGACACGAGAGGCGCCCGCGGGGTCTGTGACCCCGCACGATGAGTCGGCGCAGAAAGCCAGGACGGGAAACATGACCGCCCATGACCCGGTGGCGCCGGACCGAGGCTCCGCACCGGGCGCGGAGTTCGAGCGGCTGCTCGCCGTCATGGACCGCTTGCGTTCGCCGGGCGGGTGCCCGTGGGATGCCGCCCAGACCCACGAGTCGCTGCTGCGCTACCTCGTGGAGGAGAGTTACGAGGTCGTGGAGGCGGTCGAGGCGCTCGAGCCGTCCGAGCGGCGTCGTACCGAGCTCGTGGAGGAACTCGGGGACGTGCTGCTGCAGGTCGTCTTCCACTCGCGCATCGGCCAGGAACACCCCGACGGGCAGCGCTTCGACATCTCGGACGTGCTGGCCGCGGTCACGGACAAGCTCGTGCGGCGCCACCCCGCGGTGTTCTCACCGGGCGACGACGCCGCGGCGCGCCAGGCCGCGGGGACGACCGCTGCGACTGCGGGCGCTGTGAAGGCGACCGCTGCGGACAGCACCGTTGTCGAGAGCACCACCCTGGACAGTGCCAGCCCAGGCGGCACTGGCTCGGATGTCACGGGCGCGAGCGGCGTCGTCGGCAACGGGACACCGAGCGATGCGGAACTCGCCGCGCGCTGGGACGCCGTGAAACGCCGCGAGAAACCCCAGCGCACGCGGATCTTCGACGGCATCCCGCCGGCGCTGCCCGCGCTCGCGTACGCCGAGAAGGCCCTGTCCAAGGCGCGCCGGCACGGCGTGGCCGGGCTCCCGGAACCGCGCCCCGAGTCGGACGAGCAGGACCGGCAGGCGGAGGAGGACGCGCTGGGGGAGGAGTTGTTCCGCCGCGTGCAGGACAGCTCCGCGCGCGGCCTCGACGCCGAGCGCGCATTGCGGACGGCGGTGCGACGGTTCGTGCGTGACCACGACGCACCTTTATCGCCCGCACCCAGCGATGCTCGGTAGGCTAAAGACCGGGGGACCGCCCCACGGGTCGACGACCGACAAGGAGATTTTCATGGCAATGATCATTGCGCTGCAAGCCCGCCAGATTCTGGACTCCCGTGGCAACCCCACGGTCGAGGTTGAGGCACTGCTCGAGGACGGCAGCTTCGGGCGCGCGGCCGTGCCCTCCGGCGCGTCCACCGGTGAGTTCGAGGCCGTGGAGCGCCGCGACGGCGACAAGAAGGTCTTCCTGGGCAAGGGCGTGCTGGACGCCGTCCACGCCGTGGACGAGGAGATCGAGCAGGCCGTGGTGGGCCTGGACGCCTCCGACCAGCGCGCCGTGGATCAGGCCATGTTGGAACTGGACGGTACCGACAACAAGGCCAAGCTGGGCGCCAACGCGATTTTGGGCGCCTCCATGGCGATCGCCCGTGCGGCTGCGAGCTCCGCAGACCTGGAACTGTACAAGTACCTGGGCGGGCCCAACGCGCACGTGCTGCCGGTGCCCATGATGAACATCCTCAACGGCGGTTCCCACGCGGACTCCAACGTGGACATCCAGGAGTTCATGATCGCCCCGATCGGTGCTCCCACGTTCTCCGAGGCCCTGCGCTGGGGCGTGGAGGTCTACCACAGCCTCAAGTCCGTGCTCAAGGACCGCGGGCTGTCCACCGGTCTGGGTGACGAGGGCGGATTCGCCCCGAACCTGGAGTCCAACGCCGCCGCGCTGGACCTGATCCTCGAGGCCATCGAGAAGGCCGGGTACAAGCCCGGTCAGGAGATCGCGCTGGCCCTGGACGTGGCGTCCTCCGAGTTCCACGAGAAGGGTTCCTACACCTTCGAGGGCCAGAAGCGTTCGGCCGAAGACATGTCCCGGTACTACGCCGAGCTGGTCGAGAAGTACCCGCTCGTGTCCATCGAGGACCCCCTGGACGAGAACGACTGGGAGGGCTGGGCAGCGCTCACCGAGCACATCGGGGACAAGGTCCAGCTCGTGGGTGACGACCTCTTCGTGACCAACCCGGAGCGCCTGGGTCGCGGCATCGACGAGCACGTGGCCAACGCCCTGCTCGTGAAGGTCAACCAGATCGGCTCCCTCACCGAGACCTTCGACGCGATCGAGCTCGCCCAGCGCAACGGCTACCGCTGCATGATCTCCCACCGTTCCGGCGAGACCGAGGACACAACGATCGCGGACATCTCCGTGGCCGTGAACGCGGGTCAGATCAAGACCGGTGCCCCGGCGCGTTCCGAGCGCGTGGCGAAGTACAACCAGCTGCTGCGCATCGAGGAGGAGCTCGGCGATTCCGCGACCTACGCCGGCGCCTCCGCGTTCCCCCGCTTCACCGGCAAGTGAGCTGTGCGGCGGCCCCCGTGCCGCCGTGGGTTCCCTGACGACGACGCCGCTCGCCCCGTTCCCGGGGCCGGGCGGCGTCGTGCTGCGGGTAGACTGACCGAGCACGAACCACCCACGTCACCCGGGAGGCACCCATGGTCGGACCCCGCCCGCGGATCCCCCGTATGGGCCCCGAACCCGCTGACGACACCCCGCGCGAACCGCGCGGCGGGCGCTCGCGGGACGCTCGGCGCAACCCTCCGCGGGACACGCAACGGTCCGCGAAACGGGACTCGCTGAGGGACACCCCCTCCCAGGACAGCGCTGGCGGCTCGTCGACGCTCGCGGCCCCCACACCCGCCCACTCGTTCAACGGGCGCCTCGTGGCCCTGATCGTGGTGGCCACGCTCATCGTGTTCCTGGCCGCGCCCACCACCAAGATCTTCTTCGACCAGCGCGCGCAGATCTCCGCGCTGCAGCAGAGCATCGCCCACGAACAAGAGCGACAACAGCAGCTCAAGCACGAGGAACAACTGTGGGGGGACGACTCCTACGTGGAGCAACAAGCGCGTGAGCGGATGTCCTACGTGATGCCGGGGGAGAACGCCTACCTGGTGCTCGGCGCGCAACCGGGCGTGCGCCAGAGCGTCGAATCCTCCGCCGAGCAGGTCGAGGCTAGCAAGCCGGCGTGGGCGGACGGGCTGTGGCAGTCCGTGGTGGACTCCGCGTACCCGCCCGAACAGATCACCCTTGAACCGCAGACCCGAGGAAGTGGCAATCAGTGACCGCAGCGGCCCATGAACACCGCCCGTCCGTGACCGATCAGGACCGCACCGTGGTGGGACACCAGCTGGGTCGGCCCCCGCGGGACGTCGTGGAGATCGCGGCGCGCTGCGTGTGCGGGAACCCGCTGGTCGTGGCCACGGCCCCCCGGTTGAGCAACGGTTCCCCGTTCCCCACGGTCTTCTACCTCACGCACCCCGTGATCACGTCCGCGGTGTCCCGGCTCGAGGCCGAGGGCACCATGTACGGCATGTCCGACCGGATCACCGAGGACCCGGAACTCGCCGAGCGGTACCGGGCCGCGCACGAGCACTACCTGGAGCAGCGGCGCCGGATCGGGGAGGAAGCGGGGATCGGCGAGGTTCCCGAGATCGAGGGGATCTCCGCGGGCGGCATGCCCACGCGTGTGAAGTGCCTGCACGTGCTCGTGGGGCACAGCCTCGCGGCCGGTCCGGGGATGAACCCCCTGGGGGACGAGACTCTCGAGCTGATCTCCGACACCTGGTCCCGGGACCGCTGCGCATGCGATCCCGCGTGGCGCAGCGCGGACTGACCCTCGTACGGCGTTCGTCCCGGTGGGGTGACGTTCCCGAGGGGCGGTCCGATCATGACTGCCCCGATCACTCATGCGCGATCATGCGTGTGCCGTGACCACCGCGGGCATGGGCGGTGGCGCGTTCGCTGGTCAGAGTCCCGGGTCGGGGTCCACGGCGCGCAGCGCCACGTCCACACCGCCGCGCGCGGACTGCCACAAGAACCACCCGAGCAACGTGAGCGTCCCCGCCGCGCGCCGGAGCTACGTGCGCGCGGCCGCGGTCCAGAACGACCCCCAGCCCCGTGCCACGGCACCACGATGCCCGCCGCGGCCACGAGCAACCACGAGACCAATTCGCCGTCGGGCCTGCGGCGCGGATCGCGCTCCGCCGTCCATACCAGCCATGTGAACCGCATGAGCAGCAGGGTGGAACCGGTGGCCACGAGCGGCAGGATCGAGTCCAGGCCCACTCCCAGTACGGAGATGGGCGATACGGCTTCCTTGGACACGTGCGTGTCGAACGCGTCCGGGGTCAGCAGGGCGCCAGCGACGGCGGCCAGGTACGTGCCGATGTTGCCCACGAAGGACAAGAGCATGAAGGCGGTGAGCGCACCGTGGTGCCGTTCGGTGTGGCGCAGTTTGAGCTACGTCAGGGCCAGCAGGGGCCCGCCGTACAGCAGCGCGGCGATCGACAACAGGGGCCGGGCCACGGCGTCCACTGAGAAGCGGGTGCCGAACAACAACCACGGGACGTCCACGGACTCGCCGCCACCGAACACCGCCAGCAGCCCGGCCGGCACCGCGGCCAGTGGGGCACATAGGGCGGCGCCGCGGCGCACGGGCGCCGCGCGCTGTGCCGGGAGCACTCCCGCGAGCACCACGACGGCGACCACCGCGATCGGGACCAGGAACGTGAGGGCGAAGAGCATCAGCCGAGCACCCCCTCTGCAACCTGGCGGGCGATCTGCAGCGGAGCGAACTCGAGCGATGCCGCGAGACCCACGAACACGGACGCGGCCGCGGTGATCACGGTGGGCACCAGCAGGCTGGCCGGTTCCCGCATCACGACGGTCGCACCGGGCTGCGCGGCCGTGCTGCCGCCGGACGTCGCAGGGGAAGCATCCTGGTCAGCGGGGTCGCGGAACCACATGTGGTAGACCGCCGGCAGGAAATACATGGCGTTGAGCA
The DNA here is from genome assembly GCF_040980945.1 of Kocuria sp. CPCC 204721. Taxonomy (NCBI): domain Bacteria; kingdom Bacillati; phylum Actinomycetota; class Actinomycetes; order Micrococcales; family Micrococcaceae; genus Kocuria; species Kocuria sp. CPCC 204721. The sequence goes on from NZ_JAVKPO010000005.1 coordinate 109,076, forward strand.
GAGACGAGGCGATCAGCACGCCCACGACCCAGGGGTGTTCCGACTCCAGGGCACCCAGGCCCAGCATCCACTTGGACACGAAACCGGCGGTCACGGGCAGACCGATCATGCCGAAAGCGCCCACGGTGAAGGCCGCGGAGGTCCACGGCATGCGCCGACCCAGACCGTGCATCTGCGAAAGCTTGGTGATGCCCAGGGCCTCGGCGAACAGTCCCGCGCAGAAGAACAGGGCGATCTTCATGAGTCCCTGGTGCACCAGGTGCACCACACCGCGCGTGGTCCCCGCGAGCGTGACCAGGGAGATCCCGACCACCACGTAGCTGACGTGCGAGACGGTGGAGTACGCGAGCCGCTTCTTGAGGTCCTCCTGGCGCAGGGCCTGGTAGGAGCCGTACAGGATGGTTAAGCACGCGACGATCAGCAACGGGGTGAGCACGCCCAGTTCCGAGGCCACGTGGATCCCGTACACGTCGTCCACCACACGCACGATCCCGGCGGTCAGCGCGATCTCCACGATGAGCATGGCCGCGAAGGACCATTCCGGGGACCACCCCAGCCGCGCGTCACCGAGCGAGACGGCCAGCGCCCCGGTCAGGATGAAACCGATCATGCCCACGATCAGCAGGGGCCGTAGCCACCGGCCGGTCAGCCGGTCCAGGGGCACCCCGGCGCTGCGCAGCAGGATGAGCGCGCCTGCCAGCACAGCCCCGGACTGAAACGCACCGCCGGAGTCCGAGCTGCCCAGCCGCAGCCACACGAGGATCATGAGCACCCCCCAGACCCAGGAAGGACATGGCCTGCACGCTGCGCACGGGGGAGCACGGTGGCCGCGGTGGTCGCGAGCACGGCGACGCCGAGGGCCACGTCGAGGGCGATGAGTTCGGTCACGGGGCGGGCCGCCTCGGGTCCGCGGTGCCGGGCGCGCTGGGCTCATCTGCCGTGCCCGCGGTGAAGAACAACACTCCGCACACGATCAGGACGGCGCTGAGGCCGGTGATCATGCGCCGTCACCGCCTCCAAGCGGCGCGGGGCTCGTCCTCGCGCCCCGAGCGGCACCGGGGGGGTGCGCGCCGCGGTCAGTCGGACGACGGCCGTGAGCGAGGCCAGCCCGATCAGCACCACGGCCACGTCCGGGAATCGCGACGACGCCGCGGGCCCAGCAGCACGGTCAGCAGCGCCACGAGCGCGGCGCCGGTGGTACCGCTCAGCAGCAGCGACAACAGCCAGCGGTCGGTGACGGGGCGGCGGGCCGTGACCACGAACGCGACCACGACATCAACCAGGAGCACCACGAAGACCGCGTTGAGCAGGATCTCGAACACATCGGCTCCTCGGATCGCGGGTCACGGGCTGCGCAGGTGATTTACGGGGGAGGGGGCGGAAGTGCCCCGCGACGCGGGTAAATTGGTGCCGGGCCGGTCAACCGGCACGCTCCCACCGAACCGAGGATCCATCACCCATGCGCGTTGCGGCCATCGACTGCGGTACGAACTCCATCCGTCTGCTCATCGCGGACGTGAAGGACAAGGACGGTCACCTCGAGCTCAAGGACAGGGTGCGCGAGATGCGCATCGTGCGCCTGGGCCAGGGTGTGGACGCCACCGGCTGGCTCGCCGAGGCCGCCCTGGAGCGGACCTTCGCCGCCGCCGAGGAGTACGCCCGGCTCATCACCAAGCACAAGGTGGACGCCGTCCGGTTCGTGGCCACGTCCGCCACGCGCGACGCCGGCAACCGGCAGGTCTTCGTGGACGGGATCAGGTCCCGCCTGGGGGTGACCCCGGAGGTCGTGAGCGGTGACGAGGAAGCGGCGTTGTCATTCCGCGGCGCGCTCAATGCGGCCGCGGGCCTGACCCCGGATGACCGCGTGCTCGTGGTGGACCTGGGCGGTGGTTCCACCGAGTGCGTCCTGGGCTCCCCGGATCACGTGATCGCCGCCCGCAGCGTGGACGTGGGGTGCGTGCGCATGACCGAACGCCACCTGGGGTCCAACCCGCCCACCGAGGAACAGCAACGTCTCGTGCTGCGGGACGTGGACGAGGCCATGGACACCGTGGCCCGCACCGTACCGCTCGAACTGACCACCCGGCTCGTTGGTGTCGCCGGGACGGTCACCACGGTCAGTGCCATGGCCATGGGTCTGAGCCGCTACGACGAGGACCGGATCAACGGCAGCGTCCTGGGCAGCGACGTCGTTATCCGGGCGTGCCGGGACCTGACCGGGATGACGCGGGAGGAACGCGCCGAGCTCGGGTTCATGCACGAGGGCCGCGTGGACGTCATCGGGGCGGGTGCGCTCGTGTGGCGCCGGATCATCGAACGTGTCTCGGACGCGACCAACGGGCGCGTCAGCACCGTGACCGCGAGCGAACACGATATTTTGGACGGAATCGCCCTGTCCCTCGCGGCCTGAGATCACGGGCCAGTCGCCGTCGCACCCCGGCACACCACCTGCGGGCGCGCGGGGGAGCGGACGCCCGCGCCGGCACCCGGTGTGGACGGGCCCGGAGCGGAAGCGAGCCGGAGTGGACGGGTCAGCGGGCGACGTCGTCGTGACGCCGGGCGGGGGCCCGGTACGTCGGCCGCCGGGAGCGGTCGAAGACGCGCGTGCAGCGCGGGAAAGCAGAGGGATCATGGGACGGCTGAGAACACGCGGCGCGCTGTCACTCGCCGCGGTGGGCCTGCTGCTCGGCGGGACCGGTGTCGCCCCGGCGCTCGCGGTGGAACCCATGCCTGCGCCGTCGGTGCCCGTGGAGACCCCCGTGGCACCGCCCCCGAACGGCAAGGTCCCTGTGGAGCCGGTGGACGTGCGCAAGGAGGAGTACTGGCTGGACGACTACGGCGTGCGGGACGCGTGGAAGTCCGCGACCGGCAAGGGCGTGAAGATCGCCGTGATCGACACCGGCGTAGACGGCTCCCACCAGGATCTGCGGGGCGCGGTCGGTGAGGGGACGGATGTCTCGAGCGTGGGCCGCGGGAACGGTCAGGAGGGCCTGGGCGCGGAACCCGAACACGGGACCCTGGTGGCCTCGCTCGCCGCGGGACGCGGTCACGGATCCGAGAACCCGGACGGTCCGGGTGGCACGCGGGGCATCATCGGCGTGGCCCCGGAGGCGGAGATCCTGCCCGTGTCCCTGTGGGTGGGCAGCGAACACCCCGGCGCCCGCGACATCGACGAACAGATCCCGGACGCCGTGCGTTGGGCCGTGGACCACGGCGCGAACGTGATCAACATGTCCCTGGGCTCGAACGCCACGGGCTGGCCCCCCGCATGGGACTCGGCGTTCGCGTACGCGGAGGAGAAGGGTGTTCTCGTGGTCGCGGCGGCGGGCAACCGGGGATCGGGGCTCAACCAGGTGGGGGCGCCCGCCACGATTCCGGGGGTGCTGTCCGTGGGCGGCGTGGACCGGTCGCGCACGGCGAGTTGGGACTCGTCCTCCCAGGGCATCTCGATCGCGGTGGCCGGGCCCAGCGAGGAGATGGTGGGTGCGATCCCGGGGGACGGCTACGCCCGGTGGTCCGGGACCTCCGCCACCGTGCCCCTCGTGGCCGGGACAGCGGCGCTGATCAAGCAGAAGCACCCCGACCTCACGGCCGCTGGGATCGCCCAGCGGATCGTGGACACCGCGCACGACGCGGGAGCGCAGGGCAAGGACCCGCTCTACGGGTATGGGATCCTGGATGTGCGCGCGGCCGTAGAGGACGACGTCCGGATCTCCGACACCAATCCCCTGGGCAGCGTGCGGCAATGGATTGCGCAGAACCGCCCGCCCTCGCAGACACCCACCCCGAGCAGCTCCCCGACCCCGCCCGCGCCGGACACGCGGCAGGTGACCGGGGAGGCCACCCCACCCGTGGCGCAGGCACCCCTCAACGAGACCGGCGCGCTACCCGTGGTGGTCCTCGTCAGCTTCGGGGTGATCGTCGCGGGCCTCACCGTAGCCGCGGTCCTGCACATCCGCAGGCTCTCGCGCTGATTTCACGATCAGCTCACCGGGCCGCTGACACCGCGTCGGCAAAACCGTGCCACGGTGAGTAAACTTTCGGGTATGGCTTTCAATCAACTTGCTAAGGACCGTCCGCGCCTTCTCATCGTGGGTGGCGGTTACGTCGGTTTCACACTGGCGCAGAAGCTGCAGACCCGCATTAAGGAGTCCGGCGGCGTGGTCACGGTGGTGGACCCCAACCCGTACATGACCTACCTCCCGTTCCTGCCCGAGGTCTCGGCCGGCAACATCGAGGCGCGCTCCGCCGTGATCCCGCACCGTCAGCACCTGGCCGACTGCGAGTTGATCACCGGCCGCGTGGAGAGCATCGACCATGCCAACCGTACGGTCACCGTCCACGGCATCGACGAGGGCCCCGAGTTCGAGCTCACGTACGACGAGATCGTGCTCGCCGGCGGTTCCAACACCCGCACGTTCCCCATCCCGGGGCTCGCGGAGAAGGCCATCGGCATGAAGACCATCGAAGAGGCCGTGTCCGTGCGCAACTGGGTGCTCGAGCGCATCGAGGTGGCTTCCCTCACCAACGACGAGGACGAGAAGCGCAAGGCGCTGACCTTCATCGTGGTGGGCGGCGGCTACGCCGGTTCCGAGACCATCGCCGAGCTTGAGGACATGGCGCGTTCGGCCGTGCAGCGCAACGACCTCCTGAAGGTCTCGGACCTGCGTTTCGTGCTGGTCGAGGCCATGGGTCGGATCATGCCCGAGGTCTCCGAGGACCGTGCCGAGAAGGTCGTGGCCGAGATGCGCGCCCGCGGCATCGAGGTGCTGCTGAACACGTCCCTGTCCGAGGTGGACGGTGACCTGGTCAAGCTCATCAACATGCAGGACAAGTCCCCGGCCGGCGAGATGGCCACGGACACCCTGATCTGGACGGCCGGCGTGCAGGCTGCGTCCTTCGCCAAGAACAGCGACCTGCCCATCGACGACCGCGGACGCGTGCGCGTGGGCGCGGACCTGCGCGTGACCGGCGACGACGGGCCCTTCGAGGGTGCCTGGGCCGCCGGTGACATCGCCGCCGTCCCGGATCTCACGGGCGCCGGCCCCGGCGGGTTCTGCGTCCCCAACGCGCAGCACGCCGTGCGTCAGGCCGCGACCATGGCCAAGAACATCATGGCCGCGCACAAGGGCGAGCCGCTCGAGGACTACTATCACGAGAACCTCGGGTCCGTGGCGGGTCTGGGTCTGTACAAGGGTGCCGCCACCATCCGCGGCATCGACCTCGGCGGTCTGCCGGCGTGGGCCATGCACCGCCTCTACCACGGGTACGCGATCCCCACGGTGGAGCGCAAGGTGCGGGTGTTCACGGAGTGGGGAGTGAACCTGCTCTTCGGTCGTGACACCACCCCGCTGCGTCACCTGCGGGACCCCCGCCGTGCCTTCCAGAAGGCCGCGGGCGCGGACGTCCCGGCCGAGAAGGCGAGCCTGTAACACTCCATCGCACCGAGCCGGTGGGCCCGCGCACCCGCGCGGACTCACCGGCTCGGTCACGCCCCCATAGCCCAATCGGCAGAGGCAGCGGACTTAAAATCCGCTCAGTCTGGGTTCGAGTCCCAGTGGGGGCACCGATTCCGCACCCGCGGGGGCCCTGTTCGCTCAGCACAAACTCCCAGGTTCTTGTGACGCGTCAATGTTAGGCTGAACGAACAGCTCGCCCACGCCTCGAAAGGACGTCCCATGGCCGGCGGAAACCCACTGCTACGCGACTTCAACAAGAAGAACGGCACCGCGACCACCCCGGATATCTCCCGCGACCCCCGTTACTCACCCGAGAACCTGGAGAACCTCTACAACGCGCCCGCCGCGGGTCCGGACCGCACCGGACGCATGAGCTACGACGACGTCGTCATGCGCACCTCGCTCGTGCTCGGTTGCGTAATCGTCACGGCCGTGGTGGGTTGGGTCGCCCCGGTGCTCGCGCTGCCGGGCGCCATCGTGGGTCTCGTGCTGGGTCTGGTCAACGCGTTCAAGCGTGAGCCCAGCCCGCTGTTGATCACGCTCTACGCGCTCGCCGAGGGCCTGTTCCTGGGTGGCATCTCCCGCATGTTCGAGGGCGCCTACCCGGGCATCGTGGTCCAGGCGGTGATCGGCACCCTGGCGGTGTTCGTCTCCGTGCTGGTGCTCTACAAGGTGGGCGTGCTGCGCTCCTCCCCGCGCGTGACCAAGTTCTTCATGGTCGCACTGCTGGCCTACGCCCTGTTCGCCCTGGTGAACCTGGGCACGAGCCTGCTGGGCGGCTACAACATGCGCTACGACGCCACGATCTTCGGCATCCCGCTGGGGCTGTTCGTGGGCGCGATCGCCATTCTGCTGGCCGTCTACAGCTTCGTGCTCGACTTCGAGAACATCAGCGACGGCGTCAAGCGCGGTATTCCCAAGAAGGCGGCATGGTCCGCGGCGTTCGGGCTGACCGTGACCCTGATCTGGGCCTACGTGGAGATCCTGCGCGTGCTCTCGATCATCCGCTCCATGAGCGACTGACTCCCATCCCCGCGCGTCGCTCGGGGCCCTCAGGGCCCGGTGACGTACGCCGGAATGAGAAGCGGCGGCCCAGTGGGTCGCCGCTTCTCGCGTTGTGGGGATCGTTCACATGTAGCGGATCTCGAGTTCGCGCGGGGGCAGGTTGATCGCGCGGGCGGGGATGTTATTGCTCGCGGCTCGTCCCACGAACAGCCAGCCCAGGATCTCCTCGTGCTCGTCCAGACCGTAGAACTCGCGCACCACGTCCCGGTCGTAGGGCTCGCGATGGGACCAGGCGGTGGCCCATCCCTGCGCGTAGAACGCGGCTTCGAGGATCCCGCGGGCGGCGTACACGTCCCCGCGCTGGTCCTTCTTGGACTGCGGCAGTTCCGGGTGGTGGCGGAAGATGATGGCCAGGGCCACCCCGCCCCGGGACGCCCACTGCAGGCTCCCGCGATACGCGGCCAGGACCCGGATCTTGCGACCCTTCAACCGGGGGACGGGGCCCGAGAGGGTGGGGACGGACGTGAGGCCCGCCATGGCCGCGGCCAGCAGGGACGCGGCCTGCCCGCTCGTCGCGACCACGCGCCAACCCGTGGGGCGCTCGTCGTACTTGGCGCCGGCGGCGGCCCGCAGGACGGCCTCGAGCTCCTCACGCCGCGGGGCCTCCTGTGTCAGGACGCTCGCGGGGCGGCGTTGGGACAGGACGCGCAGCAGTGTGGTGGACATGACGCCCATTTTGTCACCCTCGGCCCCGCACGCCGGTATCAGCACGTTGCGCGATGGTGTCATGATAAGGGCATGTCATCCAGTGTTACGACGTCCCACGCGGGCTCATCCCCGAACCCCGTGGTCAAACGTCCCCAGTCCGACACGTCCTCCGAACTCGTCACCCAGCACGACGGCGCGTCGCCCCCCTCCACGGGGCCCAACGTCCCTGACGCGCGGACCATGGTCACGACCCCGGTCCGGATCGCGGCCGCGTGGTCGTGGCGGATCTTGCTCATCATCGCCGGTGTGGGTGTGGTGGGGTGGCTGCTGAGCCACGTGACCACCGTGTTCATCCCGGTGCTGTTGGCCGCGCTGCTCGCGGGGTTGCTCTCGCCGGCCGTCCGCTGGCTGCGCTCCAAGCACTTCCCGTCCGCGCTGGCCGCGATCACCGTGGAGCTCGGACTGATCCTGGGGGTCCTGGGCCTGTTGGTGCTCGCGGGTCAGCAGATGATCGCCGGTTTCGCACAGCTCTCCGACAGCGCGGTGGCCGGTTTCCAGCAGTTGATCGGAATGCTGGAGGACAGCCCCCTCAACATCTCCACGGACAACATCAACCAGTGGCTCTCGGACATCGGGGCCACGCTGCAGCGCAACTCGGACGCCATCCTCTCCGGCGCGATGACCTTCGGCTCCACGGCGACCAGCATCGTCACGGGCATGATCATCATGCTGTTCGTCCTGCTGTTCTTCCTCATGGACGGCGAGAACATCTGGCTGTTCCTGGTCAAACTGTTCCCCCGCCGCGCCCGCCCCGCCGTGAATGGTGCCGGGCGCAAGGGCTGGATCTCGCTCGCGCAGTACGTGCGCATCCAGGTGTTCGTGGCGTTCGTGGACGCCGTGGGTATCGGGCTTGGTGCGTTCCTGCTGGGTGTGCCGCTGGCGCTGCCGATCGGTGTGTTGGTGTTCCTGGCGTCCTTCATCCCCATCGTGGGTGCCGTGCTGACCGGTGCGGTGGCCGTCCTGGTGGCCCTCGTGGCGATCGGGCCCGGTATCGCGCTCGCCATGCTCGGTGTGGTGCTGCTCGTCCAGCAGGTCGAGTCCAACGTCCTGCAGCCGCTCGTGATGGGCAAGGCCGTGGCCCTGCACCCCGTGGCCGTGTTCCTGGCGGTGGCCGCCGGTAGCGTGCTCTTCGGGATCGCCGGTGCGCTGTTCGCCGTGCCCCTGATGGCCATGCTCAACACGATCATCCGTTACCTCGGCAGCCGCGCCTGGGAGCGGGACGAGGAGATCGCATGGCAGCCCTTCATGTACCCGTGGGAGATCAAGAAGGCAGCCAAGAAGCAGGACCTCACGCGCGAACAGGTCATGGCCCAGCTGCAGCGTTTCCGCGGCAAGCGCCATCGTGAGCGCCAGAACGCGGAGAAGAAGCGCGAGGAGAAGCACAAGAAGGAAACCAAGCACAACGCGTCCATCGAGGCGGACGAGGTGGGTTCGGGGGACTCCCGGAACGTCTAGTCCCGCACGGCGTAATACCATGGAACGCGGCGTCCTCACCCCGGACGCCGCGTTCTGTGTGTCCGCGCCGAGCCTCGAGGTCGTGATCCACCCCGGGTTCGCGCGTTTCGAACGAGCCGCAACGGCCGACTACCACGAAAGAAGTTCTCTGTGGGCCTCACTGATTTGCCCGTCTCGGTGGCCGACGTCCGCCACGCCGCGCAGTTGCTCGACGGGGTGATCGAGATGACGCCGCTCGCGCACTCGCGCGCGCTGTCCCGCATGCTCGGTTCCGAGGTGTACCTCAAGTGCGAGAACCTCCAGCGCGCGGGATCGTTCAAGGTCCGCGGCGCGTACGTGCGCATGGCCCAGCTCTCGGACGAGGAGAAGCGACGGGGCGTCGTGGCGGCGTCGGCGGGCAACCACGCCCAGGGTGTGGCGCTCGCGGCGGCCAAACTGGGGATCACGGCGCGGATCTACATGCCCCGCGGAGCGGCGCTGCCAAAGATCGCGGCCACCCAGGACCACGGTGCGGAGGTCGTGCTGCACGGGTCGAACGTGGACCAGGCGCTCGCAGAGGCCCAGCGCTACGCGGACGAGACCGGCGCGGTGTTCGTCCACCCGTTCGACCACCCGGACATCATCGCCGGCCAGGGCACCCTGGGTCTCGAGATCCTCGACCAGCTGCCCACCGTGGACACCGTCATCGCCGGTGTGGGCGGGGGAGGGCTGCTCGCGGGAGTGTCCGTGGCGCTGAAGGCCAAGGCACAGGAGCAGGGCAAGGACATCCGGGTCATCGGGGTGCAGGCGGAGAACGCCGCGGCCTACCCGCCCTCGCTCGCCGGGGACGCGATCGTCACGCTGTCCAAGGTCTCCACCATTGCGGACGGCATCGCCGTGGGCCGGCCCGGACAGTTGCCGTTCAACGTGATCCGCCACCTCGCGGACGACGTCGTCACGGTCTCCGAGGACTCGCTCGCCCAGGCGCTGATCTTCATGCTCGAGCGCAACAAGATGGTCGTGGAACCCGCGGGTGCCGTGGGTGTGGCGGCGATCCTCGAGGGGGCGCTCAAGCGTGAGTACCCGGATCTGGGGACCACTGTCGTGCTGCTCTCGGGCGGCAATATCGATCCCATGCTGATGCTCAAGGTGATCCAGCGGGGTCTCTCCGCGGCGGGGCGCTACATGACCATCAAGATGATGCTCACGGACCGCCCCGGTGAGCTCGCCCAGATCTCGCAGATCATCGCGGACATGGACGCCAATGTGACCGGGGTGAATCACACCCGGATCGGGGGCTCGTTGTCCATGGGGGACGTGTCCATCACGATTGACATGGAGACCAAGGGCCACGGGCACTGCGATCACGTGATCGACGCCCTGGAGTCCCACGGCTACCGACCTGTGGTGGTGCACTGAGCGGGAGGTGACCCGCGCGGTGCGCGTGCGTCAGCGGCGTCGTCCGCGCCGGGCCGTGAAGTACGTGACGAACGCGGCCACGAAGGTGGCGAACCACAGGATGTTGCGCAGGCCGCCGGTCGCGTTCAGTGCGGGGTCGTCCTGACCCAGGAAGTGCACGACGATCGCGGCGATCCCCAGCAGCGCGGTGAGGATGATCAGCGGGACCGTCCACGAGTTGGGGGTCCGGTTCCAGTGTGTGACCACGGGGGAAACTCCTAGCGGGGCTCGACGGGGCGTGCTTCGATCCTACGGGCCACACCCGGGCGACTCATGGACCGTGTCGAGCCGCGTAAGACTCCTGGGCCGCATCGGGTCGCGCACGACGAAGACCACCTCGCACGGGCGAGGTGGCCTTCGTGATGAACCGGGGTCGATCAGCGGCTGAAGGGCTTGGCCTTCAGGATCTTCACCGTGATGTCCTTGCCGTTCGGGGCCTTGTAGCTCACGGTGTCACCGACCTTGTGGCCGTTGATCGCGGCACCCATGGGAGAGCGCTCGGAGAAGACCTCGAGGTCCGAACCGCCGGTGAGGTCTTCGGCGACCTCGCGGGAACCCATGAGGAAGGTCATCTCGTCGCCCGCGATCTCCGCGGTCACGACCATGCCGGCCTCGATCACGCCGTCGTCCGCGGGGGCCTCGCCCACCTGGGCGTTCTCGAGCAGCTGGGTCAACTGGGCGATCCGGCCCTCGTTCTTGCCCTGCTCCTCGCGTGCAGCGTGGTAGCCGCCGTTCTCCTTGAGGTCACCCTCGGAACGCGCCTGTTCGATCCGGTCCACGATCTCCTGGCGGTACGGCCCGGAGATGTGGTCAAGCTCTTTCTTGAGCCGGTCGTAGGCTTCCTGGGTGAGCCAGGCTCCCTCATTAGTAGCCACGGTGCCTCCGTTCTCTGGTGTCCGTCGCCCTGACGGACACGTGTAGAAAAACCCCGCCCCGGGGCGAGCCGAGTGGCCCAGCGCGTCCGGGTCGGGGATGTGATCTCTGTCCAGTCTAGTGGAGTCCGCGCCCGCGGCCCAAAGCGCGTGCGGGGTGCGGTGGGTCGTGCAATCAGACGTCATGGTTCCCGTCACGGATGTGGCCGGTCCGAAGCTGCGCGGATGGTCAGTCAGGAATTACCCGACCACCGCGGGAGGGTCAGCCAGCACTCTCCCAGCACGAGTCGACCCCCGCTGTGGTGGCCAGGTTCGTGGTGCGCAGGGGTACCCGGTGGGTGCTCGTGCGGCCGTTGAGTTGGTCGTCCGGCAATTGGCCGATCATGACCTCGGTCCAACCCACCACGGCGTATTGCTCGTTGAGGGCCTGCACCGCGCACGTGACGGTCTGGTCGGGGTCCTTGGTGAGGTCGAAGTCCGCGTACACGTGCGCGGAGTCCGTGATCTGGAAGCTCACGTCCTTGAACACGGGCCGCTGGGAGTTGCCCCACACGATCCACACCACGAACAGCGCCGCCACCAGCGTGGCCGCGGCCGCGATCAGCATCCAGCCACGGGTGCTGGGCCCGCGGCGGGGGGAGCGGGCGACGGCGCGGTGTCCGGTCCCGTAGCGCTGTGCGAGCGCCCGCTGGGTCGCGGAGGTGCCGGGGGCAGTGGCGCCCGTCTCCGGCCGGGAGGTAGGCCGGGGCATGGCAGAACTCATAGCGACCACTGTACCCAGCGCGCGTGTGCGGTTTCTGGGAGGCCGGTCGCCGTGCGGTGCGCGGCAGCCGTGATGGGCACGACAGCTCCGGCGGCACGAGCGGCGTAAGATACCGGGGATTGCATTTTTCCCGCGATGACGTCTTGGAGGCATCCGTTCGGTGACGGATTATTCACAGCTTCGATTGTTGGCCATCCACGCCCACCCGGACGACGAGTCCAGCAAGGGTGCCGCGACCATGGCACATTACGCCCAGCTGGGCGCGCGCGTCATGGTGGCCACGTGCACCGGTGGCGAGCGCGGTTCGATCCTCAACGCTGAGATGGAGGGGGACGTCTGGGCCGAGCGTGACCTGCCCGGGCTGCGTCGTCACGAGATGGCCGCGGCCGCGAAGGCCTTGGGCGTGGAGCACCGGTGGATCGGGTTCACGGACTCCGGTCTGCCCGAGGGGGACCCGCTGCCCCCGCTGCCGTGGGGCTGCTTCGCCCTGCAGCCCCTCGAACGCGCCGCGGCCCCCGTGGTGCAGCTGGTGCGTGAGTTCCGCCCGCACGTGATCCTGAGCTACGACGAGAACGGCGGTTACCCGCACCCGGACCACATCCAGACCCACAACGTGGCCATGGAGGCGTACCAGCGCGCGGGTGATCCGGAGGCTTACCCCGGGACGGGTGAGCCGTGGACCCCGTCCAAGCTGTACTACGACCGCGCGTTCAACGTGGAGCGGTTCATCGCACTGCACGAGGCCCTCGAGGCCCGCGGACTGCAGTCCCCGTACGCCCAGCGCATCGCCGCGATCCAGGAGTCGGACCCGGAGGGTCACCGCCCGCCCATGCCGCGCCACGAGACCACCACCAAGATCGAGTGCGCGCACCAGTTCACCGTCCGGGACGCGGCCCTGAGCAGCCACCGGACCCAGGTGGACCCCAAGGGCCTGTTCTTCGCGGTCTCCGCCGAGACCCAGGCCGAAGTGTGGCCGTGGGAGGATTACACGCTCGCGGACTCCCGCGTGGAGACCTCCCTGCCCGAGACGGATCTGTTCGCGGGCGTCACCGACGCTGCCTCGACCCCCCGGAAATGAGCCTTCCCGTGCCCACGCTGCTGACCGTCCTGACCGCCGCGACGCCGGCCCCGAGTCCGGAGAACACCCTGCGCCCTGGGTTGGACCCCAGCCAGGTCTCGCCGGGCCTCGTGGGCTTCCTCATGACGTTCCTGCTGGCCGCCGCCGTGGTCCTGCTCGTGATGGACTTCAACCGCCGTAACCGGCGACTGCGCTACCGCGCCCAGTACGCCGAGCAGCGCGCCGCGGAGGATCACGTGGGTGGCTACGCGGACGACGCCGCGGCGTCGCCGTCGCGCACGTCCCGCACCGGCGGGTCGAGCGAGGGCGATGTCGCCCGCCCGCCTCGCGCGGGTGACCGCCGGGACGGTCCGCCCCGCGACTGACTGCCACAGGCGCTCCGGCCTGCGCCCGAACCCGACGGGCGCCCCGCTCCTGGGCACGACGCACCACCCGGTGGCGGGCAACCGCGACCAGAGCCGCGCCTCATGACCCTCGAGCCGTGAGCCCCCTGGCTGTCATCCCCGCTCCCGTGTGAGACCGTGGGGTATGTCCAATCGTCTGGCCCACTCCACGAGTCCCTACCTGCTGCAGCACGCGGAGAACCCCGTGGACTGGTGGGAGTTCTGCCCCGAGGCCTTCGAGGAGGCCCACGCGCGGGAGGTGCCTGTCCTGCTGTCCGTGGGCTATGCCGCGTGCCACTGGTGCCATGTGATGGCCCACGAGTCCTTCGAGGACCCGGAGGTGGGGCGCTACCTCAACGAACATTTCGTGGCGATCAAGGTGGACCGCGAACAACGCCCGGACGTGGACTCGATCTACATGGCGGCCACCCAGCTGCTCACTGGTCAGGGCGGCTGGCCCATGACCGCGTTCCTGACCCCGCAGGGCAGGGTGTTCCATGCCGGGACCTACTACCCGCCGCGTCCCGTGCAGGGGAGGCCGTCCTTCATGCAGGTCCTGCGGGCCGTCACCGAGGCCTGGACCGAGCGCCGTGACGAGGTGTTGCGCGGGGCCGAACAGGTCTACGATGCGCTGTCCCGCCACCCCGAACTCGTGGACCGGATGCTCGCCGACGCAGGTCCGTCGGTTGTTCGCATGGAGGGTGGCGAGGCCGCCGAGGACGCCGCGGAACAACTCACGGGAGCCTGGCTCGACGGCCTGGAGGTCGCCCGGGACGCCGCCCACGAGGGCTTCGGAACCGGCGCCAAGTTCCCGCCCTCGCCCACCCTGGACGCCCTCACGCGCATTGCGAGCACTGCGCACCGCGATGCCCTGGCTGGGTATCCTGCGTCGGCGAGCGCGCACGCTGCTTCCGGCCACGACGACGCCGCGGCGCAGCACGCGCGCACCGCACGTGATCTGTTGTGCGCCACGCTCGACGCGATGGTCACGGGGGCGCTGCAGGACCATGTGGGCGGCGGGTTCTTCCGGTACTCGGTGACCCCGGACTGGTCCCTGCCCCACTACGAGAAGATGCTCTATGACAACGCCCAGCTGCTCGGCGTGCTGGCGCGCACCGTGGCGCTGCTGGAACGCACCGGCACGGACGCCACTCGCGCGGCCCGTTACCGCCGGGCCGCAGAGCTGCTGGTCGAGTGGCTCGAACGGGAGGTGATGACCCCCGAGGGCGCGTTCGCCGCATCCCTCGACGCGGACAGTGATCCCGCGTCCGACGAGCCGCATGCCGAACGTGAGGGCGCCTACTACACGTTCTCGGGTCACGCCGGGAGCTCCGCAGGGGGTCGCCCCGCGCCGGCCACGGCGGCTTGGGGTGAGGCGGGTGCGGTCACGGGGATCCTGGACGAGTCCGTACGGCAGGAGCTGTGGCAGCGGCGGATCACGCGCACGGCACCCCACCTGGACGACAAGATCGTCACGGCCTGGAACGGCATGGCGCTCACGGGACTCGCGGACGCGGGTGTGCTGCTGGGGCACCCCGAATGGATCGAGCTGGCCGCCACGGCCGCCGGTTTCCTGTGGGAACGGCACCGAGACTCCGCCACCGGACGCATCACGCGCACGTCACGCGGCGGCGTCGTGGACCCCCACGAGGGCCAGCTCGAGGACTACGCGCGCTTCGGCGCCGGGCTGCTCGCGCTGTACCGGGCCACGGGCGAGACCGCGTGGTACGAGCGCAGCCGCGCGCTCGCCGAGGTCGCCGTGAAGCGTTTTGTGCGCGGGAGTACCGTGCTCGAGTCCGCCGAGGTGGACCCCACCCTCGCGGCGGCCGGGGCCACGGGCCGTGCGGAGCCGTTCGACGACGTCGCCGCGTCCAGTTCCGCGGTGCTCTCCCGGTGGCTCACGGAGCTGTCCCAGCCGACGATCGGTGAGCGCCAGGCCCGGGAGGTGGTCGACGCCGTGACCGCGCCCGCGACCGGGGTGGTCCTCAAGGCATCCACGACGGCCGGGGGCATGGTGTCGGCCGTGCTGGCCGACGAGCACCCCCCGGCCCTGTTGCAGGTCGTGGACGCGAGCGCCGAGCAGTGGCGCGAGACGCTCGACGCGGTCGGTGCGGCACGTATGCTGGATGTCCTGGTCCTGGACGGGAGTGCGGCGCCGTACGGGGTTCCTGCGGCATCGGAACCCGGATACACGGTGTGGTTGTGCCGGGAGGGACGCTGCGAACTTCCCGTCCATTCCATGCCGGACGTGAGCGCACTCGTCACCCGGATCCGCGCAGAGCGGGGCTGAGCGCACAGGGGCGCTGCGTCGTCGGCATCGCGTGGACGACGCAGACGTCACCGCGCCGAGCGGTCCCCGCACGCCGAGCGCCGTCGGACCTCTGACCGGAGCGTCACACATCGCTCACGCGGCGAACATCGCGAACATGATCGCGATGTAGTGGCAGACGAAGCCGCCGATCGTGCACGCGTGGAAGACCTCGTGGAAGCTGAACGTCGCCGGGAGCAACCGGGGGCGCCTGGTCGCGTAACACACCGCACCGGCGATGTAGAACACGCCGCCGCAGATCAGCAGGACGGTCGCGAGGACGTTCACCGCGAAGAACGCCGGGAGGTAGAGCAGGGCCAGGCACCCCATGATCACGTAGAGCGGGGTGTAGAGCCATCGCGGCGCGCTCATCCAGAAGACACGGAAGATCACGAGCAGGGCACCGATCGTCCAGATCACGCCGAGCAGGATCGTGGCGCCCCGCACCGGGAGGAAACTCACGGCCAGGGGCGTGTACGTCCCGGCGATGATCAGGGCGATGTTCGAATGGTCCATCCGCCGCAGCACCGCGTTCATGCGCGCGCCCCAGTAGAAGCGGTGGTATACGGCCGAGGTACCGAACAGCATGATCGCCGTGATGGTGTAGACCAGACATGCGAGACGCAGCTCCACCGTGGGTGCCACGACGATGGCCACCACACCCAGCACCGCGGCCACCGGGCTGAAGCCCGCGTGGATCCACCCGCGCCAGGACGGTTTCTTCTCCACCGTGAGGGGACCGTTACGCGTGTGACGCACGATCGTCACCGGGCCGGGAACGGTGCGCTTCTCGGTGCGTTCGTCTGACATGGTGGACACCACTGCCTCTCATGGGCGCCCCGCGGACACGGAGCTCGGGGGTGCTACTGGATTGGGTCTGCCCTACAGGTAGTTTAGGGGTGTGAATCCGTGTGGACCGGGCCGACTCAGGGGAGGAATGACGCTGTGAAACTTCCCCGTGTCATGTATTCCTTCTACGAACACCGCTTGGCGCGCACCCTCACCGCGGACGAGTTGCCGCATCACGTGGGTGTGCTCGTGGACGGCAACCGCCGGTGGGCGCGCCAGTTCGGGGCCACCACGGAGGAGGGCCACCGGGCGGGCGCGCGCAAGATCGTGGAGTTCCTGCGCTGGTGCCACGAGCTGAACATCCAGGTGGTCACCCTTTACATCCTCTCCACCGAGAACCTCAACCGTCCGCGCGAGGAACTCACGGCCCTGCTGGAGATCATCACCAACCTCATGTGCGAGCTGCAGGAAGAAGGGATCTGCCGGATCCAACCCGTGGGTGCCCTGGGAACCCTCCCGGAGAAGCTCCAGGAGCAACTGCTGAACAGCGCACAGCGCACGGTGGACAATCCCGGCCCCCACCTGAACATCGCCGTGGGGTACGGGGGGCGGCAGGAGATCGTGGACGCGGTACGCGAGGTGCTCACCGATGCCGACGCCCGCGGTGCGTCGCTCGCGCAAATGGCGCAGGAGCTCAGCGTGGAGGACATCTCCGCACACCTCTACACGCGCGGGCAACCCGATCCCGACCTGCTGATCCGCACCTCCGGCGAACAACGCCTCTCGGGCTTCTTGATGTGGCAGTCCGCATACAGCGAGTTCTACTTCTGCGAAGCGCTGTGGCCGGACTTCCGCCGGGTCGACTTCCTGCGGGCCCTGCGCGATTACGCGCGCCGTCAGCGCCGATTCGGGGGCTGAGCGGGCCCTACCGGTCCCGCTCACGGGCCCGTGGCGGATGTTCACGCGCCGTTCACCGGTGGGGCGCGCCACCCTTGATCGGCCTCCCTAGCGTGAGAGGTGCCGGACACACCGGCCAATGACTCCGCAGGGAAAGGGCCCCATGAGCATCGACACCCCCGTAACCCCCGTCCGATCCGGCGCGCTCGAGGAGGACGGCTCCGCGGCCGGTGTGCGCACGTACGTGATCGACACGTCCGTGCTGCTCTCGGACCCGCGCGCCGTGTTCCGTTTCGCCGAGCACCGCGTGGTGCTGCCCGTGGTGGTGATCACCGAGCTCGAGGCCAAGCGTCACGACCCGGAACTGGGGTACTTCGCGCGCAAGGCGCTGCGGTTGCTGGACGACCTCCGCGTGACCCACGGCGGCCTGGACCGGCCCGTGGACCTCGCGGACGGCGGGTGCCTGCAGGTGGAACTCAACCACGTCGCGGACACGGTGCTGCCCCAGAGTTTCCGGCTGCGGGACAACGATTCACGCATCCTCAGCGTGGCCGCGAACCTCTCCGGCGAGGGTCACGACGTGTGTGTGGTGTCCAAGGACCTGCCCATGCGGCTCAAGGCCTCCGCCCTGGGACTCGCCGCGGAGGAGTACCGCGGTGAGTGGATCGGTGGTGACGACGCGTACACGGGAGTGGCCCATCTGGACGTCGCGGACGACGTCGTCTCCGGCCTCTACGCCGAGGGCCGCACGGAAGTGCCGGGCGCCCGGGAGCTTCCCGTGAACACGGGTCTGGTCCTGCGCTCGTCCGCGGGCAGCGCTCTCGCCCGGACCGAACCGGACGGGCAGGCGCGCCTGGTCGCCGCGGACCGGGACGTGTTCGGGGTGCAGGGACGCTCGGCCGAACAGCGGTTGGCCATCGACCTGCTGACCGACCCCGCCGTGGGCATCGTCTCGCTGGGCGGTCGCGCAGGAACGGGCAAGTCCGCGCTCGCGCTGTGCGCGGGGCTCGACGCCGTTCTGGAACGCCGCGAACACCGCCGGATCATGGTGTTCCGCCCGCTCTACGCGGTGGGTGGCCAGGACCTGGGCTACCTCCCCGGCACGGAGGAGGAGAAGATGAACCCGTGGGGTCAGGCGGTCTTCGACACGCTGTCCTCCGTGGTCTCACCCGCGGTCGTGGACGACGTCGTGGCGCGTGGGATGCTCGAGGTACTGCCCCTGACCCACATCCGCGGGCGGTCCCTGCACGACGCGTGGGTCATCGTGGACGAGGCGCAGTCGCTCGAACGCAACGTGTTGCTCACCGCCCTGTCCCGGATCGGGCAGAACTCCAAGGTGGTGCTCACCCACGACGTCGCCCAGCGGGACAACCTGCGGGTGGGACGTCACGACGGCATCATGGCCGTGGTCGAGGCGCTCAAGGGTCAGCGGTTGTTCGGGCATGTGAGCCTCACGCGCTCCGAGCGTTCACCCATCGCGGCCCTCGTGACCGACCTGCTCGAGCGCCAGGACGTGTGACCCGACGACGCCGGGCCGGGAGGGCGGCGTCGTCCCCCGCCCGGCCTGGTCGTCCCGAGCCCGCGGCGTCGTCGTCAGGTCCGAACGGGCTGCGCGCCCTGGACACCCGAGAAACGCGGCCCCTGGGGAATCCGCCCGGTGCGGATCGCGGGCGGCGGCTCAGGCTGGGAGCACGGGCCACGGCACGTGACGGGAGACGTCCGTGAGGTTGAAGTCCTGTTGCGTGAACAGGTCGTCCAGTTGGTATTCGTCCACCGCCTCGATCACGAGTCGGTGGCCCTGACCCGCGTACGGTCCGCGCAGCACGTGGGAGTAGACGCAGACGCCGGTCGCGGTGTCCACCGCGATCCGCGTGGGACCCGGGGCGAGCGGGTGGTTCGCGGTCACGGGCCGGTAGCGCACGGTGGGCTCCACGGTCGCGCACCACACCCGGCGTTTGGCGAAGGCCCCGGCCACCACGGAGGACAACTGCGAGGGGCGCTGCTCTGGTAGGTAGGGCGGGGTGGGCGCGGGGCCCACGCATTCCACGGGGTCCAGGATCGCCTGCCAGCGCCCGCCCCCGAAGATCGGGTCCCCGTAGGCGGCCTCGGGGCGGCGGACCACGAGGCCGTCGTCGTCATAGACCGGTGAGACGAGCGCGGGAGGCAGCAACCAGGAGCGGGACGTGTCCGTGACGTAGAAGTCGTCCCGGGAGCGTTCGAGGGACGTACTCGCGTACAGCACGTCGCCCTGCAGTGTCTCCACGCGCACATCGGAGGGCCGGCGCAGCCACACGCGCACGGGGCGGGCGGCGCTGTCCGGATCCTCGCTCACCCAGTACAGCGTGAACCGCACCGTGTCCCAGCGCCACGGGGAGGACCGGCACAGCGCGGCGAAGGACTCCTCGGACACGGTCGATCGGGCGGGCCTGTTCTGCCAGGGAGCGATCATGGGCCCAGTCTACGAACCCGTGCTCCACATGGGCCGCTGTTCATGACCCGCACCACAGCGGGGTGCCTAGGATGAGTTCATGCTTCAGCCCGACACTACGGGCATCGGCGGGTTCGTGGGGGCGCACCTGCAGGAAGCCACGGTCGGCGCACAGCTGGCCGCGGTGGCATGCGCCCTGGCCGTCATGGTGCTCGCATGCACAGGAGTGTGGCTCGCCGCCACCGACATCCGATACCACCGCCTGCCGGGGCGGGTGGTGCGCCCGCTGTATCCCGTGACCGCCCTCCTGTTGGGCGCCTCCGCCGTCCTCGCCCACGACACCGTGCGCCTGTGGTGGATGCTGTGGGGTCTGCTCATCATGAAAGGACTCTTCCTGGCCCTGCGGTTGATCAACCCCGCCGGCATGGGAATGGGGGACGTGCGGCTCGCGGGGGTCCTGGGGCTGCTCACGGGATTCTCGTCCGTGACCCATACGGTGCTCGCGCTCGCGGCCACGTTCGTGCTGGCCGGGCTGTTCTGCGCCGTACTGCTGATCCTGCGCCGCGCCCGGGCGAGCAGTCGCATCCCCCTGGGGCCGTTCATGATCGTGGGAAGCTTGGGTGTCGTGGCGTTCCTGTGAACGCCGCCCGCGCAGTCGTACCCACCCAGGAGGAGACACCCGTGCCCGTTCCCGAGTTCATCGCCCACCTGCGCCGCAAGATCGATCACGACTTGTTGTGGGTGCCCGGGTGCACCGCCGTGGTCCTGCACGAGGGCCGGGTGCTGCTGGGGCGGCGCGCGGACAACGGGAACTGGGGACTGATCACCGGGATCGTGGAACCGGGGGAGGACCCCGGGGTCGCCGCGCGCCGCGAGTGCCTCGAGGAGACCGGCGTGGAGGTCACGGTGGACGACCTCGTGCGGGTCAAGGCCGGGGACGTCGTCGAATTCCCCAACGGGGACCGCTGCCAGTTCCTGGACCACACGTTCCTGTGCAGTTACGTCTCCGGCGAGGCGCGGGTGGCGGACGACGAGTCCCTCCAGGTGGGGTGGTACTCACTCGACGACCTGCCCCCGATGCCCGAGCACCAGGCGGAGCGCCTGCGGGCCGCGCTGGCGTTCACGGGCCGCACGGAATTCGAGTGCTGAGGCTGCACACTCCGCTCGGAGGTGCTCTGATGAGCACGAGATGTTTCTCATCTGATATGTTGGGCACGTGGGGTGGGTCACATCAGCCACTCCCGGGTCTCTGATGGGAGCAGCCATGCAGCAGGACACATCCGCCCAGGACGCCGTGACACTTTCCCAGACCGTGCTGGGTGAGCTGGACATCCCGGTTCCCGGCTACGACCGTTCCCAGGTCTCGGTCGGGATCGTGCATTTCGGCGTGGGGGGCTTCCATCGCGCGCACCAGGCCATGTACGCGGACCGCCTCATGAACGAGGGCAAGGACCTGGACTGGGGCATCTGCGGCATGGGTGTGCTCCCCGGGGACGCCGCGATGAAGCAGGTCATGGCGGAGCAGGATCACCTCTACACGCTCGTGCTCAAGCACCCGGACGGGACCCTGGAACCGCGGGTCATCGGATCCATCGTGGACTACGTGTTCGCGCCGGCCGAGGCCGAGCAGGCCATGGCGCGGCTCACCGATCCCGCCACGCGCATCGTCTCGCTGACCATCACCGAGGGCGGGTACAACTTCAGCCAGGCCACGGGTGAGTTCGACGCCCAGAACCCGGCGGTGGCCCACGACCTCGAGCAGGCACGGGTCGCCACGCAGGGTGGAGAGGCCGAACCCCCGGCCACGGTCTTCGGACTCGTGGTCGAAGCACTGGCCCGACGGCGCGCCGCGGGTACCCGCCCGTTCACCGTCATGTCCTGCGACAACATCCAGGGCAACGGGGACATGGCCCGCCGCCAGTTCACGGCCTACGCCCGATTGCGTGATCCCGAACTCGCGGAGTGGATCGAGCAGGAGGTGCCGTTCCCCAATTCCATGGTGGACCGGATCACGCCCGTGACCACGGACGAGGACCGCCTCATGGTCGCCGAACGGTTCGGGGTCCGGGACGCGTGGCCCGTGGTCGCGGAACCGTTCGCCCAGTGGGCGCTCGAGGACGCGTTCACCGACGGGCGCCCCGCGTTCGAGGAGGTCGGCGTGCAGGTGGTCCCGGACGTGGAGCCGTACGAACTCATGAAGCTGCGCCTGCTCAATGTGAGTCACCAGGCCCTGTGTTACCCCGGATTCCTGGCCGGGTACGAGTACGCGCACGAGGTGTGCCAGGACCCCACGTTCGTCTCCTACCTGCTCGCGTACATGAACCGTGAGGCCACTCCCACGCTGCGACCGGTGGACGGTGTGGACCTGGACGCCTACAAGCACCAGCTGATCGAGCGCTTCGCCAATCCGCACGTGCGGGACACCCTCGCGAGGTTGTGCGCGGAATCCTCCGACCGGATCCCCAAGTGGCTGGTCCCGGTGATCAAGGACAACCTGGCCCACGGTCGCCCGGTCGAGCTCGGTGCCACGATCGTGGCCTCCTGGGCGCGCTACGCGGAGGGCACGGACGAGCACGGAGCACCCATCACCGTGGTGGACGGTCGGAAGGAACGTGTCATGGCGGCCGCGGCCCGGCAGTCCGAGGACGAGCTCGCGTTCGTGCGGGACACGGACCTGTTCGGGGATCTCGCGGACCACGAGGAATTCACCCGGCCCTACCTCGAGGCGCTGCGCAGCTTCCACGAGCGCGGGGCGCGCGCGACGATCGAGGACGCCGTCGCCCGGTTCGCGCGGTAGCCGGAGGACGTGCGAGACCGGTACGGCCTCACGGGTCGGCCCCGGTACCGGCATCGCGCCAGGGCACATGGGGGTGCGCCGGGGTGCCGGCCCGCCGTCTCAGTCCGTCGGTTCCGGCCGCTGCTCCGTGGGGTCCGCCGCGAGCTCGGTCTCGAGGTTCGCGCGAGCGTCCCCGTACCGCTGCCGGAACCGCTGCGCACCGGTGTCGGAGGAGGGGTGCAACCGCCGCCCCACCGAACGCTCCCACTCCGGGAAGGACCCGGTAGCGACCCACGCTGCTTGCCGCGCGGCACCCAGCGCCACGTACTCGCCCGTGTCCGGCACGTCCACCGGCATCCCGAGGGTGTCCGGCAGGACGCCGCACAGCGCCTCGGACTTGGCGCCCCCACCGATCAGCAGGACCCGCTCGACCGCGACGTCCAGCCCGCGCAGCACGCTCAGGCAGTCCGCGAGTGAATTGGCCACGGACAGCACGGCGGCGCGCGCGAGGTTCTCCCGCGTGAGGGACGCGCGCGTCATCCCGTCCAGCCGACCGGTGGCCTTGGGCAGGTTGGGCGTGCGCTCGCCGTCGAAATACGGCAGCAATGTGAGGCCGCCGGCGTCCGACGCGCCGGACGTGGCCAGGCGCGTGAACTCGTCGAGCCCCACGCCCAGCAGCTCCGCCGTGGAGGTCATGACGCGCGCGGCGTTGATCGTGCACAGCAGCGGGAGGAACCGGCCCGTGGCATCCGCGAAGCCCGCCGTCACCCCGCTCGGGTCCCGTGGAGGTTCGGCACTGCACGCGAACACCGTGCCCGAGGTCCCCACGGAGATCGTGACCTCGCCCTCGCCCAGGCCCAGTCCCAGCGCGGCCGCGGCGTTGTCCCCGGCGCCGGGGCCCACGACGACGCCGCTGCCGCAGCCCCACTCCTCACCCAGCGTTCCCGCGGCCTCGCCCGCCGCCAGGACGCGGGGCAGCTGGGGAACGGCCCCGAAGTACTCCTGGAGCAGTTCGGGGCGGTACTGGTCGTGCGCGGCGTCGAAGTACCCCGTGCCGGAGGCGTCCGAGCGATCGGTGACGAACTCACCGCACAGCTGCAGGGTCAACCAGTCGTGGGGGAGCATGACGCGCTCCACCCGTGAGGCGGCCCCGGGGTCGTTCTCCCGCAACCACGCGAGCTTGGACAGCGTCATGGAGGGGACGGGCGCCATGTCCACGCGCTCCATCCACCACTCGGTCCCGTGCTCGGCGAACATGCGCGCGGCCTGGGCTGCGCTACGGACGTCGTTCCACAGCAGCGCATCGTGGACGGGCTCACCGTGGCGGTCCACGGCGACCATGCCGTGCTGTTGACCGGCCACCGCCACGCCCACCACGTCACCGCGATCCGGGACCCCGGCGTCCCGCCAGGCGGTGCGCAGCGCGGCCAACCATGCCGCGGGGTCCACGCTGGTCCCGTCCGGGTGCGGGGCACTCGCCTGGGCGAGTGTCCGCCCGGTGCGCTCGTCCACCACCACGACCTTGCAGGACTGCGTGGAGGAATCGATGCCAACGACCGTGGTCATGGGGTCCTTTCCGTGGGAACGGGCTGGGTATGGGTGCGGCCGGGTGTCACTCGCCATTGGCCGGATTGGCACGGGGGAGTAGGCCCTCGAGGGCGTCGCGCAGGGCGGCGTCGCACACGAGGTGGTCCACGAGACCGCCCCGGACGGCTGCCAGCACCGCGGGTGCGCGTTCCGCACCCGAGGCCACGGCCACCTTGCGGCGGGCGGCGCGCAGCTGCGCCACGCTCGCGGCGACGATCATCCCGCTCACGGGGGTGTCCAGTTCGTGGCCCTCGGCGTCCAGCAGGTGCCCGGAGACCTCGGCGACGGCGCCCGCGCGCTGGGCGGCGCGAGCGACGTCGTCCGCGATCCGGGGCCACACCGTGGAGGTGTCGGGCGTCCACCCGCCCACGGCCAGCACGGCGACGTCGAGGGAATCTGCGCGCCGTAGCGTCAGTTCAATCTCGCGGGACTTCTTGAGCGAATCGGCCTGTTCCACCACGAGCGGTGCCCATAGCGGCCAGACCGAGCGACAGTGCAGGGACGCGAGCAGCCGTGGCGACTCCGCCGCGCGGTCGTCGGTGCTGAGGGCTCCCGCGAGTTGGATGACGTCGTTGTGCGGCAGCGCGGGTAGGTCATGGACCACGAGCTGCAGGGTGCGGGACCACGAGATCCCCAGGACGTCGTCGTCGTGCAGCACGCGCGTGATCTCCCGGGCCACGGCCTTGGCCAGCGCCTCCCGGTCCGCGGGCCACTGCGCGGAACCCACCGTGACGAGGCGTTGCAGCCCCGCGGCGCGCGCAAGGCCCTCGTCCGAGTTCTCGAGCGGGACCGCGATCTCGATCCGGACGATCCCCGTGTCCTGTGCCTCCTGCAGCAGCGCGGCCACCTGGAAGCGAGAGAGCCCGGACTTCTTGCCGAGCGCGATCTTGGACGTGCCCTCCACGAAGTACTCGTGGGCCAGGTGCGCGAGCAGACGCTGGCGCTGGCCCGGGTCAGTGGGGGGCCAGGGGGCCGTGGTTGGCATATCTCACCGCATCCGGGGTCATCATTCGTGCCCGAGGGCCTTGCTCATCTGAGTCTATATGACTAGCATCACATCACACTTGAGGAATGCGGTGATCTCAGATGAGATTCTGGGGCTCGACCAGTGATTCCTCCCGCGCATCACGTGCCCCGAGGACAAGGAAGATCATGAGTCGACGATTCACGGACCCACCCTGCGCCTCCGGCCATCCGCCCCGGCGAGGGCGGCATGGGACGCGCTGTTCGGCGTGGTGGCCCGCGGCCGCCGTCGCGGTGCTCACGGGCTTCACGCTCACGGGATGTGCCGCCGCCGCGGACGACACCACGGACCAGATCGTCGTGGCGATCGTGTCCAACCCCCAGATGCAGGACGCCATGCAGCTGCAGGACGAGTTCCGCAAGGAGCACCCCGGGGTGGTCGTGAAATTCGTGTCCCTTCCGGAGAACGAGGCGCGGGCCAAGATCACCGCGTCCGTGGCCACGGGCGGCGGTGAGTTCGACGTGGTGATGATCTCCAACTACGAAACCCCCATCTGGGCCGAGAACGGGTGGATCGAGGACCTCCAGCCCTACATCGACCGCACCGAGGGCTACGACGACAAGGACTTCATCGGCTCCATCCGCACCGCCCTGAGCAAGGACGGGGACATGTACTCGGTCCCGTTCTACGGCGAGTCCTCGTTCCTGGTCTACAACAAGGAACTCTTCGAGAAGGCCGGGGTGACCATGCCCGAGAAGCCCACGTGGCCCCAGGTCGCCGAACTCGCTGCCAAGCTGGACGATCCGGCGAACGGTGTCTCGGGGATCTGCTTGCGCGGTCTGGCCGGCTGGGGTGAGGTCATGGCACCGCTGAGCACGGTCATGAACACCTACGGCGGTGGCTGGTTCGACGAGAACTGGAACCCCACCCTCACGTCCCCCGAGACCAAGGAAGCGGTCACCGAGTACGTGGACCTCGTGCGCACGCACGGTCAACCCGGTGCCGCGACGTCCGGGTACGGGGACTGCATCACCCGCTACAGCCAGGGCAACGCGGCCATGTGGTACGACGCGACCGCCATGGTCTCGGCGATCGAGGACCCGGCGTCCTCCACCGTGGCCCACAAGAACGGGTACGCACCCGCGCCCGTGATGAACACGGAAGCCGCGGGGTGGTTGTATAGCTGGTCGCTCGCGATCCCCACCACGTCCGAGCACAAGGACGCCGCATGGGACTTCGTGAGTTGGGTGACCGACAAGGAGTACATCAAGACCGTGGGTGAACGGTTCGGGTGGGAACGGGTTCCCCCGGGCTCGCGCTACTCCACGTACGAGATCCCCGAGTACCGCAAGATTTCCCAGGCCTACGCCCAGCCGACCCTACGCGCCATGGACGGGGCGTCCCAGAAGACCTCCATGACGCACCCCGTCCCGTACGAGGGACTGCAGTTCGTGTCCATCCCCGAGTTCCAGGACCTGGGAACCCGGGTGGGACAGCAGATGTCGGCCGCGATCGCGGGGAGCACCTCGGTGGACGAGGCCCTGCAGCAGTCCCAGGAGTACGCGCAGCAAGTGGCCCGTACCTACCAGCGTGAAGAAGGGCAGTGACCATGTCGTCCTCCTCGACCTCCACCCGCGTGCGCGCCCTGGCCGGCCCGCACGGTGCCGGCCGTTCGCCGGCCACCGGTGACGAGCGCCGTCGTCACGACGCGTGGTCCCGCAGGCTCCCGCTGCTGCCCGCGCTGATCTTCACGATCATCGCGACCCAGATCCCGTTCCTGATCACCATCTGGTACTCGCTGCGCTCGTGGAACCTGCTGAACCCCGCCTCGGACGTGTTCGTGGGCCTGGCCAACTACGCGGCGATCTTCACGGACAGCACCTTCCGCCAGGTGGCGCTGAACTCGGTGATCTACACCCTGGGCTGCGTCCTGGCCGCCATGGTGCTGGGCACCGTCTTCGCCCTGCTCCTGGACCGGAAGTTCCGGGGTCGGGGCATCGTACGGACCCTGTTGATCACCCCGTTCCTGATCATGCCGGTGGCCTCCGCGACCCTGTGGGGCGTGTCCATGTTCAACCCCACGTTCGGGCTGGTGAACTGGCTGCTGGGGCTCGTGGGCATCCCGGCGATCGACTGGACCTCGGCCTACCCGGTGCTGTCCATCCTGATCGCGCTCGTGTGGCAATGGACGCCGTTCATGATGCTCCTCATCCTGGCGGGCCTGCAGTCCCAGCCCCGTGACGTCCTGGAAGCCGCCCAGATGGACGGCGCCACCCGGTGGCAGACGTTCGTGCACATCACTCTGCCGCACCTGCGCCGCTACATCGAACTGTCCGTCCTGCTGGGCGCGATCTACGTGGTCAACACGTTCGACCAGATCTACCTCATGACCGCCGGTGGTCCGGGCACGAGCAGCGCGAACCTGCCCTACTACATCTACCAGCGCGCGTTCCTGGGCTTCGACATCGGCCAGGCGGCGGCCATGGGTGTGGTCGTGGTCATCGCCACCATCATCATCGCCAACTTCGCCCTGCGTCTGATCTTCAAGGGCTTCATGAGCACGGAGCAGAACTGATGAGCACCAGCACCGCAGCGTCCCCGGCCGGGATCCCCGCCGCCGCCCAGACCACCGCGCCGTCCCGCGCGCCGCGCCGTTCCCGCCGGAACTCCTCCGGGGCGGGCTCCGCAGCCCTGACCCTGTTCACATGGCTCGTCGCCATCGGGTTCTTCATGCCCGTCCTGTGGCTCGTCCTGACGTCCTTCAAGCAGGAGGCCGACGCCGCGTCCGACCCTCCCACGTTCTTCTTCGATCCCACGCTGGACCAGTACAAGGCGGTCTTCGAGGCCGGAGCGGGCGGGTACTTCTGGAACTCCGCGGTGGCGACCGTGGTCTCCACGCTGCTGGTGATCCTGTTGGCCGTTCCCGCGGCCTACGCGGTGAGCATCCGCCCCGTGGAGAAGACCCGGGACGTGCTGTTCTTCTTCATCTCCACCAAGATGCTGCCGGTGGTGGCCGTGATCATGCCCATCTACGTGGTCGCGGGCAAGCTCAAGGTGCTCGACAACGTGTGGACGCTCGTGTTCCTCTACACCGCCATGAACCTCCCGTTGGCGGTGTGGATGATGCGCTCGTTCTTCCAGGAGGTCCCGCGCGAGGTCCTCGAGGCCGCCCAGATGGACGGTGCCTCGCTGATGACCACCATGCGCTCGATCCTGATCCCCATGGTCACCCCTGGCATCGCCTCGACCGCGCTGATCTGCGTGATCTTCGCGTGGAACGAGTTCTTCTTCGCGCTGAACCTCACCGCCGCCGAGGCCGCGACCGCACCCATCATGCTCGTGTCCACCATGACGAGCGAGGGCCTCTATCTGGCCCGGCTCTCCGCCGCGAGCGTGCTGGCGTCCCTGCCCGTGGTGGTGGCCGGGTGGATCGCCCAGAAGCAGCTGGTTCGCGGTCTGTCGATGGGCGCCATCAAGTAGCCGACGGCGCTCGGGCTCAGGGCGTGACGATCGCTTTGAGGGCCCCCGGAGAGGTCCCCGCGATCAAGGCCGCGGGGACCTCGTCCAATGTGTGCCGGGAGGTCACGAGGGCGTCCAGGTTCACGTCCCCGGAGGCCGCCAGGGCGATCGCGGTGGGCCACGTGTTGGCGTAGCGAAAGATGCCCGTGAGCTGTAGTTCCCGTTCCTGTAGGAGCGGAACGGGAACGGACAGGGTGTCCGAGCCCATGCCCACGAGCACGATCCTGCCGCGTGGGGCCACGCGGCGCATGCCCGCGAGGATCGCGGCCTCCGCGCCGCTCGCATCCACCAGGGCGGTGTACCCGGAACCGGGGAACGGGTCCGAGTCCGGGGGAGCGAACGCGACCGCGAAGGTGTCGGTGGCGCCGTAGGCCTCCGCGACCCGCAACCGGTCCTCCCGAGTGTCGGTGACCACCACGGCCACGGCCCCGGCCAGCCGGGCACACCGTGCCACGAGCAGACCCACGGGGCCCGCGCCGCTGACCAGGACGCGGTCACCCAGCGTCACGTTCGCGGCGCGCACCGCGCTCACGGCCACGGATAGCGGCTCCAGGAGGGCGGCGGCGTCGTCGGACACGGAATCCGGGACGGGGTGCGCGAAGGCCGCCGGGTGGACGGCGTACTCGCTGAACACACCGTCCACGGGGGGAGTCGCGAAGAAGCGCACCGCGGGATCCAGGTTGTAATGCCCGCCCAGCGTCTCGGGGGAGAAGGCCGAGGGGACGCCGGGTTCCAAGGACACGCGCTGGCCCGGGTGGCGATCCGTGACCTCGGAACCCACGGCCACCACCGTGCCGGACGGTTCGTGGCCCAGCACGAGCGGTTGCTCGACCACGAAGCTACCGATCCGCCCGTGCTCGAAGTAGTGGGTGTCCGATCCGCACACGCCCACGGACGCGATCCGTACCAGCACGTCGTGCGGTCCGGGGCGCGGGACGGGTCGGTGCTCCACGTGGATCTCGCCCGGGGCGCTCAGGACGCTCACGCGCATCTCGGTGGGGATCTGGAAGGAGGTGTCGCTCACGGTGTCGTTCTCCTCGTCGGTTCGGAAGGGGTCCGGGCACCGACGGCTGAGCGGAGCCCGCGGCGTGGGATCAGTCGGGCAGTCGCAGGCCCGTGGTGGTGTCGAACAGGTGGGCGCGCTCGGGATCGGGGGCCACCCACACGGTGGTCTCCACGCGCGGTGGCTGCCGACCGTCTACGCGGATCACGAGTGGGCTCGCATCCGCCTCGGTGTTCAGGCCGGTGTTGGGAACGGTGTCCTCGTCCTCGCCGTGGGACGTGGCCACGGGGGTCACGTGCTGGGCGGTGCGCTGGTCCAGGTGACCGTATACGTACGCGTCCGCGCCGAGCTCCTCGACGACGTCCGCGACCACGGCCAGTCCGTGACCCTTGGAGGAGATCACGAGGTCCTCGGGGCGCACCCCCACGGTGACCTCGGGACCCGTGAGCGCCTCCCGCGCGGCCGGACTCAACTGCCAGGACAGCGTTCCGAGTTCCACGGTGTGCTGGGGGCTCACGGTGGTGCGGAACAGGTTCATGGCGGGCGAGCCGATGAACCCGGCGACGAACTCGTTGGCCGGGCGGTCGTAGAGTTCCCGCGGGGTGTCGACCTGCATGAGGCGGCCGTCCTTGAGCACCGCGACCCGGTCACCCATGGTCATGGCCTCGGTCTGGTCGTGGGTCACGTACACCGTGGTCACGCCCAGCCGGCGGGTCAGGGACGCGATCTGGGTGCGGGTCTGGACACGCAGCTTGGCGTCCAGGTTGGACAGCGGCTCGTCCATCAGGAACACCTGGGGCGAGCGTACGATCGCACGGCCCATGGCCACGCGTTGCCGCTGGCCACCGGACAGGGCCTTGGGTTTGCGCTCCAGGTAGTCGGTGAGGTCCAGGATCCTGGCCGCCTCCTCGATGCGCTGATTGCGCTCGGACTCGGGAACCTTGGCAATCTTCAGGGCGAATCCCATGTTGTCCCGCACGCTCATGTGCGGGTAGAGCGCGTAGTTCTGGAACACCATGGCGATGTCCCGGTCGCGGGAGGCCACGTGGGTGACGTCCTCACCCCCGATTCGGATGGCGCCGTCACTGACGTCCTCGAGGCCCGCGAGCATGCGCAGGGTTGTGGACTTGCCGCAACCCGAGGGTCCCACGAGGACCAGGAACTCCCCGTCGGCGATTTTCAGACTGAGATCGCTGACGGAGGGGCGTTCGGCGCCCGGGTAATGACAGGTGACGTGTTCGTACTGCACGCTCGACATGGCGATCCTCTTTCCCGGCAGGCACGTGCCGGACGATCCGTGGGAGAAAAGGGGCACAAAAGTGAAGTGCTTCACTCTCAAATGTGAGCATATCCGTCGCGTGTGATTCACACCACCCCGCTGGTTCACGACCCGGATATGGCGAAGGCCCCGGGTAACCAGGGGTCCCCGGGGCCTTCGGGACGCACGGGCCGAGCGGCGTCGTCGCCCGGGCCGAAGAGCGGGTCAGGCCTCCGACCCGGAGCGTGGGTCAGTTGCGCGGGACTGCCGCGCCGGTCAGCCGCGCGGGATGTTGCGCAGGTTGGAGCGGGCCATGGAGACGGCCTCACCGACGCCGCGGTTGAGCACGATGCGGGACATCGCTGTGGCGAAGCCGAAGACCTGGTCCTTCTTGATCTCCGGGGGGATGGACAGGGCGTTGGGGTCGGTGATGACCTCCACCACGGACGGGCCCTGGTGGGCGAGTGCGGTGGTAAACGCGGACTCGAGGTCCTTGGGCTTCTCCACCCGGATGCCCTGCATGCCCATGGCGGTTGCGATCTGCGCGTAGTTCGCCTGGGGCACGTCCACGCCGAAGTCCGGTAGCCCGTCCACGAGCATCTCCAGCTTGACCATGCCCAGCGTGGAGTTGTTGAACACCACCACGGTCACGGGCAGGTTGTAGGTCGCCAGCGTCAGCAGCTCGCCCATGAGCATGGAGAGCCCGCCGTCGCCCGACATCGAGATGACCTGGCGTCCCGGATGGGCCAGCTGCGCGCCGATCGCCTGCGGCAGGGCGTTGGCCATGGACCCGTGCAGGTAGGAGCCCAGGATGCGACGAGTGCCGAGCGGGTTGATGTAGCGGGCGCTCCACACGTTGCACATACCGGTGTCCGCGGTGAACACGGCGTCCTCGGCGGCCACCTGGTCCAGGATGGACGCGGCGTACTCGGGGTGGATAGGCGTGATCTTCTCGACCTTGCGGGTGTACGCACCCACGGCCTTGTTCATGAGCTTGTCGTGCTTGGCCAGGGTCTTGTCCAGGAACGAGCGGTCGGACTTGACCGTGAGCTCGGGCAGCAGCTTGAGGATCGTAGATTTCACGTCACCGTGCACGGGGATGTCCACGCCGGTCCGGCGCCCGATCACGGTGGGATCGGTGTCCACCTGGATGGTGGTGACGTCCGGGAGGAACTGGTCGTACGGGAAGTCCGTGCCGAGCATGACCATTACGTCCGCGTCGTGCAGCCCCTCCGCCGCGGCGCCGTAGCCCAGCAGCCCGGTCATGCCCACGTCGAACGGGTTGTCGTACTGGATCTGGTCCTTGCCGCGCAGCGAGTGGCCCACGGGCGCCTTCAAGGTGTCTGCGAGGGCAATCACCTCGTCGTGGGCGCCAGCCACGCCGATGCCCGCGAAGATCGCGACCCTCTTGGCCGAGTTCAGGGCCTGTGCCATGCGCTCGACCGTCTCGTCTGAGGGGACCACGGCGCTGGGTGCCGGCACGGCGAACGGGCGGGCTTCCACGGCGGCGTCCGAGTCCGCGAGATCGCCCGGCAAGGTGACCACGGAGACGCCCGGGCTGGTGACGGCGAACTGGATCGCGGAGCTCACCACGGCGGGGCACTGCTGCGGGGTGCTCACCAGCTCCGAGTACACGGAGCACTCGGTGAAGATCCGGTCCGGGTGGGTCTCCTGGAAGTACTCGGAGCCGATGTACTGCGAGGGGATGTGGGAGGCGATCGCCAGCACGGGCGCACCGGAGCGGTTGGCGTCGTAGAGCCCGTTGATCAGGTGCAGGTTGCCCGGCCCGCACGAGCCCGCGCACACGGCGAGCTTGCCGGTCAGCTGAGCCTCGGCGCTCGCTGCGAACGCACCGGCCTCCTCGTGGCGCACGTGCACCCAGTCGATCCCGCCCTTGGCGGAGCCGCCGGTGCGGCGCACGGCGTCCACGATGGGGTTCAGGCTATCGCCCACCACGCCGTAGATCCGTTCCACACCTGCTTCCACTAGCTGCTGGACGATCTGCTCTGCAAGTTTCACACTGTCTCCTCGGGGGAACGGCCCGCCGCGGGAGCACCCGGGCTGGCATCACGAATGTCTCTGCCATCCAGGGTAGCCCCGGGTCCTTGCGGTCAAAGAGATCTGTGGGCAACGGAACACCGGTGCGTGCGGCGTCCCACGAGGGCCCCGCGGCCGCTCGGTCCCGCGCCGCCGCGCGATCGCCCCGCACGTGACATGATGGAGCCCGTGAGCATTCGCACACCCACCCCGTCCGATCGTGAGCCCACCGTGTCCCATGCGGGGACCACGGCGCCGCAGTTCCACGTGCATCTGAGCGGCCGCGGGAACGCGGGAGCGCCTCGGGCTCTGTCGCGCATCAGCGGGGCGGTGGGGGAACACCCGGGTGTGGGTGCTCGAACCGTGGCACGGGCGCAGCGTTCCTGCGCCGTGGCCGGCGCCACCGGGGTCTCCCGGTGCGCGGCCTCCTCACCCCGGAAGGCGTGACCTTCCGTAGGACCTCCCCGACCGCTCGGCGGTCAGGAGGTCCCCGCCGCGACGAAGAACTCGGCCACCCGGTGAACGGGTGGCCGAGTTCTGCCGTTGACGGGGTGACGCGAGCACGCCCCTGTTTCCCGGGGCGCTCACCGGGGGCCGGTGAGTGCCATACGGGACGAGCGGATCAGTGCTTGCCGGTCATCGTGGTGACGTCCAGGGCCTTGTCCAGCTGCTCCTCGGTGAGCTTCTCGCCGTCCACGTAGCCGAGCTCGATGGTGGCCTCGCGCACGGTGACCTTGTTGGCCACGGCGTGCTTGGCGATCTTCGCGGCGGCTTCGTAGCCGATGGCCTTGTTCAGCGGGGTCACGATCGAGGGGGAGGCCTCGGCCAGGAAGCGGCAGCGATCCTCGTTGGCCTGCAGTCCGTCCACCATCTTCTCCGCAGCCACGCGGGAGGAGTTGGCGAGCAGACGAATGGACTCGAGCAGGTTCGCGGCCATCACGGGGATGCCCACGTTCAGCTCGAACGCGCCGTTGGTGGAGGACAGCGCCACGGTGGTGTCGTTGCCGATCACCTGGGCGGCCACCTGGATGGTTGCTTCGCAGATCACGGGGTTGACCTTGCCCGGCATGATTGAGGATCCCGGCTGCAGGTCGGGGATGTGCAGCTCGCCCAGGCCCGTGTTCGGCCCGGAACCCATCCAGCGGATGTCGTTCATGATCTTCATGTACGAGTACGCGATGTTGCGCAGCTGTCCTGAGGCCTCCACCAGCCCGTCGCGGTTGGCCTGCGCCTCGAAGTGGTTGCGGGCCTCCGTGAGGGGCAGGCCGGTCTCCTCGGAGAGCAGCTCGATCACACGCGCGGAGAAGCCGTCCGGGGTGTTGATCCCGGTACCCACGGCCGTGCCGCCCAGCGGCACCTCGGCCACGCGCGGCAGGGACGCGTCGATGCGCTCGATGCCGTAGCGCACCTGGGCGGCCCAGCCGCCGAACTCCTGACCCAGGGTCACGGGGGTCGCGTCCATGAGGTGCGTGCGCCCGGACTTCACGACGTCCTTGAACTCCGAGGCCTTCTTCTCCAGGGAGATCGCGAGCACGTCCATGGCCGGCTTGAGGTCGTTGATCAGCGCGTTGGTCACGGCCACGTGCACCGAGGTGGGGAACACGTCGTTGGAGGACTGGGACGCGTTGACGTGGTCGTTGGGGTGGACCTCCACGCCCTCGGACTCGAGGGAGCGCGTGGCCAGGGTCGCGAGCACCTCGTTGGTGTTCATGTTGGAGGAGGTCCCCGAGCCGGTCTGGAAGACGTCGATCGGGAAGTGCTCGTCGTACTGGCCAGAGGCCACGGCGTCCGCGGCGTCGCGGATGGCCTGGGCGCGCTGGGCGTCGAGGACACCCAGTTCCTCGTTGGCCGTGGCGGCGGCCTTCTTCACCTGCGCGAGCGCCTTGATGTGCTCGCGTTCCAGGGTGGTGCCGGAGATCGGGAAGTTCTCCACGGCGCGCTGGGTCTGGGCTCGGTAGAGCGCGTTCTTGGGGACGCGGACCTCACCCATGGTGTCGTGTTCGATGCGGTACTCGGTGTTTTCTGCCATGGCCCACAGTTTAGGCCCACGGCCCCGTCGTCAGCCTTCGCGGTCGCCGTACTACCGCGGTGCGGAGGACGACGACGCCGCGTGCCCGGGAGCGCGCGGCGTCGTCGTCATTCAGCAGGGCATGGGAGGTGAGATCCGGGAGGGGGACTCACGCGTCCCGGAACGCCGGGTCGTTGCTGTAGACGAGGTCCGCCTGGCCGTCCGAGAGGTGGTAAAACACGCCGATCACGGCGGCTTCGCCCCGGGAGACCGCGCTGGAGATCGCCGCGGACTGGTCGAGCATGCGCGCCGCGGTTTGCTTGGTGTGCTCCACGACCATGTCCTGTAGGTCCGTGTGGCCCTGCCTCCGGGCCTCGAGCACCGACGGCGTGATGCGCTCCACGAGGTCCCGCTGGAAACCGCGGGGCAGTTCCCCGGATTCCACGGAGGCCTTGGTCGCGGTCACGGCGCCGCACGAGTCGTGGCCGAGCACCATGATCAGCGGCGTGCCGAGGACCTCGATCGCGTACTCGAGCGTGCCCAGGACGGCGTTGTCGATCACCTGGCCCGCGGTGCGGATCACGAAGGCGTCGCCGAGCCCGAGATCGAAGATGATCTCCGCGGCCAGGCGGGAGTCGGAGCACCCGAAGATCACCGCGAACGGCTTCTGGGATTGCGCGAGGTCCTTGCGGCGCTGGGCGTCCTGGTGGGGGTGCAGGGTGTCACCCGAGATGAACCGGGCGTTGCCCTCCCGCAGTTTCCGCCAGGCCCCCAACGGGGTGCGGGGTGTGTTCTCCACGGCAGACGGCTGAGTGCTCACGCTGATCTCCAAATCTCGAAGGCACGACGGCTGGGCCGGGTCGGCTCGCTCGGGTCCTAGACTAGCCCCGGTTCCGGGACCCCGGTTCGACGACGTCGCTGCGCCCGGTCCCGCTGCCCGGCGTCACTGCCCGGACACGGCCCCCGCGACGTGCTCGAACTCGGCGCTTGGGGCCTGGCCGCTGAGCACCACCGTGGAGTCCTTGAGCTCACCGACCCATGCGGTGAACTCGTCCTGCTTGCCCGACGCGTCACGGTGATGGATCTGCCATGTGATCCCATTGACCGTGCGCTCGTCCGTGGGCGGGATCAGCTGGGTGCGCTGCGCGAGCCACGTGGGATTGGACCGGGCGGTCTGCGCCATGTCCACCAGGTGGTAACCGGGGGAGAGGAAACCCACGTTCCACAGGGGGACGCCGTCCTGGGACTGCGCCTCCCAGCGCGCGTAGTTGGCGCTCCACCCGTCCCCCAACGCCGGGGCCGCGGGGGTGAACGGGGCTTGGTCACCCGCAAAGCGCGCCTCCTCGCTCACGTCCACATGTGCTCGGTAGGGCTGGGCATCGGGCTTGGGCTGCAACCACAAAAACGGCAACAACAGGAGGATGAGCACGAGCATGGAGATGACCATGCCGCGGATGGGTGCGTTGATCCGCGAGGCCTGCTTGCGGGTGAGCTGCGGGACCGGCGCCTGACCCGCGTCCGGGGTGGCGGCGTCGTCGGCCGCGGCGGAGGCGGGCGCGGCGTGCGCGTCGCGGGGATCGGGGGAGGACCCGGCACCGGGACCGGAAGCGGAAGAACTCACGGACCCATTGTGCCGTGCTCCCGGGGACCGGCCCAATCCTGGGAACCCGGGGATATGCTGGACGTACGTGTCATGGTGGTGCCGCCGGGGCCCGGCAGGCGGTCACCGGGGCGACCCGAAACTCGAATGTGAGGAACAACGTGGCAGAAGCGACCCAGCAGAGCAGAGCGGGCAATGTGGCGGACCGGAATTTGGCCTTGGAACTGGTGCGGGTCACGGAGGCCGCCGCGATCGCGGGTGGCCACTGGGTGGGCGCCGGTGACAAGAACAGCGCGGACGGCGCGGCCGTGGACGCCATGCGTTCGTTCCTCTCCACCGTGGACTTCAACGGCACCGTGGTGATCGGCGAGGGCGAGAAGGACGAGGCCCCCATGCTGTTCAACGGCGAACAGGTGGGCGACGGCAAGGGCCCGGCTTCGGACGTCGCCGTGGACCCCATCGACGGCACCCGGCTCACGGCTCTCGGCATGAACAACGCGCTAGCCGTGATCGCCGTGGCGGACGGCGGCTCCATGTTCGACCCCTCCGCGGTGTTCTACATGGACAAGCTCGTGGTGGGCCCCGAGGCCGCCGATCTCGTGGACCTGCGCCTGCCCGTCAAGCAGAACGTGCACCTCGTGGCCAAGGCCAAGGGTGTCAAGGCCAACCAGGTCACCGTGTGCGTCCTGGACCGCCCCCGCCACCAGGGCCTCGTGGACGAGATCCGCGCGACCGGTGCCCGCACCCGCATGATCCTCGACGGGGACGTCGCCGGGGCGATCGCCGCGTGCCGTGAGGGCACCGGCGTGGACATCATGATGGGCATCGGCGGCACGCCCGAGGGCATCGTGACCGCGTGCGCCGTCAAGGCCACCGGCGGTGTGATCCAGGGCCGGCTGGCCCCCACGGACGACGCCGAGCGGGAGAAGGCCGCCGCCGCAGGACTCGACGTGGATCGGATCCTCACCACGGACGAGCTCGTGACGTCCGACAACTGCTTCTTCGCCGCCACGGGCATCACCGACGGCGACCTGCTGCGCGGTGTGCGCTACCGCGGGCGCACCATCACTACCCAGTCCATCGTGATGCGTTCGCGTTCGGGCACGGTGCGCATGGTCGAGGCCGAGCACCTGGCCAAGAAGTGGGAGAAGTACGAGCGCAACCAGGGCTGATCCCCGACACTCTCTACACACCGCGCGCGTGTTCACCCCGGTCGGGGAGGGCACGCGCGCGGTATGTGCCCGGCTATGCTGGAACGCGTTGTGGGCTTGAGGAGAGGAAACCCCGTGGCGCTGAGCGTGACCCCCTGCGGAAATCGGAAGACCTGGGACGCCCGGGTCCGTGTCACGGGCGGACACCCCGAACTGCTGTGGGGCATCGGTGACGCCGAGGCCCTGACCGCCCAGGACGCCAGGGTCGAACGCGTGGCCGTGGACCGGGGTCAGCAGACCGTGGGCTACAGCCAGTTGGTGATCCTGCGGGAGGACCTGCACACGGTCGTGGACGCCCGGTCCCTGCACGTCAAGGATCCGCGTCACCTCACGGAGGTCCTGGCCGCGTTGCAGGACCACGCCCGCACGGCACACGAGGCCGCCGTGTTGCGGGTGAGCCCGGACACCGACGCCACCCCCGAACTCACCGAGCTGCTCACCGGCGCGGGCTACCGCCGCGCGGACAAGCCCCGCAAGGGGGAGGCCGGACCTCGTCACCTCGTCGTGCGACTGGGCGAGACCGAGGGTGAGCTGTCCAAGAGGTTGTCGGACGACACCCTCCAGCGTTGCCGCGCCGGGCTGCGCGATTCCGGGGTGCGGGTGCGCCGGGTGCACGCCTCGGACCGCGACCTGTCCAACGTGGGCCTGCGCAGCGAGTACATCCGCGAACTGTTACGCGCCGTGGGGGAGAACTCCGTGTTCCTCGTGGCCACCGAACACCTCGAGCACGGGACGGAGACCGCCCTGGGGTACCTGTGGTTCGTGCACACCGGGGAATCCGCCATGATCTACCGGCTGGGCTTCACCGATCGCGCCCGCCAGCTGGGCGTGGACGACGCCCTCCTGCTCACGGGCCTGGTCCAACTGCAGCAGCGCCAGGTGCACAAGGTGCTCGCGGGGGACCCCGACCGGCCCTCACAACCCATGGTGCTGCGCGAGCTCGCGACCGAGGAGCACGAGGCCCCCGGCACGTGGGAGTACCCGCTGCTCGGCGAGTTCCAGGTGGCCGGCCGCGTGGAAAAGACCAGGCGCCGCTTCCTGGGCAGGCGCCCGAAGGACACGGCCCCCGACGACCTCTTACCGGAGCAGCCCGCGGTCCGCGACGACGCCGCCGCCCCGGCCCGGGCGACGTCGCCCGCGGCACCCGAGCCGACACGGTCCCGCAGCGCGGCCTCCGAGGCGGCCAGCCTCGAGACCGCGACCCCCGAGGCCGCAGCTCCCCGGAGCACGTCGTCCGGGTTCGGGTTCTCCGATGACCGGCCCACCGCACGGACCGACGGGTACGACGCCGCTCCGCCGTCCCGGGCGACCCCCGGGGTGGACGCCGACCCGGATCTGGTGCGCTCCGCGGACGCGGCCCCGGGTGGCGCACAGCCTGAGTCCGACGCGGCTCGCTCAGCACATGCATCACGCGGCGGGAGGATCGCCGGCCTGCTTCCGGGTCCGTTGGCACGCCGCAAGCGGACCGCGCCGTCCGACGCCACCCCGTCCAGCGAGACTCGATCCGCCGGGACCCCGACCACCGGCGCCCCGGCCACGGACCGGAACACACGGGTCGATTCGTGGCGGCAGAGCGCCGCGGCGGGGCTGGTGCGTCGCGCCGTGGAGGAGGGCCGGGCAGCCGTCCGCGATGCCGCCCGTTGGTGAACGGGTCGTGACCCGCGGCGCACGCTGTCGACGGCGCGGACGACGCCTACGAGCCGAGGCATGCGGTGCATGGAGGGGCATGCCTCGTCGCGTGGCGCGGTCGGGACGATCGTTGCCCGCCCGGGGCGGGACTACTTCCGGCCCGAGACCACGTTCGCGGCACGCGCGACGAGCGACCGCGGCAGCACACCCGTGAGCGCGTCCATGAGGTAGTAGGCCCGCGGGAACACGAGTCGGGAACGCTTCTTGTCGAGCGCGGAGAGGGTCGCGGCCACGAGGTCGTCCGGATTCGCGGAACGGCCCAGCTCGATGGCCTGCGCATTGGCGACCGTGAAGAACTGGGTGTCCACGGGACCGGGGTTCACGCTCAACACGTGGACGCCGTGCTTGCGGGCCTCCACACCCACGGCGAGGCTGAACCGGTCCACGAAAGCCTTGGACGCGCTGTACGTGGCCATGGACGGCAGGGGCTGGAAGCTCGCCACGGACGCGATGTTCACGATCGCGCCGTGCCCCGCGGCGGTCATGGCACCCAGGGCGGTGTGGGTCAGCGTCATGAGGGCCCGGACGTTGACCGTGAGCTCCTCGATCTCGTGGTCCAGGTCCAGGTGGGCGAACTCACCGTGACTGCCGAAGCCCGCGTTGTTGATCAGCAGGTCCACGGGGTTGCGCTCCAGCACGTCCACGAGGGTGTCGATCCCCTCGGTGGTCCCGAGGTCCGCGACCACGATCTGCGCGGTGCCGCCCGTGACGGTCTGGGACAGTTCCGTGAGCTTCTCGGTGCTGCGGCCCGTGAGGATCAGGCCGTAGCCGCGCTCGTGCAGGGCATGGGTGAAGGAACGTCCGATGCCACCGGTGGCACCCGTGATCAGGGCTGTGTGAGTCATGCGCCCACCCTACGCTCGCGCAGGGTGCGCAGTTTGCCCCGGGCCGCCCCGAGGGTCTCACGGCCCGCACGCACCGCGCCGTAGGCGGTGTAGCCCGCGCGGGAGACCGGCAGGTCCCACGTCCCCGGATAGGACACGGGCTCGCCGCCGAAGGACTTCTTGAAGGACGTGAAGCCGTACCACTCGTGTTCGGGACCCGCGCCCTCGGGAGCGGTGCCGAAGAGGTCGAACCACGTGAGCCCCTTCTCCTTGGCGTCCATGATCATGGTCACCACGAGCGGGATCCCCGCCGAGAGCTTGCGATGGGTCTGGTCCGTGGCCGCGTGCGCGTAGGTGCGGGTGTCCTCGGAGTCGTACACGAGCGAGGCCGCGATCGGCTCGCCGTCCAGCTTCGCGAGGTAGAGGCTCGCGGCACCCGCGGGCATGAGCGATTCCGCGACGGCCTGCAGGTAATCGTCGTGCTGCCGGTTGAAGTTGCGCCGCTTGGCGGTCGCGTCCAGGAAGGTCAGCAGGTACCGCACGTCCGCGGGATCCTCGGAGCGCTCGATGCTCACGCCCTTCTTGTGGATGTTGCGGTAGAGGTTGCGGTTGGTGGACTTCATGTCCTTGAGCAGGTCCTTGGCGTCCTTGCGCAGGTCGATCAGCTGGGTGTGTCCCGGTTGCACCTGTCGCGGCGCGAGCTTCATGCCTCGCCGCTTGAGCGATGCCTCCGGGGTCTCCAGACCGTCCACCGGGTGACCGTTGATCGGCTCCACGCGCACGAACCAGCACCGGTGCGCCTCGGCCTGCGCCGTGAGGTCCGCCAGAGCGGCGTCGAACGTGTGCGGGGAGTCCGCTTCGGGGCCGTACGGGCAGTACAGGTACCGTCCGGTGCGCCCGCCCTCGACGGTCGCGAGGTACCGCCAGCCCGGCCCATTCGCCTGGATCACGCGGTGTCCGATGCTTTGCTGAAACCGTGCCCATTCGGGGGACTGCAGGATGTTCGCCACGCCCCCAACTGTACCGAGTGCGCGGGTCCGGGGTGCCGGGTCAGGGGACCGAGCACGTCCCGTTCGGCGACAACTGCTCCTGCGCCGGTACCTTGAGCGCGGCGGGCACGACCACGGCCGTCCCGACGCCCGCACCGCCGCCCAGCGCGGACACCCCGCCCGCTCGCGCCGCACCCTGGGAACCCACGGTGCCGGGTGTGTCGGCGGACGACGCCGCTGCGTCGCCGCGCACGCCCCCGGCGGCCTGGGCGTCGTCGCCGTTCGCGTTCGCCAGGACCCGGGAGACGTCGGACTGGAATTGCGCGTAGTCCGGA
Source organism: Kocuria sp. CPCC 204721 (assembly GCF_040980945.1). NCBI lineage: Bacteria > Bacillati > Actinomycetota > Actinomycetes > Micrococcales > Micrococcaceae > Kocuria > Kocuria sp. CPCC 204721. The sequence continues at coordinate 150,518 of NZ_JAVKPO010000005.1, forward strand.
TAGGTGGGGAAGGACTGGTCGTAGTAGGGAGGACCCGCCGCGTACGCCTGCAGCTCGTGGTCCTTGGCCTTCGTGGCCACGGTGACCATGGAGCCGATCGAGGACTGCGGGATGTCCGTCTCGAGGATCTGCTGGCCAGAGCTCGCGAGCTCGTCGAACTTGGTGGCCACCGCGACCGGGTTCAGCTGCGCGAGCATCGCGGCCTGGACGCAGCGCTGCCGGGCCTGGCGGTCGTAGTCCGTGGCGCCCTCGCGGGAGCGGGCGTACCACAGGGCGTGGAAGCCGTCCATGTGCTGGGTCCCGGGCTCGATCCACCCCAGGATGGGGTTCTTCAGTCCCGTGTCCAGGTTGGTCCCGCCGCCGATCGGTACGCGGCCACCCACGTTGATGTCGATCCCGCCGAGCGCGTCCACGAGGGACGCGAAGCCGTCCATGTCGATCAGCGCGTACGCCTGGATCTTCAGGCCCGTGACGCCCTCGGCGGCCTCCTTGGTGGCCTGCGCCCCGGGATCGGCGACGTCCGGGTAGAGGTCCTTGTGGTTCTGCATCACGTCCGTGTAGACGGCGTTCATGATGCACTCGTCCCCGCAATTGAACCCCTCGGGGTAGACCGAGTTCATGGGGGAGTCCGCCGGGAACGGGACGTTCTGCAGGTTGCGGGGCAGGGAGATCGTGACCGTCTGTCCCGAGGAGGCGTCGATGCTGAGCACCGTCATGGAGTCCGGGCGGCGGCCCTCGCGGTCGTCACCGGCGTCACCGCCCATGAGCAGGATGTTATAGCGCCCGTCCTCCGGGGCGAACGGCATGCCCCCGCCGAAGATGTCCGAGACCGCGTTGCGGGCCACAGAGACCAGGTGCGCCGCGTAGCCGAGTCCCCCTCCGGTCACGAGCATCGCGAGCACGGTCACGAGCACCACGGCCCGGCGCATCCCGTCCCCGAGCAGCCCGGGTCTGATCAGGCGCAGCGTGTCGAACCACAACAGCACCCACCCGATCGCGAGCGCCACCAGGCCGTACATGAGCACCGCGGAGGTCACGGTGTTGGTCAGCAACCAGATCAGCGCGCTGCGCCACACGACCCACAACAACAGGGCGGCGAGCACGAGCGCCCACACCACGGCGGTCACGCGCACGGCGATCCGCCCCAGGCCGCGTCGGCCCGCCACGAGTTGCGCGGAACCGGGCACGAGCAGCGTGGTACCCAGCAGCCACCAGGCCCGCTTGGTGCGGGTGGCGGGTGCAGCGAACCGGGGACTCCTGAGGGGATCCCCCACGCGGGAACGCGATCGTCGCGGCCCGTCGCCCGGGTGACGCTCGGCGGTGGCGCCCGCGGGCGGCTCGTCCGATGCGGTGTGGGAGCCCGACGCCACGCTCTCGTAGGCCTTGGTGGCCGTGGGATGGGGGGCGGCGTCGTCGGGCCGGTCGCTGGATCCGTTCACGTGCAACTCCGTGCTGAAGGGGAAGTCGGTGTTGCGACGGGCCATGGGTGCGGGCCCGCCGGGCCGGGATCCATCAGAGGAGAACGGATCCCGACCCGATCATTGTGCCTTGTCCGCCTGGGTCCGGGCCGACAATGCACCCCGAAGGGGGTGGCGCTCAGTCCTGGGAGGCGGTTCCGCGGCCCACGGTGTCACGCAGCGCGGAGCCCTTCCGATGCGCCGCCTCCGAGAGCTCCTGTGCGAAATCCCGCAGTCGTTCCCGCAGGTCCTGCCCGGACGCGTCCGGCGCCGATCCCAGCACCCGGGCGGCGAGCAGACCGGCGTTGCGGGCGCCGTTGATCGACACCGTGGCCACGGGAACCCCCGCGGGCATCTGCACGATGGACAGCAGGGAATCCATGCCGTCCAGGGTCTTCAACGCCACGGGCACCCCGATCACGGGCAGCGGCGTGACGGACGCGAGCATACCCGGCAGGTGGGCGGCACCGCCGGCCCCGGCGATGATGACCCGCAGGCCACGCTCGTGGGCGGTACGGCCGTACTCGAGCATCTCGGTGGGCATCCGGTGCGCGGAGACCACGTCCGCCTCGTACGGGACCCCTAGTTCCTCGAGGGCCTCGGCCGCGGCCCGCATGGTGGCCCAGTCCGAGTCCGAGCCCATCACGAGACCCACGCGCGGGGGCTCGTCCTGACCGGACGGGACGGCACCCCACGGCTGCTGCTCGGGAGCATCGGTGACGTCGGTGGGTCGCACGCCGCGGTCCTCGCCGTCGCGCAGGATGCTCGCCGCGTGGGTCGCGATCTGGCGCAACCGCTGGATCTCGTGGGCGCCGCCCACCACGTTGACGTGACCGATCTTGCGCCCCGGGCGCACGGACTTGCCGTAGTTGTGGATCTTGGCGCGGGGTTCCGCGCTCAGTGCTTGCGGATACGCGGCGAAGAGGTCCTGGTTGTCCCCGCCCAGGTAGTTCTTCATCACGGCCGCCCCGGCCACGACGTCCGTGGCGCCCAGGGGCCAGTCCAGCACGGCGCGCAGGTGCTGCTCGAACTGTCCCGTGACGGATCCGTCCATGCTCCAGTGACCCGAGTTGTGGGGGCGCATGGCGAGCTCGTTGACCGCGAAACCCGCGTCCATCCCGGGGGTCTCAAACAGCTCCACGGCCATCACCCCGGTCACGCCCAGTTCCTCGGCCAGCCGGACCGCGGCGTCCTGTGCCGCGCGGGCCACCTGGGGATCCAGGCCGGGGGCGGGGGCGATGACCTCGTCGCACACCCCGGCCACCTGGATGGACTCCACCACGGGCCACGCCACGGTCTGCCCCGAGGGCCGGCGCGCGACCATCGCGGACAGTTCCCGCGAGAACGCGACCGCTTCCTCGGCGAGCAACCCGGCGCCGTCGTCCTGGCCGGTGGCGCGTTCGAACCACTCGGCGGCGGTGCCGGTGCCGGCGTCCTGCGGGCCGTCGACCTTGAGGACGCCCTTGCCGTCGTACCCGCCGCGCGGGGTTTTGAGGATCACGGGCCAACCCACCCGCTCGCCGAACGCCACGAGTTCCTGCGGGGAGTAGACTTCCTGCCACTGCGGATTGGGCAAGCCCAGCTCGGCGACGGCGCGGCGCATCACGAGCTTGTCCTGCGCATGCACCAGGGCGGACGGCCCCGGACGCACCGCCACACCCTGCGCCTCGAGCGCGCGCAGATGCTCGGTGGGAACGTGTTCGTGGTCGAACGTGAGCACATCCACGTCCGCGGCGAAACGCTGCAGGGTCTCGAGATCCGTGTAGTCACCCGTGGGTGCCGTGCGCACCGCGGCCACGGCACTGACCTCCGGGCCCTCGGCCAACACGCGCAGTTCCACGCCGAGAGCGACGGCGGCGGGGGCCATCATGCGGGCCAACTGCCCGCCGCCCACCACACCAATGACAGGACCGGTAATGGGAGAATTCACGGCTTCAGGCTAGCGCCACAGCGGACGTTCAGCCATTTCGGAGTACGATGCACTCAATCATCCTGCGGACGCCACATCATCCGTGTCGTGGCGGGTCACGGGTCGGCGGCGGGCCACGCCGGTGCGGCCGCCCATCCCTCTTCCCCGAGCGTCAGATTGGGATCGAATCTTGAACAAAATGTTTGATCGCGCACACGCGCTGTGGAATCTGTTCGTCAAAGAACTCGCGAAGTTCGGGGTCGTGGGTGCGGCTGCGTTCGCCATCAACGCGGGCCTGGTCTGGGTGCTCATGCACACGCAGTACTTCGCGGAAAGCCACATCAAGGCCAAGGTGGTCACCACGGTCGTGGCCATCATCTTCTCGTGGGTCGCCAACCGGTTGTGGACCTTCCGGGACAAGCGCCAAGAGGACAAACGCAAGGAACTCGTGCAGTTCCTGGTGGCCAACGGCATCGGCATGGGGATCGAACTCGGGTGCCTCGGGGTCAGCTACTACGTCCTGGGCCTGACCTCCGCGACCGCGTCCTTCATCTCCGGCACGATCATCGGCACCATCCTGGGCACGATCTTCCGCTACTTCGCCTACCGCTTCTGGGTGTTCAGCACCAAGCTGGACCAGGACCCGGACTTCGCGAGCAGCCCGGACCAGGAACTCGCGTTCATCACCGGGCAGATCCCCGTGATCCCGCAGCGCGAGGACAAGACGCCCCGACACAACGACCCGGCATCCCACCACGGGAACCCGGCGCTGCGGCCCGAGGACACGGTGGCGAACACCCTTCCCGAGCAGGACGTGCGCCGCGCGTCCTGATCCGCGAGGACCGTCGAACAGGGCGCCTGCACCAGACAAACGCCGGCCGGACCACCGCCGGTCGCGCGGCCCGGTGCAGGCGCCACCGTGTTTCGGTGTCAACCGCGGGTCGCGCGCTCCTGGTCCAGGACAGCGGCCGTGGCGTCCTCGGGACGCGCGCTCAGCACCACCGCCCCACCGCCCGTGATGATTCCCAGGGTCCGCAGGGCCGCGTTCTCGCCCCAACCCTCGGTGAGCGGCAGGTACACGGTGCCCCCGTCGGTTCCGGCGAGCTCCAACGCTCGCGGCAGTACCTCCGCGTGGGTCACCCCGGACGGCAGCGCCACGCTGTCGGGTTCCGGGTTCTCGAGACCCCCGTACATGTCCGGTTGCGCCCGGACCTCGTCGCAGAAGTCCACCGCGCCCTTGGGCAGGGGCCCCGAGCGCTCGAAGGCCAGTGCGGGTTCGGCGACCACCAACAGGGTCTGCGCCGCGGCGTCGTCGTCAGGGTGAGACTCCGGGTACGCATGGACCACCGAATCCGGTTCGGGATGACGCGTGAAGTCCACGCGCGCACCCGCGCGTAACGCCGCGAACGTGAGCACCGCGAGTCGCCAGTGCGGCACGGGGGAAATCGTGAGGACGTCGGAGGCGACGACGTCGAGCTCGTCCACGAGCAGCCCGGCGGCCTTCTCGACCCAGTTCACCAGGACCCGCCCGGACAGCTCGACCCGTTCGGCGCCGTCGCGCCAGATCAGAGCGGGGGTGGGGCGCTCGGCCACGGTCTGCAGGGCCTGGGCCAGGTCTGTCGGTGTGCGTCCCACGAGGAAACTCCTTAGGGTATGTGACGGAACCACGGGTTCCCGGGCGGCGCGCCGGTGGACCCGGGAAGCCCAGGATACTCGGCTTGACTCAGTAGGACTTACACGCGTGTAATTAGGGGGTCCACCTGGATATCGACGGTGTACGCCCCTACGTGGCGGACTCGTTTTCGGTCGGGACAACCGGGCTGGTTGAGGGCATTTGAACAGCGAACGCGTGGGACGGAAGGAGCGACATGGGAGAGGCCGCACGCCGCCAGATCGATGCTCGGGAGGACTACGAACCCGGGTCGACCGGGGGTGCAGCTCCCGTGGACTGGTTCGTGGATCCCGTGGATCAAGCCCGGGGGGACTTGGGTGTGACCACACTGGACGATCTCGCCACGGCCTTCCTGGCCGCACACCCCGAGGTCGCCGGGGACGTGCTCCTGCGTTCCGACCGCAAGAAGCCGCGTGAACCGCAACCCCCCGTGAGCACCCCCCAAGACCTGAGCACCACCGAGGTCCACGACGTCCAGAGCGTGGACGCCTCCGTGTGGCAGGCCGTGGCCGGGCTGTACTCCGTGAGCGAGGGCGACGCCGAGGGCGAGCTCGCGTGGCAGACCGACGCCCTGTGCGCCCAGACCGATCCCGAGGCCTTTTTCCCCGAGAAGGGCGGGTCCACCCGGGACGCCAAGCGCGTGTGCGAGGCGTGCCCCGTGAGCGGCAAGTGCCTGGACTACGCCATGGCCAACGACGAGAAGTTCGGGATCTGGGGCGGCCTGTCCGAGCGCGAGCGGCGCAGGCTGCGTCGCCGGGGACGCTGAACCCCGTGGCCGCTCCCGAGACTCCGCGGCGCACGTGCTCCAAGCAGATGTGCAACCGTGACGCGGTGTGCACCCTGACCTATGTCTATTCCGATTCCACCGCGGTGATCGGTGCCCTGTCCGCGCGGCGGGAACCGCACGCGTACGACCTGTGCCCCGTGCACGCGGACTCATTGACGGCACCCAAGGGCTGGCGCGTGGTGCGCCTGGAGTCACCGGACGGCTGGAACCACGACGACCTCGACGCCGTGGTGGAAGCCGTCCGACCGGACGAGGATCCCGCACCCCACCGCACGGCGCGTGGTACGTTCCTGGGCGCCGTGCGACCGCCCGGGGCTGCGCGACCCTCGGGCCCGTCCCGGTCACGGGGTCCCGTGTTGCGCGACGTCTCCTACCAGGGCCGCGATGACGAATCCCGGGCAGACGCCGATTCCGGCCCCGCGGGCGACTCCGGTTCCGCCGAAATGCCCCGTTCCGAGGGCTCCGCGGGCGCCAATGGCGCGCGCCCGGCGCGTCATGTTCCCATGGGCCGTTCCGGGGCGAATACCGGCTATTCTGTAGCGACGCGTACGATTGCGAACGCAAATACGCAGGTGGGGCAGCGCATGGACTCCGTCCCCCTCCCCGCAGCCCTGCGCACCCCGCACTGGCGGCGGCCGTAACCCGGTTGCCCCGTCCGGGTGGGCTGCGAGACCGTGATTCCCACGGCCGCCGTTCTCCCCCCGATGTGAGGTGCCCATGAGACTCCCTTCCCACCACCGCGATCCGCTGCCCGGGACACCGCGCGAGCCCGCGCGTCCCGCCGGGGCGAGCGCGCGGCGTCGTCGTCCGGGCATCGTGTGCCTCGCTCTCGCGGGGCTCCTGGGCCTGAGCGCGTGCGCCGGGGGGAACGACGCCACCCCGGCAGCGCCGTCGTCCGCCGCCGCCGCTCCATCGAGTACCGCGCCCACGAAGAGTTTCGGGACCGTGCGGGTCGAGGTGAGCCCGGCCGCCGACACGAGCATGGTCAACCCCGTGGACCCCGTGGTCGTCACAGCGGACGGCGGGGAACTCACGGACGTGACCGTGAGCGCCGCGGGCTCGGGGGAGCGGGTCGAGGGCGAACTCGCGCAGGACGGCCACGAGTGGCGCTCGAAGGCGCCCCTTGCGTTCGACGAGACCTACACGGTGGACTACACCGCGCGCTCCGGGGACCGGGACAGCACGGGGCAGTCCGTGTTCAGCACGGTGGACGCCGCCCACGAGGCGGACGTGGCCCTCAACGTCAAGGACGGGCAGACCTACGGCGTGTGGCAGGTCGTGGAGTTCAACTTCTCCGAGCCCGTCATGAACAAGGACGAGGTCGAGAAGGCCGTGACCGTGGACGGGGCGCACCGCGACGGCGCGTTCCGGTGGTACTCGGACCGCAAACTGCGCTTCCGCCCGGAGCAACCGTGGGACCCGAACTCCAAGGTCACGGTCACCGTTAGCATCCTGGGCAAGGATCTGGGCAACGGGATGATCGGCAACGGCAACGAGACGGTGTCGTTCAGCACCGGTGCCGAGCAGCGGGTGTTCGTGGACAACAACACCAAGACCCTCGTGGCCTACGTGAACGGCAAGGAGACCGGTCGCTGGCCCGTGACCCTGGGCAACCCGGACTGGCCGTCCACCACGGGCAAGAAGGTCATCATCGAGCAAGCGGCCTCCTACGAGTTCAAGGCGTCGTCGCTGAACCTCAAGCCCGGCGACCCCCACTACTACCCGCCGTTCGACGCGTCCAACGTGTCCCGGCTGACGTGGAGCGGCGAGTTCATCCACCAGGCGCTGCCGTCCGCGATGCCCGTGCTGGGCGTGGCCAACGTGTCCCACGGGTGCGTGGGGATGCCGCCGGAGGGTGCGGCCTACATTTTTGAGACCTTCCGCCCGGGTGACATGGTGGAGGTAGTCAACACTGACTACCCCCAGGCCGATCCCGACGATGGCTACGGGGACTGGAACATCCCGTTCGAGCACTACTCGGACGAGGACTGGCACGGAAACTGGTGATACAGCCCGGTGAGCTCCTCCATCCCACGCGGCCCCTGGCCCCGCCCCACCGCGGTGCAGCGCATCCTCCAGGGATTCCTGGCACTCACTCTGCCCGTCCTGCTCGTGGCGCTGGGGGTACGACTCGTGGCCACCCCGGTCTTCCTGTGGCTCGAGTACCACCGCCCCGGCTTCCCTGCTGACCACTGGGGGATGAGCACGCAGGAACGGATGACGTTCGGTTCCTACGGGATGGACTACATCATGAACCTGGCCCCGCCCGAGTACTTGGGCGGTCTGGTGAGCAGCGAGGGTGGCATGGCGTTCACCCCGGCGGAGGTCTCTCACATGCGGGACGTCCAGCACGTGATGTACTGGGGGCTGCTGATCGCGTTCGTCCTGCTCGTGCTGAGCGTCCTGGCGGCCTGGTACCTGCACCGGGCGACCCCGGGGACCGCCTCTTCCGCGTGGTTCGCGGGCTCGTGGCTCACCGTGGTCCTGTTGCTGCTCACGGCCGTGTTCGCGGTGGTGGGGTGGCAGAGCTTCTTCACGGCGTTCCACTCCTTGTTCTTCAGCTCCGGGACGTGGACCTTCAGCATCTCGGACACCCTGATCCGACTCTATCCCACCCAGTTCTGGATCGACGCCGCGATCGCCGTGGCGCTCGTGGCGCTCATCGGGGCGTTCGCGGTCATGCTCGCCACGACCCGCCGGATGCGGGCGGCACGCTCCTTCAGATCCACGAGGTGAACCACATCCGCCAGCGCCAGTGCTCGTAGGGAATGGTCTGGGCGGTCCACACGGGCCAGAAGAACACCGCGAGCACCACCACGAGCAGCAGGAACACCAGGCTCACCCTGCGCCAGCGTCGCGCCCACACCGGTGAGATCACCTGCTCGTGCACCGCGGCGGACGGCGTGCCCGCGGTGGCACCCAGGCGGGGGACCGCGAGCTTGCCTGTGAGCACCCCGATCGCCCCCGTGATCAGCAGGACCATGGCGGGGAAGTAGGACAGCGCGTAGAAGAAGAACATTGTGCGTTCCGGGTAGAGGAACCACGGGAGGTAACCGGCCGCGTACACGCCCACGAGGGCACCGAAGCGCCAGTCACGGAGCACCGCCCACAACCACAGTCCCAGCGGCACCGCCAGGATCCCCACCCACCACACGGCGGGGTTGCCCAGGTTGAGGATGGCCTGGCTGCACGACTCCACCGTGCAGCCGTCCACGCCTCGTCCGGGGGATTCGTAGAAGTAGGACGTGGGGCGGGCCATGACCGGCCACGTGGCCGGGCCGGCCATGTACGTGTGGTGCGAGGACAGCCCCGCGTGGAACGAATAGGCCGCCACGTGGTACTCCCACAGGGAACGTAGGGCGGGCGGGAGCCACTGCGGGCCGTCGCCCGGGTTCAGCTCGGCCCAGTTGCGGTTGTAGCCCGTGCTCGTGGTGAGCCACCCGGTCCACGTGATCACGTACACCACCGCGCCCACGCCGATCATGCTCAGGAATCCCCACGGGCCGTCCTTGAGCACCGCACCGGCGAACCAGTTCTTGACCCCGGCGATCCGCCGCGCGTTCATGTCCCACAGCACCGCCAGGATCCCGAGCGCGGCGATGCTGAACAGCGCGTTCCACTTCACGGCCGCGGCCGCACCGCACGCCACGCCCGCGGCGATCCGCCACCACCGCGCGCCCAACCACGGGCCCAGGACGCCGCCGGGGCTGCGGGCGAGCAGGCGGCGTCGACCGTCGTCGCGGTCCAACAGGACGAAGACGAAGGCGAGCAACAGGAAGAACATGAGGAAGACGTCCAGCAGGGCCAGGCGGGACTCCACGAGGTGCAGCCCGTCCAGGGAGGTCAGCACACCGGCGATCGTGGCCAGGGTGACCGAGCGGAACAACAACCATCCCGCGCACCAGATCACCGCGATGGACGCCGTGCCGAACAGGGCCGCGGAGAAGCGCCACCCGAACGGGTCGTCCGCGCCGAACAACCACAGCCCGATCGCGATGAGCCACTTGCCCAGGGGCGGGTGCACCACGAAAGAGGGGTGACCCTGTGTGTCCGGGATGTTCCCGGAGACGAAACCCTCGTCCGCGCCCTCGGGCCATTGCTGCTCCGTGCCGTGGAGCAGCAGCGAGTAGGCGTCTTTGAGGTAGTACGTCTCGTCGAAGACCACGGCGTGCGGCCACGACAGGTGCACGAAGCGCAGCACCCCGCCCAGCAGGGTTACGAGCGCCAGGGGGACCCACCAGTACCGGGGCAACCGGGTGACCGCAGGGAGCAGGCGGTCGCGCACGGAGGGGGCCACGGGTGCGGTCGAGGCGGGGGAGAAGACAGTCGAGGGCACGGATCCCATCGTAGGGTGCACCCCTGGAGATTCAGCCCGGCCACGGTGGCGTCACCGCGTTCGACCGGCGGACCTTCGTAGAGTGGACGGGTGAGTTCACAGACATCGACGACCACCCCCGGCACCGAGGACCACCGCCCCGGTGCCGTGGTGGTCGTGGGCACCCCCATCGGCAACCTCTCGGACGCGTCCCAGCGGCTCAAGGACATCCTGCACACCGCGGACGTGCTGGCCGTGGAGGACACCCGCACCCTGCACCGCCTGGCCTCCGGGCTCGGCGTGACCGTGACCGGGCGGGTGGTCACCCACCACGAACACAATGAGAACGCGCGCACCGGCGAACTGCTGGACGAGGTGCGCCGCGGTCGGACCGTGGCCGTGCTCTCCGACGCGGGCATGCCCACGGTCTCCGACCCCGGGTTCCCGCTCGTGCGCGCCGCGGCCGAGGCGGACCTGCCCGTGAGTGTGCTCCCCGGGCCCTCGGCGGTCCTCGCGGCGCTCGCGGTCTCCGGGCTGCCCACCGACCGGTTCACGTTCGAGGGCTTCCTGCCGCGTAAGACGGGCGAGCGTGCGGCCCACCTCGCGACCCTGCGGGACGAACCCCGCACCATGGTCTTCTACGAGTCCCCGCACCGTCTCGCGGAGATGCTCACCGCGCTGCGGGACGCCCTGGGCGCGGACCGGCGCGCGGCCGTGTGCCGCGAGCTGACCAAGCTGCATGAAGAGGTGCTGCGCGATGACCTCGCGGGTCTGGTCGAGTGGGCCGCGAACAACCAGGTGCGCGGGGAGATCGTGGTAGTCGTGCATGGTGCCCCACCGGCCGCGGCTCCCGAGCCCGAGGACCTCGTTCAGGAGGTCGAGCACCTCGTGGCCGCGAGCGACGTCAAGCTCAAGGCCGCCGCGCGCGAAGTGGCCACCGCGCACGGGGTGAGCACACGCAAGCTCTACGACGCCGTGATCACCGCGCGCGGTCAGAACTGACCCGACCCGCGGTAACGACGCGCAGATATGTAGGACGACCGTCTCGCCGACGAGTGCCCCTCGGGTCGGACTTGCCGGTCTCCGTGCAGTGATGACGGCGCGGCCCCGGCCTCCGCGTGGGCGGGACGGACCCGCCCGCGCGGCGTCGTGGTCACCCGCGCGGGCCGCTCCACAGAGACGCCGGCCACCAGTCGGCGCGCAGCCGCCCGCCGCGCGAGGCCCGCTTCCGGAACTCGTCCCGGACCAGCGTGAGGTCCTCCGGCGTGGTCCGCGGGGTCCAGCGGGAGTCCGGGGCGCCGTAGCTCGCGGATTCCAGGTCCGCGACGAGGTGATCCACGGCGGTCTGCGCACCCGGTAGCCCCGCCGCGAGCCGGCGTGCCCGCACGCGGGGCGTGTCGGACGCGGGGGAGGTGACGCCGTGGTCCTCGGCGAGCGCGCGGAACTCGTCCCACGCGGCGTTGGCCCGGCGCTGCGGGGTCAGGGACGCGTCCTGCAGTGCCGCGAGTCGAGCCCGACGACGCCGCCCGCGCACCACCCGCGGCGCCGCCACGAGGGCCAGCAGCGCGAGCAGACCGAGCATCCCGGTCACGAGCCACCACGGCACCGCAGCGGTGGTCGGCACCGCCTCGTCCTGGGGTGGTGGCTCCTGCGAGGGGTCGTCCCCCGGTTGTTCACTCGGTTGATCGGACGGCTGGTCGGAGGGTTCCTCGCTGGGCTGTTGCTCGGGCTCGTCGCTCGGCGCCGCGGTCTCCTCCGGGGTCTCCGGGCCCTCCCCACCCTGGTCCTGGGCCGAATCCGGCGCGTAATCGGGGGTGCTGGGCACCCCGGGGGTGGGCTCGAAACGGACCCAGCCCACGCCCTCGAAGTACAGCTCGGGCCACGCGTGGGAATCGCCCGTGCTCACGGGGAAGGAACGGCCGCCGTCCGGGCCCTCGACCGGGGCGGTGGGCAGGTAACCCACAGCGACCCGCGCGGGGATACCCACTTCCCGGGCCATGAGGGCCATGGCCGGGGCGAAATGCCCCGAGTACCCCGTGCGGGTGCGCATGAATTCGTCGAGCGATCCCATCCCGCCGGCGTCGTAGCCCTGGGCGAGCGGCGCGGTCACGTCGTAGCGGAAGTCGTCGCGCAGGTGGTTCTGGATCGCGAGGGCGCGGTCGTAGTCCGTGTCCGCACCCTCGGTGAACGTGCGCGCGGCGTCCGCGACCGATTGCGGGCGGTTTGCGGGCAGCCGCAGGTAGTCGCCGAGCTGCGGGTCCGACGCCGCCGACGGTGCCGTCCGCAGTGCCTCCGGGGTGGCTCGTGACAGCGCGGACGTGACCGTGTACTCGGCCCCGGACATTCCCGTGGACTCGCTGAAGATGGACAGGTCGCGGGGATTCCACGCCCACCCCTCGTCACCGAGTCCACTCACGGCCACCGGGGCGTAGGGTGCGGGCAGCCAGTGCTCGGAGAAGTCGTCGAACATGACCTTGGCCGAGACCTCGGTGCCGCGGGGGACCGGGTTGCGCGCGGCGTCGGCCAGACCCGACAGATCGTCGTCCAGGTTCTCGACGTCCGGGAACCACTCGTCCTGGTCGAAATCGGAAAGGGTGAGCAACCGCATGTATTGGGGCTGGTCGTCCGAGGTCGTGTAAGAGAACCGCCGGGTGTGCTCGTCCGAGCGCAGGTCCTGACCCACCGCGCGTAGCGGGCCCACCCCGGAGGCGCGCTCCGCGGTGAACGAGCTGCCCTGGGGGAAGGCCCCGTTGAAGAATCCGGGCATGACCGCGGGGACGAACAGCACGACCGCGAGTACACCGGCGATGACGAGCAGGGCGCGGGGGAGTCCTCCCGGGGTCGGGGCGATGCGCTGGGCGCGCGTGGCACCCCAGAACCGTGAACCGGCCAGCAGCGCCAGGGCGGCGAGCGCGGCCGCGGCCAGGCCGAGGGCAGTGACGCTGCCCGGCAGGGTCAGCGCGGGGAGCACGAGCAGCGCCAGGACCCCCAGGCATGCGAGCCCGGCCATGCGCAGACCCACGAGGACGGTTTCCATGAAGACGGTCACCAGCCCCACCAGGGTGCACAGCACGAAGGCCAGCCCGGGGTTCGGGCCGTAGGGGGCGGCGTCGCGGGAGATGAAGTCGCCGGAGGAACGCCACAGCTCACCGGCCGCGGTGAAGGTCTCCCCGGTGGGGATGAAGCCCAGCAGGGCGTGGGAAGGCAGGTGCACCACGGTCGACGCGAGCAACAGGGCGGCCAGGCCCAGGACCGTGACGAGAGGTGAGGGCACGCGCAACCAGCGGGCCGCGCCCGTGACCACGAGCACCGTGAGCACGGTGGCCGCCACGGAGGGCAGCCACCACAGGCCGTTCAGCGCACCGGCCATGCCCACGCAGCCCAGGGCGATCGCGGTGAGCAGAAGCAGACTGAGTTCGATCACGCGGGGCCGGGGCGGACGCGCTCCCTGGAGGTGCTGACCGTGCGGAGTGCGGGAGAGGCCGGCGGAGCTCCGGCCGTCCGGAGCGGCCCGGAGACCGGTGGCGGCGGGGGTTACCGAGCGGCCCTGAGCCGTGGGTGCCGCGGTGGCGGTCGCATCCGCGCCGGGGGTCCCCGCGGAGATGGCGTCGTGGTCCGCGTGGGGCGTGGGATCGGGGGCGCTCATGCGGTGGCCCTCCCTCGGGCGCGGCCCATCATCTCGTCCATGCGCAGCTGTCGGGCACCGGGGTCGGGCGGCGGCGGAGTCAGCAGGGTGGCCCCGCGGGTGGTCGCGAGCCATGCGGCGTCCACGTCCGTCCAGCGCGTCACCAACACCACGGACCACCCCGCGGACTCGAACACCGCGGCGCTGTCGGGGCGGTGCGCGGGGGCGTCGATCACCATGATGACCGAACACACCGTGCTCGCCGCCGCCGCCGTGACGTAGCGCCGCGCGGCCGCTGGGGAGAGTCGGCCCGTGAGCAGCAACAGCGGGTGGGAGAGCCCCTCCCGTTCGAGGCGCTCGGTCAGGGGATCGGTCGACGCCTCGGATTCGGGCCGGCTCACGAGGGCCGCTCGGGAGAGGCCGTGGACGACTTCCGTGGCGGTGTCGTCGGTGACGTCCGTATCCCGCAGGTCGGCCACCGGTGCCTCGCCGCGGGGCATTGCGCGGCCCTGGTCGTCGAGCGCGTGCACCACGGTCTCGCGGCGCGTGAGGTGCTCGATCACGGACGCCGCCGCGCGCACCGCCCACTCGAACTCCTCGGTGGATTCGAGCACACCGGCCCACACACGAGCGCCCGGCCAGTGTTCGGCCGCGGAGTCCAGGACCACCACGGCGCTGCGCGTGCTGCGCGGGTCCTCCTGGCGCACCATGAGCTGGCCGTGCTTGGCGGACGCCGCCCAGTGCACCCGGCGCATGGGGTCACCGTGGCGGTACTCGCGGGTCATCACGTTGTCGGGTCCCGGTTGCGGTTGGGCGCGCCGGGACGGGTCGTTGCCGGATTCACGCGCCATGGTGGCCCCGTGCTCGGTGAGGTCCTCGGGTTCCGGGGCCACGTACAGCGACGTCCGCTCGGCCACGTCCAGCAGTTCGGTCACCACGCCGAACGGGTCGCCCACGCGCACCGTGGCCGGACCCAGTTCGTGGATCCCCCGACGCCGCGGGCGCACCGTGTACGTGACCGGCGCCCCGGACACCGGTACCGAGACGTCCTGGTCCCGGCCCAGCAGGGGGTCCACGGTCTCGTGCACGTCCACCGCGGCGACGGCGCTCGTGCGGCCCGAGCGGAGGGTGCCTCTGCGGTCCGCGTCGGTGGTGTCCGGGCCTGCCCCGCGGCCGGGGTTCGCGGCATCCGCCGGGCCATTGCCCATGCCACCCGTCAGGCCGCCTCCCGCCGTGCCCATGTCGTGGACCGCGGGGTCCACCGGGTCGTGGGTGAAGCCTGCTCGACCGGCACCCGAGGTGCGGTTGCGCGCGGAGAAGGCGGAGCGACGTCGTACGCGCAGGGCCACCTGGGCGGCGTCGCCGAGCGTGACGAGCGGCGGGTCCACCGAACGTTTGAGCAGGACGCGAGGTTTGACGAGCCACATGGCCAGGGAGGACAGCAGCGGCACCATGCCCAGGAACAGGGACAGCGCCAGGACGTCCTTGCGGCCGAGCCACGTGGCGGCGGCCAGGCATAGCACGGCTGCCGCCAGGAAACACCACCCGCGCACCGTGAACTTGGCGCGTGAGTCCACCCGCGCCTCGGGAGCCGCAGCCTTCATCGGGTCTGGGGGGCGTCTTCGGTGGGGACGCGGACGTCGGAGAGGATCGTGCACACGATGTCCTGGGCGCTGTCCGCGCCCGAGCGACGCTCGAGGAGCAGGCGGTGGGAGAGTACGGCCACCGCGACGTCCTTGATGTCGTCCGGCAGCACGTGGTCGCGTCCGGCCAGGGCGGCCTGCGCGCGGGCGGCCGCCTGCAACTGCAGGGCCGCGCGGGGGCTCGCGCCCAGGCGCAGGTGCGGGTGCGTGCGGGTGGCCTGGCACAGTGCCACCACGTAGCGGCGCACCGGGGTGGACACGTGCAACGAGGCCACGTGGCGTACGAGGCCGCGGGCCTCCTCGATGTCCACGACCGGCCCGAGACCCGTCAACGGGGAGCCTGCGCCGTGATCGCGCAGCATGGCGACCTCGGCGTCCGCGTCCGGGTAGCCCATGGAGATCCGCGCCATGAACCGGTCCCGCTGGGCCTCCGGGAGGGGGAACGTGCCGTCCATCTCCACCGGGTTCTGGGTGGCCACGACCATGAACGGTTCGGCCAGCCGGTACGTGGTGCCGTCCGCCGTGACCTGGCCCTCCGCCATGGCCTCCAGCAGCGCGGACTGGGTCTTGGCCGAAGCGCGGTTGATCTCGTCCCCGATCACCACGTTCGCGAACACCGGGCCGGGTTTGAACTCGAACTGGTTGCGGGTCTGGTCGTACACCGACACGCCCGTGATGTCCGTGGGGAGCAGGTCCGGGGTGAACTGGATCCGGTTGATCGTCCCACCCACCGCGCCGGCCAGGGTACGGGCCAGCATGGTCTTGCCCACGCCCGGGACGTCCTCGACCAACAGGTGGCCGCCGGCCAGCAGGGTCAGCAGGGCCGTGCGGGTCTCGGCGGGTTTGCCGTCGATGACCGAGTTCATGCGGTCAAGGATGGCCTTGGTGCGGGCGGCGAACTGCTCCATTATTTCCTCGTCTCACGGGCAGGGGGATCCGGGGGTGTTTGTCCCCATGTTCGCAGGTATTTGCCAGGTGCGGGTGCATTGCGAACGGGGTCGGGGCCCCTTCCTCACCGAGCGGCGCACGGATGCGGTTGCCCGGGGCCGGGCGGGAGCGCGTCATCTATCGTGGAGGGGTGATCGAGACACCCGTATCCGAATCCGTGTGGGACCACGCAGCCCGACCCGAGCCCGTGGCGGGACAGACGCCCGAGGCGTACACCGTGGAGCGGTACGCGGTCGCCGATTCCGGTGACGACGTGCCCAACGGTGAGGGCACGGAGCGTCGTGCGCACACGGATGCGCAAGGACGACGTCGCAATCTCACGTTCCCTGCGCTGCCGGAGCCGTTGCCGCACCCCGTGGTGGACAACCACACCCACCTGGACATGCAGGACGGGTTGGTACGGGTGTCCGTGGTGGATGCGATGGCCACGGCCAGGGACGCCTCCGTGTGCGGGGTGGTCCAGGCAGGGTGCGACGTGGAGTCGTCGCGATTCGCGGTGGCAGCGGCGCAGACGGTTCCGAGGGTGCTGGCCGCGGTGGCGCTGCACCCGAACGAGGCCCCCACCTTGGCCGGGTCGGGTGTCTCCGGAGACCTGGATGCACCGGCTCCGGCGGGTGACGGCTCGGCGAAGGGGTCCGGAGCGGGGCGCTTCGAGTCCGATGGACCAGGGGGAGTTTCCGCGGCTGGGCGTTTCACGGGGGCACGCGACGCGGGCTCAACGGGCGGGCGCTCGCTGGACGAAGCGCTCGCGGTGATCGATGAATTGGCGGGGCAGCGTAGGGTGCGCTGCGTCGGGGAGACGGGAATGGATCGTGTACACACCCCGGAGTCGGGGTTGGCGGTGCAGGAGGAGTCGTTCCGGGCGCACATCGAGATCGCCAAGCGGCACGGGGTGGCCATGCAGATCCACGACCGTGAGGCCCACGAGGACGTGGTGCGCATCCTCCGTGATGCCGGGGCTCCCGAACGTACGGTGTTCCACTGCTTCTCGGGGGACGCGGAGCTCGCGCGGTTGTGCAACGAGAACGGGTGGTACATGTCGTTCGCGGGAACCGTGACGTTCAAGAATGCGGCACCGCTCAAGGCAGCGCTGCGGGAAGCGGATCCGGGGCTCGTGCTGTGCGAGACGGATGCGCCGTTCCTCACGCCGCACCCGTTCAGGGGCCGGCCCAATGCGCCGTACATGGTCAACTACACGGTGCGGGGGATGGCGGAGATCCTGGACACGGACCTCGAGGAGCTGTGCCGGCGGATCTGGGAGAACTCGGAGCGGGTGTACGGGCAGTTCTGAATTCGGAACGGGTGTGCGGGCAGTTCTGAGGGGCTCCCACCCCGCCCCGCACCCCATCCACCATGCCCACCCACACCCTGCGCCCACGTGGCTTCTCCTGCGTGCTCCCACAACCAGCCCACCCACCTCCCCACCGCGGCAACCGGGCTGCACCACACCTGTGCCCCGAAAAAGCAAGGAGCGAGGCGGATCCGGTGTCGTTTCGGGGCACAGATGTTTGCGAGATCGGGGGCGTGAGGTCATCCGCACTCCCCATCCAGTCCAGGCCCTCCGATTTTTAGGTCGTCCGTTCCTAGATTCCTGGCATGGACTCACGAATCACTGCCACTTACCGAGGCCCACGACCTCTCGTGGCCACTTCCGGTGAACTGGGTCGGCGGAAACACCAGCTGACCCGTGATCCTTCGATGCATCAACTGGCCCACGGGCTGTGGTGCCGCGCCGATTCGCCCCCGGATCACGTGCAACGGGCCATGTTGCTGCAACGTCATCTCAACTGCTCTGGATCGTCCGTCCGCATCACGGGGATCACCGCGCTACAAGTCCTTGGGATTCCGATCGGGTCCCACTATCGATGGGCGGATCGGGCGCTGTGTCATCCCGCGCCCATGATGTCCCGCTGGGCACTCACCGCCGCACTGGATGCGTTGCTGGTGCATCGTGATCTGAGGCCGGTGGACTCGACACCCGCGTGGACGTCTCAATCCTGCGGGGAGCCGCTCTCGCTGGCGGACATCTACTCGGCATTGGAGACGCTGCCTCCCACATCCCGTGCGGTCATGGCGGTGCGCACGGCATTGAAGAGCACGCAATATCCCACGCTTTCTCCCATGGAGACCTTGACGCGGTTGATGCTGTTGGCGTGTGGCCTGCCGTGTCCCGTTATGAACTTTCGCGTGGACACACGCCTGGGTTACAGCCTGCTCGACCTCGCGTGGCCTGAACACAAGACAGCCATTGAGTTCAACGGGCGGGTGCACAGCGAGAACCACCACGCGTACAAGAACGAGATGTATCGCAACGAGGTGCTCCGAGATCTGGGGTGGAAACTTCGCATCATCGTGTTCGATGATCTCCGAGATCCCGCCCGCTCAGTCGAGTGGCGCACCTGGTTGGGGCGCCAACTCTGGGTCGTGCCCCGTTTCCCGGCAGCAGGATCTCGCGCTCGCACATCTGTGTCTCGAAAAGGCATCCATATCCGGTGATCGGTGTCGTTCTGGGGCACACGTGTTGTGCAGTGGGATTGCCGCGGGGCCCAATGAGGGTGGGAGGGAAGGTTCGGGTATGGGGGAGTGAGCGGGGCGGGGGCGCGGGCACAGGTGCGGGTGCGGATCGCGCAGGCACGCCACGTAGGATTGACCGGTGACCGAGCCCAGTACCGACGGCCCTCTCCTAGGCCCCGCCGAGATTCGAGAACTCGCCGAGCAAGCGGGGATCCGCCCCACCAAGACGCTCGGTCAAAACTTTGTGATCGATCCCAACACCATCCGCCGGATCGTGGCCGCCGCCCACCTGGGGCAGGACGAACACGTCCTGGAGGTGGGGCCCGGCCTGGGGTCGTTGACGCTGGGGCTGTTGGCGTCGTCGTCGTCGGTCACGGCCGTGGAGATCGACCCGCCCCTCGCGCGGCAGCTGCCCCAGACCGTGGAACGGTTCTTCCCGAGCGCTGCGGACCGGTTGTCCGTGGTGGAGGCCGACGCCGCCCGCGTGCGTGAGCTGCCCGGCGAGCCGACCGCGCTCGTCGCGAACCTGCCCTACAACGTGGCCGTGCCGGTGCTGCTGCACATTTTGGAGACCTTCCCGACCGTGCGCCACGGGCTCGTGATGGTCCAGGACGAGGTCGCTGACCGATTGGCGGCCGGGCCCGGGTCGCGCGTGTACGGCGTGCCGTCCGTGAAGGCCACCTGGTACGCGCACGTGAGCAAGGCCGGGGTGATCGGCAAGAACGTGTTCTGGCCCGCCCCGAAGATCGCGTCCGGGCTCGTGCGCTTCGAGCGCCGCGAGCCCCCGGTCGCCGAGTCGCTGCGCCGGGACACGTTCGCGGTGGTAGACGCCGCATTCGCCCAGCGTCGCAAGACCTTACGGGCGGCGCTGAGCGGCTGGGCGGGGTCCGGTGCCCGCGCCGAGGAGATCCTGCGCGCCGCCGGTGTGGACCCCGCCGCGCGCGGTGAGCGGCTCGACGTCGCCGACTTCGCCCGGATCGCGGCGGCCGCCGGGACGGTAAGTTCGGAGGGGACGGAGGAAGTGGCCGGAGCCGATAGCCGACCCGGAGAAGTTCCGGGGAACCTCACGACTCCACGAACCGCGTCTGCCACTGGGACGGCGCCGGACGAGCGCCCCGCGGAAGCCGTTGAGACCGCGCCCCGAGACCGGTCCGGAGTGAACGACGTACCTGCCACCGACCCGGGGGAGCACCCATGAGTCCCACACCGACCCGGGTCCGCGCGAGCGCCCCGGCCAAGACGAACCTCGTGCTGCACGTGGGCAGCCCCACCCCGGACGGTTACCACCCCCTGGAGACCCTCTTCGTGGCCGTGGACCTGCGGGAAACCGTGACGGCCGCCGTGAATCCCGCGCTCGCCCGTCGTGGGGTGGGGATCCGCATCACGGTGGAGGCCGAGCGCGGTAGCGAGTACGCCCGCATGGTGAGCGAGGGAACCGCCCGCCTCTCCGATGTCCCCCTGGACGGGACGAACCTGGCCGTGAAGGCCGCGCTCGCGGTGTGTGAGGCGCTGGACGTTCCCATGCCCGGACTCGAGCTGCATGTCCGCAAGGCCGTGCCGGTCGCCGGCGGCATGGGCGGGGGATCCGCGGACGCCGCCGCCGCGCTCGTGGCGGTCAACGACCTCGTGGCCCGCCACGCGGGCATCGCCCCAATGGATACGGACGAACTCCTCCGACTGGGCGCCGGCCTGGGCGCCGACGTGCCGTTCATGCTCCTGGGAGGTGCCGCGATCGGCCGCGGCACGGGAACCGAGTTGGAGTCGGTGGCTGCGGAGGAGCAATTGCATTTCGTGTTCGTCCCCCAGGACCAGGGCCTGTCCACACCGGCCGTGTACCGCCAGTGGGATGCCAACCACACGGTGACGAACGCGTCGACGAGGAGTGCCCCGCGCACCGGCATCGCCCCCGCCCCCGTCCCCACCGCGGTGCTCACGGCCTTGGCCGACGCGGACCCCGATGCCCTCGCCGCCCGGATCCGCAATGACCTCCAGGGCCCCGCGATCCAGTTGCTACCCGAACTCGAGGGGCTGCTCAACCACGGCGTGGAACTGGGTGCGCTCGCAGGATGGGTCTCCGGGTCGGGCCCCACGGTGTGTTTCCTGGTGCGCTCGCGGGATGCCGCGCGCCGCCTCGTGCTCGACTTCGTGCGGGAACACCGCCACGCCCTTGCCGTGGCCGGCCCCGTGCCCGGCGCGCGGGTCGAATCGCGCGAATGAACCCGCCCGCCGGGGTGTCCCGGGGCAGAATCGGGTCAACGTAGGCGCGTCACCACGGTTTCGAGGTCTGGGCCGGCCCGGGCGGTGCACTCCCCGAGCCCCCGGGTGAGGAGTCAATCTTGGCCATCCGTCCGCAGCAGGTCCATCCCGTTCCCGAGCCACTCGTGCGCGCACTCGAGGCCCTGCGTCACGAGCTCAACATCCCCGACGACTTCCCACCGGCCGTGCACGCCGCCGCCGTGGCCGCTGCCGCCGCACCGCGCCTACCGTCTCTGGACCGCACGGACCTCGAGCTCGTCACGATCGACCCGGAGGGCTCCCGGGACCTGGACCAAGCGGTGCTCATCGGCACCGCGGATACGGGTTTCACCGTGTGGTACGCGATCGCCGACGTCGCCGCGTTCGTGCACCCGGGCGATCCGATCGATGTCGAGGCCCACGGCCGCGGCCAGACCCTCTACGCCCCGCACCAGCGCACGCCGTTGCACCCTCCCGAACTCTCGGAGGACGCCGCGAGTCTGCTGCCGCGCACCGTGCGCCCCGCCGTGCTGTGGGAACTGGGGCTGGACGAACAGGGCGCACTCCGCAGCACATCGGTGCGGCGGGCCCTCGTGCGTAGCCGCGCCCAGCTGACCTATCGAGAAGTACAGGATCGGCTGGACGCGGGGACCGCGGACCCGTCCCTCACACTGTTGCGCACCGTGGGGCAATTACGGGAACGGATCGAACGGGAACGCGGCGGGGTGAGCCTGCGCATCCCCGAGCAGGAAGTGGTGATCGATCACGAGCAGTGGCGCGTGGTCCACCGCAGTGCGCTGCCCGTGGAGGGATGGAACGCCCAGATCTCGCTGCTCACGGGCATCGCCGCCGCGCAGTTGATGCTCGACGCCGGCACGGGCCTGTTGCGCATCTTGCCCCGCGCGGCCGACTCCGCGATCCGCAAACTGCGGGCCACGGCGGCCGCCCTGCGCATCCCGTGGCCCGAGGACGTCAGCTACCCGGAATTCGTGCGCGCACTCGATCCGCAGCTCGGGACCCACGCGGCCATGCTGCACGCGTGCACCCTGTTGTTTCGGGGGGCCGGTTACGAGGCGTTCCACGGCGCGGCCCCGGAGCATCGCGAACACTCGGCCATCGCGACGTCGTACGCGCACGTGACCGCGCCGCTGCGCCGACTCGTGGACCGCTACGGGAGCGAGGTGTGCCTCGCGATCAGCGCCGGGAACCCCGTTCCCGACTGGGTGCTCGAGGCGCTGCCGCAGCTGCCGGCCGAGATGGAGGCGTCCGCGCGCAAGGCCTCGGCGTACGAGCGTGGGATCGTGAACATGGTCGAGACGCTGGCGCTGTCCGCGCACGTGGGCGAGGAGTTCACGGCCACCGTGGTGGAGGTCAAGGACGACGGCGCTCGCGGCACCATCATCATCCGCGAACCCGCCGTTGAGGTCACCCTCAAGGCCCCCGATTTGCCGCTCGGCAAAGAGGTCCGGGTGCGTCTCGTGCGGGCCGACGTCGCGGAGGGCCGCGCCGAGTTCGAACTCGTGTCCGACGTCGCCGGGTGACGCCGCCTGGTCCGGTGCCTCGTCGCAGTGACCGGTCAGGCGGCGTCGTTAGCCTGGGAGAGAAGTGATGACGAACGACAGGAGGCAGTCATGTCCGTGGTGAAGATCAATGCCATCGAGGTCCCCGAGGGTGCCGGCGCCGAGCTCGAGGCCCGGTTCGCGGCGCGCAAGCACGCGGTGGACGGTGAGCCCGGTTTCGAGGGGTTCCAGCTGTTGCGCCCGGTCGCGGGGGAGAACCGCTACTTCGTGGTGACCACGTGGGCCACCCAGGAGGACTTCGAGGCGTGGCGGGACGGTAATGCCAAGGCCGCCCACGCCGGGGGTCAGCGCAAACCGGTGGCCACGGGCGCGTCGCTGCTCGAGTTCGAGGTCGTGGACCTGTAAGGCTCCCGGACTGGATCGGTCGGGAAGCGGCCGCGGTAGTAGCTGGGTGTGACGCCGAAGTGCCGCACGAACGCGCGGCGCAGAGTTTCGTCCGTGCCGAAGCCGGACAGTCGCGCGGTGTCCATGACGCCGTGCCCGCGGTCCAGCAGAGACTTGGCGGTTTCGACCCTGACCTTTTCCACGAATTTCCCCGGCGATACGCCCAGCTCCGCGGTGAACAGCCGGCTCAGATGGCGCACGCTCATGTGCGCGCGCCGGGCCAGCTCCGCCACCGGGGGTGCGGCCGCGGGGTCGCTCACGATATCGGCGCACAGCTCGCGCAGGGGAGCGGACGACGGCGCGGGCCAGTCCAGCGCGGCCGAGAACTGGGACTGCCCTCCCGCGCGCTGCATGTAGACCACGAGTTCCCGGGCCACGCCGTGGGCCAAGTTCCGCCCGTGGTCCACGGCCACGAGTGACAGGGCGAGGTCGATCCCGGACGAGATGCCCGCGCTCGTGACCACGGCTCCGTCGCGCACGTACAGCTCGTCGGGGCGTACGGTCACTACCGGGTAGCGGCGGGCCAGCTCGGCGGCGTGACGCCAGTGGGTCGTGGCCCGGCGTCCGTCGAGCAGGCCCGCCTCGGCCAGCGCGAATGCCCCGGTGCACACGCTCGCCACGCGGTCGCTATGGTCGGCGACGGTGCGCACTGCCGTGACGACGCCGTCCGGCACCGGGCGCGTGGCGAGGGATTCTCCACCGGCCACCAGCAGCGTGCCGATCCGGGGTGCGCCCTCCAGATCCGCGAGTGATTCGGTCGCGATCCGCGCGCCCACCGACGTCTCGACGTCTCCGCCGGACGGCGAGACGAAGCGCACCGCGTAGTCGGCCCCCGCGGAGTTGGCCGCGGCGAAAACCTCAGCGGGTCCGGAGACGTCCAGCAGGGTGACCCCGGGGAACAGCAGAACGACGACGTGATGGCGGGCTGTCATGTGTTCAGTATGTCCGAACCCGAGGGGTTCCTGTCACTGTGGACCTGGCGGACGGGTGTGCAGCGAGCCCACAATGGAAAGGTGGGGCAGCGCGGCTCCTCAGCTGCAGCGGCCCCTGCCCGCCCATGCACGGCCCGCCCAGAACAGGAGTCAGCTCATGACCGACACCATTTCCGGCATCTCCGTCCCTGACAGCAAACTCGCCCGGGAGATCACCGAGTACATCCGGGACAACGAGGACGACCTGCTCTACCACCACTCCCGCCGCGTGTTCTTCTTCGGCGCGCTCGTGGGGCAGGCCCAGGACCTGAGCGTGGACCACGAGCTGCTGTATGCGGCGGCCATGTTCCACGATCGCGGCCTCACGGATACTTACTCCGACTCCATGCTGCGTTTCGAGGTGGACGGCGCGAACGAGGTCCGCGAGTTCCTCCTGGAACGCGGTGCGTCGCAGGAGCGGGCGCACAACGCGTGGCTCGGGATCGCGCTGCACACGACCCCCGGGGTGCCCGAGTTCATGGCCCCGGAGATCGCGCTCGTGAGTGCGGGTGTGGAGACGGACGTGCTGGGCATGCACTTCGACGAGCTCACGGACGCCCAACGGCAGGCCGTGGTGGAGGTCCATCCCCGCCCGGACTTCAAGAATCAGATCCTCAAGGCGTTCAACGACGCCAACGTGCACCGCCCGCACTCCACGTTCGGGAACATGAACGCGGACGTGCTGGAGCACTTCGACCCGGAATTCAAGCGCGACAACTTCGTGGAGATCATCAAGGCGAACCCCTGGAGCGAGTGAGCTCCGGCTCGCTCGTCTACTCCAGCGCCTCGCCCAGCTCGAGCCATCGCAGCTCGAGTTCGTCCAGCTGCTCCTGCAGTTCGGACTTCTGCGCCGCCAGCTTGCCGAGCCCTTCGAAGTCCGAGGGGTCCGCGGCGGCCATGGTCCCGTCCAATGCCTCGATCTGCTCGCCGAGTTTCTGCATCTTGCGTTCGACGGCGCCCAGTTCCTTCTGCGCGGCCCGCGCCTGCGCGCCGGACAGCCGCGGCTCGGAGGGGGCGGCACCGTCGGAGGCAAGGGCAGTGCCAGAGGAGGAAGAGGACGCCGCAAGCGGGTTGGATGCTCCGGAGGAACCGGCTGCGGTGCCGGACGCCGCGGTCGCCGAGAGGTTAAGGTATTCCTCGACCCCGCCGGGCAGGTGCCGGAACCGGCCGTTGATTACCGCGTACTGCTGATCGGTCACCCGCTCCAGGAGATAGCGGTCGTGGGAGACCACCAGCAGGGTCCCGGGCCACGTGTCCAGGAGATCCTCCATGGCGGCGAGCATGTCCGTGTCCAGGTCGTTGGAGGGCTCGTCCAGGATCAACACGTTGGGCTCGTCCAGCAGGATGAGCAGCAACTGCAGGCGCCGCTTCTGTCCACCCGAGAGGTCCTTGACCGGGGTCTTCAGCTGCGCGGAGGAGAACCCCAGCCGCTCCAAGAGCTGGGTGGGGGTCATCTCCTTGCCCTCGGTCACGTAGGAGGTCTTCTTCCGGGCGACGACGTCCGAGACCCGGTCGTTCGCGACGTCCTCGAGCTCGGCGAGCTGCTGGGTCAAGGTTGCGATCTTGACGGTCTTCCCGCGCTTGACCCGCCCCGTGGTGGGCTCCACGGCACCCGTGACGAGCCCCAGGAGCGTGGACTTGCCCGCGCCGTTGACGCCCAGAATGCCCGTGCGCTCCCCGGGAGCGATCAACCACGTGACGTCCTGCAGCACGCGTGTCCGACCGGAGGCGCCAGGCGAAGAGGCGCCCGACGAAGCGGCAGTCGCGGCGCCGTCGTCATCCGCGGAAGGGCCGGACGGACCGGACGAACCCGCGGAACCGGAAACGGCGGGGGAGGGGAACTCCACCGACACGTCCTCGATGTCCACCACGTCCTTGCCCAACCGGGACACCGCCATGCGGGACAGCGACACGGAATCGCGCGGCGGCGGGACGTCGGAGATCAACTGGTTGGCGGCGTCGATGCGGAACTTGGGCTTGGACGTGCGCGCGGGTGCCCCGCGGCGCAGCCATGCGAGCTCCTTGCGCATGAGGTTCTGCCGCTTCTGCTCCACCACGGCGGCCTGTCGGTCACGCTCCACGCGCTGCAGCACGTACGCCGCGTACCCGCCCTCGAAGGGTTCCACGATCCGGTCGTGGACCTCCCACGTGTCGGTGCACACGGCGTCCAGGAACCAGCGGTCGTGGGTCACGACCACGAGCGCGCCGGCGTTCCTGGACCAGCGGTTGTTGAGGTGTTTCGCGAGCCACGTGATGCCGTCCACGTCCAGGTGGTTGGTGGGCTCGTCCAGAAAGATCACGTCCCAGTCGCCGGTCAGCAGGCTCGCGAGCGCGACCCGGCGGCGCTGCCCGCCCGAGAGCTGCCCCACGGGGGTGTCCCAGTCCACGTCCGAGACGAGCCCGGAGATCACGTCCCGCACCTTGGGATCCGCGGCCCACACGTAGTCGGGCACGTCCCCCACCACGGCGTGGCCCACGGTCTGGTCCGGGTCCAGCGTGTCGGCCTGGTCGAGCATGCCCACGGTCGTCCCGCTGCGCACGGTCACCCGCCCGGAGTCCGGTGCGATGCGCCCCGCGAGCAGTCGCATGAGAGTGGACTTGCCGTCCCCGTTGCGACCCACGATCCCGATCCGGTCGCCCTCGTCGATCCCCACGGTGACCGAGTCGAACACGGTCTTGGTGGGGTACTCGAGATGTAAGTTTTCTCCGCCGATCAGATGAGCCACCCGGCAAGGATACAAGCGCGCACCGACGGGCCGCGGCGTCGTCCCCCCGCCCCGCGGGCGTGCGAGACTGTGTGGCATGCACGACGCAACAGGACGCGGGGAGACGCCCGCGGGAACCGTCCTGGACGATCCCCAGGGCCTCGCCGCGGCGGTGGCCCGGATCCGTGAGTTCCCGGGGCCGGTGGAGATCACGATCGGCGGGGACCACCCCGTGGGGCCGCACATGGGTTCGCTCGTGCGCCGCCAGACCGCTCTACGCCTGCGCGAGGCCGGCGCGGAACCCCTGTTGTTGCGCGCGCCCGTGGCCGTGGACGACGACATCCCCGACGAGGGCGTGCTCGCGGCCGTGGACGACGCCCTGGAGCTGTGCCGCGGTGTGGGCGCCGGGTGGCTCGTGCTCGCCCTGGGCGGGGTGGCGCACCGGGGGCGGCAACGGCGGCGGCTGTACTCGATGCTCGCCGCGCTCGCGGAAGCAGCGTCCCACCGCCAGGTCAAGCTCATGGTGCAGAACAGCACGATCGTGGAGGAAGTGGGCATGCTCATGGCCCTGCTGGACCGCGAGTACGACAACGGCACGCTGGACGTCACCGCCCCGGACGTCACCTCCACGGCGTGGGACGTCTCGCGTTCCCGGGCCGCCGGACAGGCCGACAACGCCGCGTGGGAGTACGTGCGCCGCGCCGCCGCACGCGCCCCCGTGCTCGTGCGTGGGATCACCGTGGAGGACACCGAGACCCTGTCCCGGTGGCTCCCCGGATTCGAGGAGAACCGTGCAGCGGGGCGGGTTCTGCTCGTGCTGACGCGCTGAACGCAGATGATAAAGTGACGTCTCGTGCGTCCTCCGGGCGCACGCACATGTTGGCGCCCGCGGGTGACAACGCTCCGCCATGGTGTAATTGGCAGCACACCGGCCTTTGGAGCCGTGAGTCTAGGTTCGAGTCCTAGTGGCGGAACGCACGATACATCGAGGCGTAGATGGCCCCCACCGCCTCACGAGCAACCAGAGGAGTCTGCTCCGTGAGCACCATTGACACCGCGAGCACCGGGCAGAACCCCGCCGCCGTCATCGTCCTGGCCGCGGGTAAGGGCACCCGCATGAAGTCGAAGACCCCCAAGATCCTGCATGAGATCGGGGGTCGTTCCATGCTGGGCCACGCCTTGAAGGTGGCCCGCGAGCTCGCGCCGCAGCGCATCGTGGCCGTGATCCGTCACCAGCGCGATCTCGTGGCCGAGCACATCGCGGCCGTGGATCCCGAGGTCCTGACCGCGGACCAGTCGGACGTCCCCGGTACCGGTTCCGCCGTGGACGCGGGCCTCGAGGTCCTCGACGCCGAGACCCCCGTGAGCGGCACTGTGCTGGTGACCTACGGGGACGTCCCCCTGCTCATGGTGGACACGCTGCGCGAGTTCGTGGCGCACCACGACTCCCACGGCAACGCCGTGACGGTGCTGACCGCCGATCACCCCGAGCCCGGCAAGTACGGCCGGATCCTGCGGGACGAGCGCGGCGAGTTCGCCGAGATCAAGGAGTTCAAGGACGCCACGGACGCCGAGCGTGCGGTGAGCGAGGTCAACTCCGGGATCTTCGCGTTCGACGCCGCGGTGCTGCGGGATGCGCTCTCCCGCGTGGACACCGACAACGCCCAGGCGGAGAAGTACCTCACGGACGTCCCGCGTCTCGCGCGCGAGGCCGGCCACCGCGTGGACGCACTCAAGATGACGGATTACATGGAGCTCGAGGGCGCCAACGACCGCGTCCAGCTCGCGGCACTGGGGCACTACCTCAACCAGCGCACCCTGGAAATGCACATGCGCAACGGGGTGTCCATCGTGGACCCCGCGACCACGTGGATCGACGACACCGTGGAGCTCGAGGCGGACAGCACCGTGCTACCCGGGACCCAACTGCACGGGCGTACGCGGGTCGCGGAGGACGCCATCGTGGGCCCCGACACCACCCTGACCGACGTGATCGTGGGCCGCGGAGCGCACGTCACGCGCACCCACGGCAGCGATTCCGAGCTGCGCGCGGGCGCCACGGTGGGCCCCTTCGCGTACCTGCGCCCCGGCACGGTCCTGGGCGAGGACGGCAAGATCGGCACGTTCGTGGAGACCAAGAAGGCCACGATCGGACGCGGCTCCAAGGTCCCGCACCTGTCCTACGTGGGGGACGCCACGATCGGGGAGAACTCCAACATCGGCGCGGCCTCGGTCTTCGTGAACTACGACGGCGTGGCCAAGCACCACACCACGATCGGCAACGACGTCCGCATGGGTTCGGACAACATGTACGTGGCCCCCGTGACCGTGGGCGACGGCGCCTACTCGGGTGCCGGGACCACCGTGCGCAAGGACGTCCCCGCCGGGGCCCTGGTGCTCACGGAGGGCAAGCAGGTCATCGTGGAAGGATGGGTGCAGGAGCACCGTCCCGGAACCGCGGCGGCACGCGCGGCCCAGGCCGCTCAAGACTCTGACCGCGACGACCACGCCTGAGTCCGGGCGCACGGCACGCGAGCAGTGATCCACAGGAATTCAAGGAAAGCGAGTTCACATGACCGGCATCACCAACACGGGTTCGAACCGCATGGTTCTGCTCTCGGGTCGGGCCCATCCCGAGCTCGCCAACAACATCGCCCGTGAGCTGGGCACCGAACTGGTCCCCACGGACGCGTACGACTTCGCGAACGGTGAGACCTACGTGCGCTTCGGTGAGTCGGTGCGCGGCGCGGACGCGTTCCTGATTCAGTCCCACCCCGCTCCCATCAACCAGTGGTTGATGGAGCAGCTCATCATGCTGGACTCCCTCAAACGGGCATCCGCCAAGTCCATCACCGTGGTCAGCCCGTTCTACCCGTACGCGCGTCAGGACAAGAAGCACCGCGGCCGCGAACCCATCTCCGCTCGCCTGATCGCGGACCTCTACAAGACCGCGGGCGCGGACCGGCTGATGTCCGTGGACCTGCACACCGCGCAGATCCAGGGTTTCTTCGACGGACCCGTGGACCACCTCATGGCCATCCCGCTGCTGAGCGACTACGTGCGCTCCGTGGTGGATGTGGACAACGTGACCGTGGTGTCCCCGGACACCGGCCGTGTGCGCGTGGCCGAGCAGTGGGCCGAGCGCCTGGGCGGTGCCCCGCTCGCGTTCGTGCACAAGACCCGGGACATCACCGTGCCCAACCAGGCGGTGTCCAAGGAGGTCGTGGGCAACATCAAGGGTCGCACGTGCGTGCTCATCGACGACATGATCGACACCGGCGGAACGATCACCGGCGCCGTGAAGGTGCTCAAGGACCAGGGCGCGAAGAACGTGATCATCGCGGCCACGCACGCCGTGTTCTCCGGTCCCGCCGTGGAGCGGTTGTCCTCGTGCGGCGCGGACAAGGTGGCCGTGACCGACACCCTGCCCGTGCCCCCGGAGCACCAGTTCGAGAACCTCGAGGTGCTCTCGATCGCCCCGCTGATCGCCCGTGCCATCCAGGAGGTCTTCGAGGACGGATCGGTCACCAGCCTCTTCAACGGCCGCTCCTGACAACCGCCGGTGACCGCTACGACGCGGTTTCCGGTACGACGAAGGCCGGGGCGGCACACGCCACCCCGGCCTTCGTCGTGCTCGGGAGTTGTGGTGTCCGGGGCGCATCACCCCGGACACCACGGCATCACAACCGGCTGATCCGGGTCCCGCCGTAGACGGTGTTGTACCCGATCACGTATCCGTTGGAGAACTGCTGACGGATCTCGTAGCCCGCGCGGTACTCGTCGGTCGTGGGATAGCCCAGGCCGCGCTCCATACCGGACTTCGCCCAGCGCTGACCGATCGCGCCGTACTCCTTGATCGCGCGCGAACCCGTGCGCGGGGACCACATGAGCTTGGTGGACTTACCGGACGGGGTACGGAAGACCTGGTAGGCTCCGCCCGCCAGCGAGCGCTCCTCGGTGATCGGGAAGCCGTAACCGCGTTCCCGTCCGGCGCCGATGAACTTCCCGCCGATGCTGCTCGTGTTGCGCACCATGTGCCCGCCCGTGGTGCGGTGCCAGTACGCGGTGGACTTCACGCCGTTGCGCACGAACTCTTGGTACCGGCCGCCGTTCGCGGTGTTGGCCTCGGGGCCCACCGGGGTGCCCCACTTCGCGGCGCCGCCCGTGGCGCGGTAGATCGCGCCGATGCCGCCGGCCACGGAGTAGCCGGTCGCGCGCCCGCCCAGCGGTTTGTAGTTCGACGACGACGCCAGGGCCTGCAGCTGCGCCCACGAACCGCCGTACACGTTCGAGTCACCCGAGAAGGGCCCGCTGTCCGTGTACTGCCAGATGTCGTAGCGCGACCAGCCATTGGGGTACCACTGGGGTGCCATGACGCCGTAGGACGCGAGGTGCAGGGGGTGGTCGTTGAACTGCGCCGTGTTGCCCGTGCAGGTCTGCCACCAGTCCGCGGTCGTGTAGATCGCGGGCAGTCGACCAGTGCGCTGCTTGTAGCGGTCCGAGAAGGACTTGATCCACGCGGTCATCTGCGGCTGGGACATGTTGTAGCACGTGCCACCCAGGGAGGCGTACGGGTTGTACTCGATGTCCAGCAGGCCGGGCAGGGTCTTGCCGTCCGAGGACCAGCCGCCGCCGTTGTTGATGAAGAAGTCCGCCTGGGCGGCACCCGAGGACTGTGAGGGCAGCGCGAAGTGGTACGCGCCGCGGAACATGCCCACCTCGTACGAGCCCGTGTACTGGTCGTCGAAGGCCTCGGAGTGATAACCGGTCCCCTCGGTGGCCTTGACGTAAGCGAAGCGCGCGCCGGCGGCGTATTCCGCGCTCCAGTTCACAGCAGGCTGCCACCCGGAGACGTCCATGCCCTGGATCCCGGTCGGGGTCCAGTTGTTCTCCCGGATCACGAGGGACATGGAACCGGCCGGGCCGATGCCCGTGGTGCCCGCGGCCTGCGCGGCGGCACTCGCGGTGGCCTTCGGGTTCGCGCTCGCGGACGGCGTGGCGGGGGTCTTGGGCGACGGCGCCGCGGTCGACGGCGCGGCGGAGGGTTTCGCCGCCTCAGGGCCGAGGACGTTCTCGGCCACCTTGTCGAGTTCCTTCTCGGACGCCTCCGAGAGGTTGGTCGTGGTCGCCATGGACTTCATCTTCTGGCCCATGGTCGCGCCGGGATTCTTGTCACCGGTCTTGGGTGGGGCCGTGGGCAGCTGGGGGTCCTTGACAACCGTCTCGAGTTCGTGGGTTTCCACGGAGACCACTTTCCCCTTCTCGGGATTGAGGTTCTCCGCGGGATCGTTGGCCGCCGTGGCGGGGATGAAGGTGGTCAGTGCCAGGACCGCGGCGGTCACGGCAGCGGGCAGCACTGATTTTCGGGGGGAGATCATACGCGTAGCCTTTACTGCGTGTGGGGGGAGCCACTCGTGGGGGGGAAGGCGAGCGGCCAGGGGGACGCACTAGAAAGTGTAAGTGGTCACCCAGGAATTTGATGTATCTCACACGCAACGGTCATCACGATTGCATTTCGAGAAGAAATACTTCTGATTTCGACCTCAGTAGGCGCCTTCGGATGCGAAGACCGCGCGCACGGTCCGCAGCATGATGATCAAGTCCTGCACCGGCGACCAGTTCTCCACGTAGTACAGGTCCAGGCGCACGGTCTGGTTCCAGTCGAGGTCCGAGCGACCGGAGACCTGCCACAGGCCAGTGATCCCGGGGCGCACACGCAAGCGGCGGTAGACGTGCTGCTCGTACTTGTCCACCTCGCTGGCCAGCGGCGGGCGGGGCCCCACGAGGGACATGGTGCCGTTGAGCACGTTGATGAACTGCGGCAGCTCGTCCAGGCTGAACCGGCGCATCCACTTGCCGGGTGCGGTCACGCGGGGATCATCCTTCATCTTGAAGAGCACGTCCCCCTGAGACTCATTGGCGGCCATCAGGGCGGCCTTGCGTTCCTCGGCGTCCGTGTACATGGAACGGAACTTGAGCATCCGGAACCGGGTGCCGTCAATCCCCACGCGCTCCTGCGCGAAGAACGCGGGACCGCCGTCGTGCGCCTTGATCAGGATGCCCAGCACGAGCATCACGGGGAAGAGGATGATCAGCGCGGCCAGAGAGCCGGTGACGTCGATGATGCGCTTGACGATCTTCTTGGACCGGGTGAAACGCGGGGTGGCCACGTGGATCAGCGGCAGACCCACGAGCTGCTGGGTGTGGATCCGGGGTCCGGCCACGTCCGTGAGCCCGGTGTTCATGACCAGTCGGATCCGCTCGTCCGCGAGCGCCCAGCCCAGGTGGCGGATCTCAGTGGTGTTCAGGGGTACAGCGGCGGCCATCACGAGCGTCTCGATGTCGTGCTCGCGGCACGCCTGCATGATCCCCTGGACGCTCGGGCGTTCCTCCGGCGCGAGTGCGTTGACGGGTACCCGCACGGAGTGCAGGGACTGCGGCAGTTGGTGGTGCGAGGTGGGCATATAGACCGCCACGGGGTTGAACCCGGCGTCCGGGCGACTCTGCAGCTCTCCAACAAGTTCCACCGCCCCCGGGAAGCGACCCACCACCATGGTGCGGGACATGTTGAGCCCGTTCTTGCGCCGCTGCATGAGTTGACGCCGCGCCCACATGCGTCCTGCGAAAAGGGCCAGTGTGCCGAGAGGCAGCGCGATCAGAATGTACCCGCGCGCCGTGGGCACGTTGAAGGCGTAGAAGGCGATGGCGATCGCGGCGAACAACGTGAGCGAGGCCGTGACGAGCTGCTTTGCCTCCTCCGCGCCGTTACCGATCAGCCGCACACCGCGGGTGCCGCGCAGCTCGAGCCACAGCCACCACCCCACGGCCAGCAGCAGCCCCACGAGCCAGTAGGGCACGGGCAGCACGTCCACCTGCAGCAACCCCTGCAGCCAGCCGAACCGCAGGGCCTGGGCCGCGGCGAGCGCGAGCACCAGGGACAAAGCGTCGTAGATCCTCAGTTCCGTCTGGTAGCTCTCGCGCCACGACAGGTGCTTGTGTTTCTGGCTTGCATGTTGGAACACGGTCGACGAACCTTCCCCCAAAACCGTTCGACGGCGAGACGCCCCACGCGCTCGCTCCGATGCGTGGACCGTTCCCAACGAGTCCCCGCACCGCGGTGTTCATCTCCCCCGAGATTTACGCCCGCTAATTAGTCAACATACTCTCTCACCTGCTCGAATATCCCCGGAGTTCATGAATCGGTACAGAATTGTGGACATGTGACGTCCTTGACGGGGCCGCGTCGTCGCCCGCTTGGGGGTCAAACCCGGAGGCGGCGCCGGGGGTGGGGCACGTGCTATCGTGGGCCCGTTGCCAAGGCGAGGGGGCGGTCGTCCCGCCCCGTTATCGACGACGGCTTGTGGATCCTTATAATCCACCGCGACCGGTGAGTGCATCCCGAGCGGTGGGCGAGTGGGGTACCGCACCACGTCGGTCGTAACAACGTTCGGGACGCACGGTGCGAGCACCTCCACCGTGACTCGGACGGTCTGACGGTAACCAACCAGACCCACGATCGAAGGAGACCCACCATGGTGGACGTCATCACCATTCCCGCGACCCTGCGCACCGAGTTCGGCAAGGGCTACTCCCGCCGCGTGCGCGCCAACGACCAGATCCCCGCCGTGATCTACGGCCACGGTGCCGAGCCGCTGCACGTGATCCTGCCGGGCCACGAAATGATGCTCGCGTCCCGTAACTCCAACGCCGTGCTCGAGATCGACGTGGACGGCGAGGGCCACCTCGCGATGATCAAGGACGTCCAGCGCCACCCCGTGCGCCCCGAGATCCTGCACATCGACCTGCTGACCGTGCGCCGCGGTGAGCGTGTCGAGGTCGAGATCCCCGTGACCGTCGAGGGCGAGGTCGCCGCGACCGCCGTGCACAACGTGGAGGAGAACGTCCTGCTCGTCGAGGCCGACGCGCTGAAGGTTCCTGAGAACGTCGTCGTGGACATCGAGGGCCGCGAGGCCGGCGAGCACATCTACGCCGCGGACGTGACCCTGCCCTCCGGTGTCACGCTCGTGTCCGACCCCGAGCTGCTGGTCATCAATGTGTCCGAGCCCGTGGAGCAGGATCTGGGTGAGGAGCCGGAGACCGAGGACGTCGAGGGCGAGACCGCGCAGGAGTCGGCCGAGGAGTCCTCGGACGACGAGTGATCCAAGTGGTCGCCCGTCCGTAACGGGTTGAGGCGATGTGATGAGCGGCGGCAAGCACCACGTGTGCCTGCCGCCGCCGTCGTCCCCGGGTCCGGACACGGGGACGGCAACGAACAATCCGACACTCGATACGGTGCGGGACGAACGAGCGGGGCCCCGCACGGAAGAAGGGACACGAGATGACGCAGCGGACGCTGGTCGTGGGACTGGGCAACCCGGGGGACCGCTACGCGGGGACCCGGCACAACATCGGTGCCATGGTCGCGGCCGAACTCGCGCAGCGCGCCGGCGTGAAACTCTCCGCCCACAAGGCGCGCGCCGCCGTGGCGGAGACCCGGATACGTCCGGGGGCGCCGCGACTCGTGGTGGCCCAGCCCTTGAGCTACATGAACGTCTCCGGGGGGCCTGTGAGCGCGCTGGCCCAGTACTACTCCCTGGGTGCGGACGAGCTCGTGGTGGTCCACGACGACGTTGACCTGCCCTTCGGTGCCGTCAAGCTCAAGCGCGGTGGTGGGGAGGGCGGTCACAACGGGCTGCGGGACATCACCAAGGCTCTGGGGACTAGGGATTACATCCGGGTTCGCGTGGGCGTGGGTCGACCCCCGGGACGCATGGATACCGCCGATTATGTGCTCAAGCGATTTTCCGGCGCGCAGGCCAAAGAACTGCCGCTGCTCATCAGTGACGCCGCCGACGCCGTGGAAATGCTCAGCGAGCGGGGCTTGACCGCCGCGCAACAGTACTTCCACGCCAGATTGTCCTGACACCGGGCCGGGTTCTCGCGTCCGGCCCGCGCCGGCCGGTGACACCGCGGACCCGGCCCATAGTGACGGTGGGCTCAACACTGCGTAATCACCATTCGTCACCGTGCTCGCACCGGACTACGGTCGAAATGCCCGTAGCGTTCGTCAAGGAGCGGAAGCTCGTAAGAAGGAGTCATGCCCACAACCCCCTTGGACAACGAGCAGGTCTTGAGGCTGAAGCAGGATTTCCCGCTGCTCACCGAATCGCAGGTGGCGGGTCATCCGTTGGTGTACCTCGACACCGGTGCCACCTCCCAGGTGCCCCTGAGGGTCGCTGACGCGGAACGAGACTTCACCCTGCGCCATCGTGCAGCGGTCCACCGCGGCGCCCACACGCTGGCCGTCGAGGCCACGGATCTCTTCGAGGACGCACGGGCCACGATCGCAGGCTTCGTGGGTGCCGACCCTTATTCACTGGTCTGGACCTCCAATGCCACCGAGGGACTGAACCTGCTCAGTTACGCGATGTCCAACGCAACCGCGGGTTCCAATGGTTCCGAGAACGCGGAGCGGTTCCGCGTGGGGCCCGATGATGAGATCGTCACGACCCAGGCGGAGCACCACGCGAATTTGATCCCGTGGCAGGAACTGGCAGCCCGCACGGGTGCGAGCCTGCGCGTGGTCCCCGTGGACGAGCGCGGCCTGATCACGCCCCAGGCGGTTGCCGACACGGTCTCGGAGCGCACCAAGCTCGTGGCGTTCACGCACGTGTCCAACGTGACCGGCGCGATCACGGATGTTCAGGCCATCGTGGAGGAGGCCCAGAAGGTCGGCGCGCTCACGGTTCTCGATGCGTGCCAATCCGTACCGCACATGCCCATGGACTTTCCCGCGCTCGGCGTGGACTTCGCCGTGTTCTCCGCGCACAAAATGCTGGGCCCCACGGGCATCGGCGCGCTCTACGGTCGCCGCGAGCTGCTCAATGCGCTGCCCACGTTCCTCACCGGCGGCTCCATGATCACCAAGGTCACCACCGAGCACGCTCGATACCTGGACTCGCCCGTCCGCTTCGAGGCCGGTACCCAGCGCATCAGCCAGGCCGTCGCCTGGGCGGAGGCCGTGCGATACCTGCAGGCGATCGGCATGGACCGGATCGAGGCGTGGGAGGCCGAACTCGGCCGTCGGTTGGCACGGGGTGTCACCGAGATCGACGGCGTTCGTCTCCTCGGTCCCGAACCCGGGGTGGAGCGCGTGGGCCTGGTCAGCATCGACGTGGCAGGGGTTCACGCGCACGATGTGGGTCAGCTCCTGGATGTCGCGGGAATTGCCGTGCGGGTGGGTCACCACTGCGCCCAGCCGCTGCACCGCGAACTGGGCCTCACGGCCAGCACGCGGGCAAGCACGTATTTGTACAACACCACCGACGACGTCGATAGCTTCCTCAACGAGCTTTCGCGTGTTCGCGGCTACTTCCGGGCGGAGGGCGCATGAGCGCTGAATTGGACCAGCTGTACCAGACCATCATTTTGGAGCACTCGCACAAGCGCAGTGGCGAGGCGAGCCAGGACGTTTCATCGGCTGGTGAGCGCAGCGCAGTGTCGCATCAGTACAACCCCACGTGCGGTGATGAAATCACCGTGCGGGTGACGGTGACCGGTGGGGAGACCCCCACGGTGGAGGCCGTGGAATGGAACGGCGAGGGCTGTTCGATTTCCATGGCGGCGACGTCGGTGTTAGCGGAAACGGCACCGGGATTGAGCCTGCCCGAGCTGGACACGTTGATTGAGCACTTCCGTGACATGCTGCGGTCGCGTGGCCAGGTGACTCCAGATGAAGAGATCCTGGGTGACGCCGCTGCTTTCGCGGGGGTGTCCAAGTTCGTGGCGCGCGTGAAGTGCGCGATGCTCAGCTGGGTGGCCGTCGAGGACGCCGTGAAGCACGCGGCGTCCAAGACCGTCTAAACGGTATCTAGTGACCCGTCTGTCGTGGAGGGGTTGCGGGCCGGGGCCTCCCTCACAGAGATTCGTGGGTTACCGGACATGCCCGGCTGACTTCAGATTACGTTCACATTCGGTCCTGGATCCGCCAGCTGCCCGGGCCGGTGGCGGTGACCTAGGAGGCCGCCCCATCGGTTTCGGGTCATCTCGGGTGTTGAACGCAGACGGGATCCGGTGTGTGGTGGCGGCCCCTCGAAGCTGCAACGGTCTTTTGGGGACCGGGTGAAAACTGATGCGAAGGACGCGGTGCACCTGGCCCGCCAGTACTTGGAATCCCCGGCCACGCGGATGGCTTTTGATGCCGAGCACGAGACGGTTCTGGCCACTGCGGACCGCCGTGACCGACTGGATCAAGCAATTACCAAGATGGCCGCCGAGTCCCAATTCGCCGAGGTCGTCCACTGGCTGGGGTGCTTGCGCGGGATCTCCACACTGACCGGCTTCGGGCTGGCAGTGGAGATCGGGGACTGGCACCGCTTCACCGGTAACACCCATGCCTGGCGGCTGCTGGTCGACGCAGCCTGGCACCACCGCCGGGCATACTGCATCGGCAAGATCATGCGGGACCGCTGGGACCTGGCCCCGGCTGCGGCTCGGGCCCGCGGCGATGCCAGCAACCGCAGATTGCACAACCGCTGGGTGCGGATGCTTGAACAGAAGAAGCGCTCCACGATCGCTAACGTGGCTATCGCACGGGAGCTGGCCGGGTGGTGCTGGTCCTTGGCCGTGGTGGATGAGCAGATGGGCGGGGCCGCCACCGGATAGGTCTCCCGCCCCTACAAGCCGACCCGCCGGTGGTCCCGGGAGGTAGCGCGTGGAGCGACCCGCGATACAACTATGAGCAGCAGCACGACGTTCCTGTTGCGGTGCCACGTCAGTTGTCGTAGACGTCCGGATCCACACCGTGGGCCCGGATTTTCTTGTACGTGGCGTTGCGGGTCAGCAGCATGATGCCACCCATGACGGCGGCCAACATGGAGCCGAACAGAATTCCCGCCCTGGCGTGGTCGTTGTGGGGGCTGCCGGTGCCGAAGCTCAGCTCGGTCACGAGCAGGGACACCGTGAAGCCGATACCGGCCACGAACGACATGCCGAACATGTCGGTCCAGGTGTAGTCGTTGTCCTTGACCGCTGGACTGAACCGGTCCATGAGCCAGGATGCGCCGAAGATCCCCACGGGTTTACCGATCAGCAGACCGGCCACGATACCCAGCGCCACGGGATCAGTGGCTGCGGAGTTGATGCCCTCGATGCCGCCCACGGCCACGCCAGCGGATAAGAACGCGAAAATGGGGATGACCAGGCCGTTGGATAGCGGGCGGAAACGATGCTCGAGGGCCGGGGCCAGGCCCATCTCGGGGTCCTCGTGACGGATGACTCGGGGAGTGTTCTTCATGACGGGCACCATGAACCCCAGCAAGACACCGGCAATGGTGGCATGCACGCCGGCTTCATAGACGAACCACCACGTGGCCACTCCAAAGGGCAACAGGATCACCCAGGCGGCCCAGTGCTTGGCGATGAACTAGTTGGCGTACTTGTGGGTGAGTACCCAGAGGATCCCGAGCAGCACGGCTGCGCCGCCCAGGAAGAGCACGCGCACGGAATCCGTGTACACGAACGCAATGATGATGAGCGCGATCAGATCATCGACAACGGCCAGGGTCAAGAGAAAGGTGCGCATGGCAGTGGGCAGGGCCGAGCCCACGACCGCCAGGACGGCCACGGTGCCGAGCCGCTGCACGTGATCCTGCCGGGCCACGACATGATGCTCGCGTCCCGTAACTCCAACGCCGTGCTCGAGATCGACGTGGACGGCAACGAACAATCCGACACCCGATACTGTGCGGGACGAACGAGCGGGCCCCCGCCCCGAAGAAGGGACACGAGATGACGCAGCGGACGCTGGTCGTGGGACTGGGCAACCCGGGGGACCGCTACGCGGGGACCCGGCACAACAGCGGTGCCATGGTCGTGGGGGCGGTCACAACGGGCTGCGGGACATCACCAAGGCTCTGGGGACTAGGGATTACATCCGGGTTCGCGTGGGCGTGGGTCGACCCCCGGGACGCATGGATACCGCCGATTATGTGCTCAAGCGATTTTCCGGCGCGCAGGCC
Organism: Kocuria sp. CPCC 204721; assembly: GCF_040980945.1. Classification (NCBI taxonomy): domain Bacteria; kingdom Bacillati; phylum Actinomycetota; class Actinomycetes; order Micrococcales; family Micrococcaceae; genus Kocuria; species Kocuria sp. CPCC 204721. Next base: position 190,282 of record NZ_JAVKPO010000005.1, read on the forward strand.
AAAGAACTGCCGCTGCTCATCAGTGACGCCGCCGACGCCGTGGAAATGCTCAGCGAGCGGGGACTCACCGACACACAACAGTACTTCCACCCGAGCAACCCGGCCTGACCGCCCGTCACGAGTAACGCGCCCGCTCCCCGGATCGGGGGAGCGGGCGCGTCTCCTGTGCAGCGGTGTGTGGGCGTCAGTCCAGGGTGTCCGGGTCGTGGCCGGCCGTGCGCATCGCCTTGTACTTCTTGTTGCGCGTGGCCACGAGAGTGCCACCGATCAGCGCGGCGAGCAGGGAACCGCACAGGATGCCCACCTTGGCGTGGTCGCCGTGGGGGCTGCCCTCTCCGAAGCTCAGTTCGCCCACGAGCAGGGACACCGTGAACCCGATGCCCGCGACGATCGTCATGCCGAACATGTCGAACCACGTGTAGTCCCGGTCCTTCTCCGCGGACGTGAAACGGTCCATGAGCCACGCGGCACCGAAGATGCCGATGGGCTTGCCGAGCAGTAAACCGGCCACGATGCCCAAGGCCACCGGGTCCGTGGCGGCGGAGGTCACACCGTCCCAGCCGCCCACGGCCACACCCGCCGAGAAGAACGCGAAGACGGGGATCACGAAGCCGTTGGACAGCGGACGGAAGCGGTGTTCGAGCGCGGGCGCCAACCCCATGCGCGGGTCCTCCTGACGGATGATGCGCGGCTTCTGCTTGAGCACGGGGACCATGAAGCCCAGCAGCACGCCCGCGATCGTGGCGTGGATCCCGGACTCGTAGACCAGCCACCACGTCACCACACCGATGGGCAGCAGGATGACCCACGCGGCCCAGTGCCGGGCCATGAACCACCCCATGAACTTGTGGGTGAGGAACCAGTACAGTGCCAGCAGCACCGCGGCCCCGCCCAGGAACGGGAAGTTCACGCTCTCGGTGTAGACGAACGCGATGATCGCGATCGCGATGAGGTCGTCCACGACCGCCAGGGTCAACAGGAACGTGCGCATGGCCACGGGAAGGGACGAACCCACGACCGCGAGCACCGACACCGCGAAGGCGATGTCCGTGGCGGTGGGGATCGCCCAGCCGTGCAGCGCGGTGCGCTCCGAACCGGCGGCCAGGTTGACCCCCAGGAAGATCAACGCGGGAACGAGCACGCCGCCGCACGCGGCCACGACCGGCAGGATCGCCTTACGGATGTTGTGCAGTTCCCCGTCCACGAACTCGGTCTTCAACTCCAACCCCGTGAGGAAGAAGAAGATCGCGAGCAGCCCGTCCGAGGCCCAGTGCCCCACGGTGTGCTGCAGCCCGGCCACACTCGGGCCCACCTCGGTGTCACGCAGCCCGAAGTAGACCTCCCCCCACGGGGAATTGGCGATCACGAGGGCCAACACCATGGCGATCAGAAGGAAGAGACCGCCGGTGGTGTCCCGGCGCAGGAAATTCGTGAAGGATCCACCGGAACCGGAGGACGTCTGCGTGTCTGTGCTCAAGACAAGGAACTCCCGTCACGTGGTTCACAGGTGAACCGCGGTTGTCGAGTAGGACGAAGGATGGCCGGGCGGGCACCGATGGTGCCCGCCCGGCCATCCTAGACCCGCGAGGCGCTCAGTTCTTGATGATCCACGCCTCGGCCTGGCGGGCCTGCAGGGTCAGGGCCTTGCCGATGTAGGGCTCGGCGGCCGCGGCGATCTTCTTGCCCACGAGCGGGATGTTGGCCTGCACCTCACCGGTGACGTCCACCGAGGCCTCGTCCTCACCCAGGGGCTTGATGGTCTGGTGCGCGGTGGCTCCCACGGGCAGACCGGCCACTTTGATCTCGGTGCGCACGGTACGGGTACCGTCCGCGGCGGGGGCGCCGTACGTGTCCACCTGGGTGAGCTTCACCCCGCCCTTGACGAACTTCTGCGCCACGTCCGGCAGCTTGTCCGAGCCCATGCTGCGCACGGTGGTCGCGGTGAACGCCGTGGAGGTGTCCCCGTTGACCTCGAAGGACTCGAACTGCGTTCCGGCCAAGGCGCTCACGTGACGGACGAAGGCCTCGTCCACGAACGTGGCCAGGACGGTGTCCACGGGGGCCTTGATGGTGGTGGAAGCGTTGACGGACATGGTGCTCCTCAGGGTCGTCGCCGAATCGTCGGTTTCCGCGCGCCATGGGACACGGTGCGCGGGCTGCCCTCATCCTAGTCATCGGTCCCGCGACCGCGGCCTCCCGGATGCGCCGCGCAACCTGGGAAACCGGCACAATGGACTGTGTGAACCCGCATCCCGCCTCCGCTCCCGTCCTGCTCGCGTGCGCCCACGGAACCCGCGACGAGCGGGGACAACGCGCCGTCGCCGCCCTGGTCGAGCAGGTGCGTGCGGCCCTTCCCGAGGTGGACGTGGTGGACACGTGGGTGGACGTCCAGGAACCCGACCTGGTGGCGCGCACCCGGGAACACGCCGAGCACCCCGCGGTGGTCGTGCCGCTGTTGCTCTCCGCCGGGTACCACGTGTTCGTGGACATGGCCCGGGCCGTCCAGTCCTCACCACAGCACGTCGTGGCCGCGGCACTGGGCCCCGACCGGCGCCTGGCGGGCGTGATGGCCCGGCGGCTCACCGAGGCGCTCGACGCCGCGGGCGCACCCGGTCTCGCACCGGCCGATCGCGTGCTCATGGTCGCGGCGGGATCCTCCGATCCCCGTTCGCGGGACGATTGCGAGCTCATGGCCCGATACCTCGGCGATGCACTGGGCACGCCCGTGACGGCCGCCTACCTCTCAGCGGCGCAGCCCTCGGTTCCCGATGCCGTGGCCGCCGCGCGCGCGGAGCTCGGTCAACACTCCGAACGGCCCGGCTCCCACGGTCGAGCATCGCGCCCGTACGCAGCGCAGAGCTCGGAAACCACGCCAGCCGATGCCGGGCGCGTGCTGCTCGTCCCGTACCTCCTGGCGCCGGGCTTCTTCCACGGTCGCGTCCTCACGGCCGGCGGCGACGTCGTGGCCGAGCCGCTACTCGTCCACCCTGGATCGGTGCCCCCGGAACTCATGGAGCTCACTGTGGAGCACTACCGCGAGGCGGCCTCCCGCGCGTGATCGCACACGGCCTTGACCATGGCCCCCAGGCGGAACCGCTCGGGCACCACGGCGTTCGTGATGCCCGCTTCCTCGAGCGGTTGTACACACACCGGCCCGATCGCCACCGCGGTGCACCGGCCCTCGCGTAATGCGCCCACCAACTCGTCGTACACGCCCACCGAGCGAGCGGCGTCGAACAGCGCGTCCACGGCGGGCGCGGCGGTGAACGTGACGTAGTCGATCTCCCCGGCCACGACGTCGCGCACGAGCCCGGCCAGTCGGGAACCCTCGTCCGCGGACTCCCACTGATAGGGCGCCACCACGCGCACCGCGATCCCACCCGCGCGCAACCGCTCGAGCTGCTCCTCGTCCGTGGTGCCGTGCACCTGCACAGTCACGGTCGCGGGGCGCTGCGCCGCGGGACCCCCCGCGAGCACGCGGTCCACGAGCTCCGCGGTGCGCCCGGACGCACCCGTGTACGCGCACGTCACGCCCTTGGCCTGCAACTGCCCCCGGGCCTTCGCTCCGCGTGCCATGACGACGACGCCGCGCAGCGTCTTCAGCAGCTCGTCACCCAGCCCTTCCTGCTCGGCCACGCGCAGCCACCGGTCGAAGCCGTAGCCCGTCGTGACGAGCACGGCGTCCGGGGGAGTCGCGATCGTCTCGCGCACGGTGGCGAACACGGCGTCGTCCTCGTCCACCGGGGCGAGCTTGAGCGCGGGCGCGTGGAGCACACGTGCCCCGTGGCGTTCGAACGCCCCGCCCTGCTCGGCGGCGCGGCGATGCGCGGTCACGGCCACGGTCAGTCCGGTCAGGGCGGGGTGCTCAGCTGTTGTCATGTCTCCAGGGTACGAGCGGGCCGCCCGGTGCGAGTCCGGCCGTGGGAACGGGTGTCGGGTCCGCGCGCTCGCGTACGGGGCTGACCTCGCGTGAGTCCGGCCGACCCGGTGCACTTCTTGCGAGGGCATGTTCCGGACGGGGCGCTCGCGGGGGATCGTGTCCGACGTCCCGAGTAGGCTGTAGCGCGTTCCGTCGCGCCCGTCATGGGCGCGGGACCACAGGTCCCGATCACCGCACCCACCAGGAGTCAGCCACCCATGTCCCTGACCGGTCTGCTCACCGCGCTCTCCGAGGACCGCAGCTTCGCGAACATCCGCGTGCAGGCCGCCCGGCCGCTCACGGAACGCTCCGCCGAGACGATCATCAGCGCGACCGACGGCTTGCGCGCGCCGGTGCTCGCGCAGATCGCGCGAGGGCTCGCGGACGGGGCCGGGGCAGCGTCGTCGTCCGACGGGGCCAAGGGCGGTTCCGCGGGGTCCACCCCGATCCTGCTTGCCGTGACCGCCACGGGACGTGAGGCCGAGGAACTGCAGTCGGGGCTCGCGTCCTACGTGCCCGCCGAGCAGATCGCGAACTTCCCGTCCTGGGAGACCCTGCCGCACGAACGACTCTCGCCGCGCTCGGACACCGTGGGTCAGCGATTGAGCGTGCTGCGGCGCCTGGACCACGCGCAGGACGGGGAACAGCCGCTGCGCGTGGTCGTGGCGCCGGTGCGTTCGGTGCTGCAGCCCGTGGTCGCCGGGCTGGGTGCCATGAAACCGGTGACGCTGCGCACGGGCCAGGAGTACGACTTCCAGCAGCTCGTGACACGTCTTGCCGGGGCAGCGTATTCGCGCGTGGACATGGTGACCCGCCGCGGTGAGTTCGCGGTGCGCGGTGGCATCATCGACGTCTTCCCGCCCACCGAGGACCACCCGGTGCGCGCGGAGTTCTTCGGGGACGAGCTCGACGAGATGCGGTGGTTCGCGGTCGCGGACCAGCGCACGCTGACCGATGCCGAACACCCGTCCGTGATCGTGGCGCCGCCGTGCCGCGAACTACTCATCACCCCGTCGGTGCAGTCGCGCGCCGCCAAGCTCAAGGAACAGCTGCCGGGCGGGCGAGAGATCCTGGAGCGTATTGCTGGCGGGCAGTACGTGGAGGGCATGGAATCGCTCGCGCCACTGCTCGCGGACGAGATGGTCCAGCTCATGTCCCTGCTGCCCGAAGGCTCCATGACCGTGGTGCTCGAACCCGAGAAGGTCCGGGCCCGCGCGCACGACCTCGTGGCCACCAACCAGGAGTTCCTCACGGCCGCGTGGGAGTCCGCCTCGGGCGGCAACGACGCCCCGCTGGACCTGCACGCCGCGCTCGACGCCGACGACGGCGCGTCCCGCACGCTCGCCGCCGGGTCCTTCCACACAGTGGGGGAGGTCCGGGAACTCGCGCTCGACCGGTCGGTGGGGTGGTGGTCCGTCACGGGGCTCAACGTCAACGCCGTGACGACCTCCCAGATCGACGCCGACACCGCGGACGAGGAGGTCCGGCTCGCGGACACCGACGCCGACACCCTGACCGTCACGGCGCGCGAACCCACCCGGTTCTCGGGGGACGTGGAGGCCATGCTGCGCTTCCTGGGGGAGCGCGTGCACGACGACTGGCGGGTCGTGCTCGTCACGGACGGCCCCGGACCGCTGCAGCGGCTGAGCGAGCTGCTGCACGGGGCGGAGATCCCCGCCGCCCGGTGCGACAGCCTCACGGAGGTGCCCCGGGCCGGTCTCGTGGAACTGACCACGGCCCGCGCCGGACGCGGGTTCGTCATCGAGGCCACGCGCACCGCCCTGTTGACCGAGGCGGACGTGCTCGGGCGTTCCACCGCCTACGACAACCGGGCCCAGCGCAAACTGCCGCAGCGGCGCAAGCGCAACCAGGTGGACCCCCTGGCCCTGCAGAAGGGCGACTACGTGGTGCACGAGCAGCACGGGATCGGGCAGTTCATCGAACTCGTGCAGCGACCGATCGCCGGGGCCATGACTGCCCCGGGTCAACCCAAGCCCGTGCGCGAGTACCTCGTGCTCGAGTACGCGCCGTCCAAGCGCAACGGTCCCCGGGACCGGTTGTTCGTGCCCACGGAGCAGCTCGACCAGGTGAGCACGTACGTGGGCGGGGAAGCGCCGTCGTTGTCCAAGATGGGTGGCGCGGACTGGAACAAGACCAAGCGCAGCGCCAAGAAGGCCGTCAAGGAGATCGCCAACGAGCTGATCCGGCTGTACTCGGCGCGCATGGCGTCCAAGGGGTACGCGTTCGGCCCGGACACCCCGTGGCAGCGCGAACTCGAACAGGCCTTCCCGTACGTGGAGACCCCGGATCAGCTCACCACGATCGACGAGGTCAAGGCGGACATGGAACGGCCCATCCCCATGGACCGGTTGATCTCCGGGGACGTGGGCTACGGCAAGACCGAGGTCGCGGTGCGCGCGGCGTTCAAGGCCGTGCAGGACGGCAAACAGGTGGCCGTGCTCGTGCCCACCACGCTGCTCGCCCAGCAGCACACCGAGACCTTCGCCGAACGCTTCTCGGGCTTCCCGGTGCGCCTGGCCACGCTGTCCCGGTTCCAGAGCGCCAAGGAGTCCAAGGCCACGCTCGAAGGACTGCGCTCCGGCGCGATCGACGTCGTCATCGGGACCCACCGACTGCTCTCCAAGGAGACCCAGTTCAAGAACCTGGGCCTGGTGATCATCGACGAGGAACAGCGTTTCGGCGTGGAGCACAAGGAGAAGCTCAAGGCCATGCGCACGGACGTGGACGTCCTGGCCATGTCCGCGACCCCCATCCCGCGCACGCTGGAGATGTCCATGACGGGCATCCGTGAGACCTCCACGCTCGCGACCCCGCCCGAGGAACGCCACCCCGTGCTCACGTACGCGGGGCCCTACACGGACAAGCAGGTCTCCGCGGCCATCCGGCGTGAGCTCATGCGCGAGGGCCAGGTGTTTTTCATCCACAACCGTGTCTCCTCGATCGAGGCGCAGGCCAAAGCGCTCGCCGAACTCGTTCCCGAGGCGCGGATCGCGGTGGCCCACGGGCAGATGAGCGAGTCGCGCCTGGAGCAGATCATCGTGGACTTCTGGGAGAAGAAGTTCGACGTCCTGGTGTGCACCACCATCGTGGAAACGGGCCTGGACATCGCCAACGCCAACACGCTGATCGTGGACCACGCGGACCGCTACGGGCTGTCGCAGCTGCACCAGTTGCGCGGTCGCGTGGGCCGTGGGCGTGAACGTGCCTACGCCTATTTCCTGTACCCCACGGAGAAACCCCTCAGCGAGACGGCACTGGAACGGCTCAAGGCCGTGGCCGCCCACAACGAGCTCGGCTCGGGTCTGCAATTGGCCATGAAGGACCTCGAGATCCGCGGTGCGGGCAACCTGCTGGGCGGGGAACAGTCCGGACACATCGCGGGCGTGGGCTTCGACATGTACCTGCGGCTCGTGGGGGAGGCCGTGGCCGAGTACCGCGGCGACCAGGACACGGGTCCCGCCGAGATGAAGATCGAGCTGCCCGTCAACGCCCACCTCCCGCACGACTACGTGCCCGGTGAGCGCTTGCGGCTCGAGGCGTACCGCACGATCGCGAACGCCGCCACGGAAGAAGCCGTCGCGGAGGCCGGCGAGGAACTCAAGGACCGTTACGGCCCGCTACCCACCCCGGTGGAGAACCTGCTCGACGTCGCCCGGTTGCGGATCAGGGCGCGCGCCGCGGGTCTCACGGACGTGGCCACCCAGGGCACCATGATCCGGTTCTCGCCGGCCGAGCTCACCGAGTCCCGCGAGATGCGCCTGACCCGGATGTACCCGGGCGCGCAGGTGAAGTCGGTCCCGGGGGCGGACACCCGCATGGCGCTGATCCCCAAACCCAAGACCGCGCGGATCGGGGGCAAGGACCTCGTGGACGGGGAGATCCTCGCATGGGCACGGGAGGTGCTGGACGCGATCTTCCCTCCGGTACAGGCGCCTACGGAAGAGGTCCCGCAGTAGGGATAGCGCGGCCCCGTCCGGGCTCCGCCTCGCCCGGGTACTGACTCACCCCGGGTACCTTGGCGCGGCGTCGTCGCAGGCCCGCACACGGAAACAGCCCCGCCCATCCGGGTGGACGAGCGGGGCTGTCGTGGATGTGGTGCGTCAGTGGCTCACGTTGTCCTGGAGCTGACCCGCTCCGATGGGCTGGCGGACCATCTCGGAGGCGTCGCGCGGGAGGTCCAGGGTGACTTCCTTGCCACCCGTGGAGTGCTTGGCGGTGCTGCCGTTGAGGATCGTGGTGGGGACCATGAGGGCCAGACCGTAGGCCAGGATCCCGAGCAGGAACAACAACCAGCTGTCCGGGTAGGACGCGAAGAGGTAAAGGCTCACCAGGATGGTGATGAAACCGCCGCCGAAGAGGATGGCGTTCTTCACGACGTCGTCCTGGCCAGAGTATTGCGGCTTGCGGCGGGACGCGGAATCGTGGTCGGAGCGGGCGGCCCGGTGGTCCTCGGTCACCGCGTGGCTGCCATCCTCCACCGTGCGCCCAGCGGAGTACTGATCGCTCGTGTGTGTTTCGGCTCTTCTGACCATGAGTTCACCCTTTCAGACCGCCGCGGCGGGCCCATTACGTTCCTGCGTCCAGTCTAGTGCCTGGGACCGGAACTTGCCGACATTCCGTCGATATCGAGCACCCGAACCGGCGCGCGTTCTCACAACTTTGCGACGACGTCCGCGAGCAGCCGGGAGATCCGGGGACCGGCGGCCTGGCCGGCCTCGAGCACTTCCTCGTGGGACAGTGGCTCGTCGCTGATCCCCGCCGCGAGATTGGTCACGAGAGACATCCCCAGCACCTCGAGGCCGGCGTGGCGCGCGGCAATCGCCTCGAGCGCCGTGGACATGCCCACGAGGTCCGCCCCGAGCACCTTGGCCATCCGAACCTCCGCCGGCGTCTCGTAGTGCGGTCCGGTGAACTGGGCGTAAACGCCCTCGTCGAGTCCGGGGTCCACCTGGTGGGCGATGTCCCGCATCCGCCGAGAATAAAGGTCGGTGAGGTCCACGAAGGTGGCGCCTTCGAGCGGGGAGTGTGCGGTGAGGTTGATGTGATCGCGGATCAACACGGGGGTCCCGGGCGCCCATGCGGGGTTCAGTCCGCCGCATCCGTTCGTCAGGATCATGGTCTCGGCTCCGGCCGCGGCGGCCGTGCGCACGCCGTGGGCCACGGCCCGCACACCCTTGCCCTCGTAGAAGTGGGTGCGCGCCCCGATCACCAGGGCGGGATCCCCGTTCGTGAGCCGGATGGAACGCAGGGTGCCGCCGTGGCCCTGCAGGGCGGGGGCGGAGAAGCCGGGGATCTCGGTCGCGGGGATCTCGTGTTCGGTCTCACCGATGAGGTCCGCGGCACCGCCCCACCCGGAGCCCAGGGTCAGGGCGATCCGGTGCCTCTGCACGCCGGTGCGCTCACGCAGGACGTCCGCGGCGCGGCGGGCAAGGTCGAAGGGATCCGTGCAAGCCGTTGCGTTCTCAGTCACGGGCACCACTCTAAGCCGCGATCCACCGCTCGGACGTGAAAGGCCCGGGCAAGGGTCCTGCCGGCAAGGGGTCGTCCTCAACGATCGGCGGGAGGTGCACCCCGCATCACGTGGCCATTGAGCGGAGGAGCCGGATCGGACGCGGGCGGGCGCTGCCGGCGGAGTGAGGCCGTGAGAACCACCCCGACGACCAGGACGACGACGGGGACGACGAAAAGGACGAAGCCCAGGACGACAACGAGAGCGACGGTGGACATGTCTCCTCCTACGACGTGTGTTCGCTGACTCGGCCACTCGTAACCGGCCCGCGGAAGACCCGGACCACCATCATGGGCGGTAGCACCCGGGGTAAATGCTGCAACAATGGGGACCGTGAGTGTGCAGACTGAATTTGCGAATCCGAAGCTCGTGATCATCGGCGGCGGCCCCGGTGGTTACGAGGCCGCACTGGTCGCCGCGTCCCTCGGTGCGGAGGTCACCGTGATCGAGGAGCAGGGCATGGGCGGTTCCGCCGTGCTCACGGACGTGGTCCCTTCCAAGACCCTGATCGCGTCCGCGGACACCATGAACCGGTTCGCGGACGCTAAGGACCTGGGCGTGCACGTGGGGGACGGTCAGGACGCGAGCGAGGAGTTGAACAACCTCCGCGTGGACCTGGACACCGTCAACGTGCGCCTGCTGCGCCTCGCCGCCACGCAGTCCCGTGACATCAAGCGCGGCCTGGAGCGCGTGGGCGTGCGCGTGGTGCAGGGCCGCGGCCGCCTGGCCGATCAGCACACCGTGGTGGTCAGCCCCTCCGACGACGACGCCGAGTACGAACTCCACGCGAACGTCGTCCTGCTCGCCGTGGGCTCGCACCCCCGGGAGATGGACACCGCCAAGCCTGACGGCGAGCGGATCTTCAACTGGAAGCAGATCTACCAGCTCACCGAGATCCCCGAGAAGCTGATCGTGGTGGGTTCGGGTGTCACCGGCGCCGAGTTCGCCTCCGCGTACAACGGCCTGGGCTCGGAGGTCACCCTGATCTCGTCCCGCGACCAGGTGCTGCCCGGTTCCGACACCGATGCCGCCCAGGTGCTCGAGAACGTCTTCGAGCGCCGCGGTCTGCGCGTGCTGTCCCGCTCCCGCGCCGACTCCGTGGAGAACACCGGGGACGGCGTGCGCGTGACGCTCTCTGACGGGCGCAAGGTGCGCGGATCGCACTGCCTGCTGGCCGTGGGCTCAATCCCGAACACCGCGGACATGGGTCTCGAGGAGGCCGGGGTCGCCATGGACGAGCGCGGTCACATCAAGGTGGACTCGGTCTCCCGCACGTCCGTCCCCGGGATCTACGCCGCCGGTGACTGCACGGGCGTGCTGCCCCTGGCCTCCGTGGCCGCCATGCAGGGCCGGATCGCCGTGGCCCACATCCTGGGTGACACCGTGCACCCTCTGCACACTGGCGAGGTCGCGTCCAACATCTTCACGTCCCCGGAGATCGCTTCCGTGGGCATTTCCCAGTCGGACGTCGAGGCGGATCCCACGATGTTCACCGGCATGACCATGAAGCTGTCCACCAACCCGCGCGCCAAGATGATGGCCGTGGACGACGGTTTCGTGAAGATCTTCGCCCGCCGCGGCAGCGGGACGGTCATGGGCGGCGTGGTCGTGGGACCGCGCGCCTCCGAGCTGATCTTCCCGATCGCGCTCGCGGTGACCCACCGCCTGGGCGTGGACGACCTCTCCGACACGTTCGCGGTCTACCCGTCCCTGTCCGGCACGATCGCGGAGGCCGCGCGCCGCTTGCATGTCCACCGCTGACTGCCCCGCTTGGACGAGCACCGCTCGTTCCGGCCGGGCACGGTTCGCACCCCGGGTACGAAGACGCCGCGGTGACCTTCCTACGGAAGGTCACCGCGGCGTCGTCGTCCGTGGAAGCGGAAGGCCTACGTGGCGGCCTTGGTGCCCACGGTGTACATGTTCACGTGCCGGGTCTCGGGGGAGAACCACAGCGCGATGAGCGTGATGACGGCGGCGAAAGACAGGTACAGGCCCACCGCGCCCACGCCGAAGCGCGCGTTGAGCAGGACCGCGATGTAGGGGGTGATCGCCGCACCCAGGATGGACGCGACGTTGTACGCGATGCCCGAACCGGTGTAGCGCACGTTCGTGGGGAACAGTTCGGGCAGGATCGCGGACATGGAACCGAACGTCAGGCCCATGAGGGTCATGCCGATCGTGAGGAAGACCAGCACGCGCAGCAGGGACGCATCCGCGCCCGTGCCCACGAGGTCGGGGTTCATGATCAGGGCGAAGCTCAGGCCGAACAGCAGGATGAGGCTCGTGATCACGAGCTGCGAGGAGCGGCGGCCGTAGCGGTCCGCGAGCCAGCCCGAGACGGGGACCATGGCGGCGAACAGCAGCACGGCGAGCAACTGCAGGATCAGGAACGTGCGGTACTCGATGCCCAAGCCACCGGTCTCCGGCTTGCCGATTCCGTAGGACAGCACCCATGCGGTCATCAGGTAGAACAGAACGTACGTGGCGAGCATGATGAACGTGCCCTGGATGATCTGCACCCACGACGTCTTGAAGACCTCGGCCACGGGGGCCTTGACCTTCTCACCCTGCTGTTCCGCGCGCTGGAACACCGGGGTCTCCTCGAGCTTGATCCGCACCCACAGGCCCAGCAGGACCATGACCACGGACGCGAGGAACGGGATCCGCCAGCCCCACACCAGGAACGGGTGGCCCGTGCCCAGGTGGTGACCCGCGGTGCCGAACTGCATGACCACCGTCAGCAGCAGGAAGAAGCCGTTGGCCAGGATGAACCCGAACGGCGCGCCGAGTTGCGGCCACATCGCGGCGCGGGCCCGTTTGCCCTCCTCCGCGTACTCGGTCGCGAGCAGGGAGGCACCGGACCATTCGCCGCCCAGTCCCAGGCCCTGACAGAAGCGCAGGATCGTGAGGATCAGGGGAGCCCAGATGCCGATCTGGTAGAACGTGGGCAGCAGGCCGATCAGGAACGTGGCGATACCCATGGTCAGCAGTGCGCCGATCAGGGTGGCCTTACGCCCGATCCGGTCCCCGTAATGACCGAAGATCACGGAGCCGATGGGCCGGCCGAAGAACGCGGCGGCGAACGTGGCCATGGAGGCCAGCAGCTTGGCGGTGTCGTTCTCGCCCGTGAAGAACAGGGCGGGGAACACGGCCACCGCAGCGGTCGCGTACACGTAGAAGTCGTAGAACTCGATCGTGGTTCCCGCGAGGGACGCCAGGATCACGCGGCTGCGGGGCACACGTGATTGCTCCGCGGGGGATCCCGGATCCACGGTGGACACGGTGGAAGACATGAAGAACCTCACAGGGACTCAGGGGCGAAATGCCTTCAAGATAAGACCGGCCATACCGCATGGTGAATTCTGGCGTCCACATTCTGAGATGGAACCTCAACGTCGCTCAGTTCGCGTGCTGGGCCGGTCTCGTCGTCGAGCGGGTGCGTAGCGGCCCCGGTCCTGTTCCGAACCGGGGCCGCTACGACGGATTGGTGGGAGCTCCGGGGCGATGCCCCGGCCCCGTAAGGCGATGCGCCGGGGCGTCAGCCCGTGATGGAGGCCAGCACGGTGCCGGCGGAGACGGTGTCCCCCTCGGACACGTCCAGGTCCTTGATCACACCGGACTTGTGGGCGGTGAGCGGCTGCTCCATCTTCATGGCTTCGAGCACCACGATCAGGTCCCCCTCGGAGACCTCGTCCCCGTTGGCCACGGCGATCTTCACGATCGTGCCCTGCATGGGTGAGGAGAGGGAATCCCCCGAGGCTCCGCGGGCCGCCGTGCCGCGTCCGCTGCGCTGCTTGCGTGCCTTGGGCTGGGCCGCGTCCGGGCGGGCCGCACCTCCCAGCTGCGGCATGGTCACCTCGAGGCGCTTACCGCCCACCTCCACAACGACGCTCTGCCGTTCGGGTTCGTCCGCCGAGGGTTCGGGTGCCACGGTGAAGGGCTCGATCCGGTTGTCGAACTCCGTCTCGATCCACCGGGTGTGCACGGTGAAGGGGGTGTCGTCCGGGGTTGCGAACGCGGGATCGCTCACCACGGCCCGGTGAAACGGGACGACAGTGGGCATGCCCTCGATCGTCAGTTCCTGCAGGGCCCGGCGGGACCGTTCGAGGGCCTGCGTGCGGGTCGCACCGGTCACCACGAGCTTGGCGAGCATCGAGTCGAAGTTCCCGCCCACGGTCTCGCCGGCCTCCACGCCGGAGTCCACGCGCACGCCCGGCCCAGAGGGCACGGTGAACGTGGTGAGCGTGCCGGGGGAGGGCATGAAGTTGCGGCCGGCGTCCTCGCCGTTGATCCGGAACTCGAAGCTGTGTCCGCGGATCTCGGGGTCGTCGTAGCCGAGAGCCTCACCGCGGGCGATGCGGAACTGCTCCCGCACCAGGTCCAGTCCCGAGACCTCCTCCGAGACGGGGTGCTCCACTTGTAGGCGTGTATTGACCTCCAGGAAGGAGATCGTCCCGTCCTGGCCCACGAGGAACTCGCACGTCCCCGCGCCCTGGTACTGGGCTTCCTTGAGGATGGCCTTGGAGGACTCGTAGAGCCGTTCGATCTGCTCGTCCGACAGGAACGGCGCGGGTGCCTCCTCCACGAGCTTCTGATTGCGCCGCTGCAGCGAGCAGTCGCGCGTGGACACCACGACGACGCTGCCGAACTGGTCCGCGAGGCACTGGGTCTCCACGTGGCGGGGTGCGTCCAGGAACCGTTCCACGAAGCACTCACCGCGGCCGAACGCGGCGGTGGCCTCGCGCACGGCCGATTCGTAGAGCTCGGGGATCGCGGCGCGCTCACGCACCACCTTGATGCCACGGCCGCCACCACCGAAGGCGGCCTTGATCGCGATCGGCAGGCCGTGTTCGTCCGCGAAGTCCAGGACCTCCTGGGCCGAGGACACCGGGTCGGCGGTGCCGGGGACCTGCGGCGCCTCGACCTTCTCCGCGATGTGGCGGGCCGCGACCTTGTCACCGAGCTGGGCTATCGCCGCCGGGGGAGGGCCGATCCATGTGAGTCCCGCCGCGATCACCGCGGAGGCGAATTCCGCGTTCTCGGACAGGAACCCGTAACCGGGGTGGACGGAGTCGGCACCGGCGCGTCGAGCGGCGTCGAGGATCTTGTCGATCCGCAGGTAGGAGTCCGCGGCGGTCGTGCCGCCCAGTGAGTACGCCTCGTCCGCCATGCGCACGTGCAGCGCATCCCGGTCCGGGTCCGCGTAGACGGCCACGGAGGCGATGCCCTCGTCGCGCGCGGCGCGGATCACGCGCACCGCGATCTCCCCTCGGTTGGCCACGAGGACCTTGGTGACGGGGCGGGTTGCGGTGGCGGCCTCTTGCTGCCGCGAGGTGGTTGTCACGTGATAGCTCCTTGTCGACTCTCTGCCGAAAGGTTAGTGCCCCGCGCCGGGGAACGCCTAAGCGCGGGGGCACCGCGGTGCGGTAACTGTGGAAGATCTACAAATCATTGCGCCCCACCCTGTGCTGCGGCACCCCACCACGAGGACGCCCGGATCCCTACCCCGGCGAGCAGGGTGCGCAGGGTGGACAGGCTCAGCCCGATCACGGCGTTCGGATCTCCGTCCACCCGTTCGATGAACTGGGATCCCCGCCCGTCCAGGGTGAAGGAGCCTGCGACCTGGAGGGGCTCACCCGTGGCCACGTAGTCCTCGATCTCCGCGCGTGTCATGGTGGCGAAGTGCACGTCCGCGGAACAGACCAGACCGTTGCCGGAAGCCTCGCCCGTGCGCGCATCCACGAGCCAGTGGCCCGTGTGCAGCGTGCCCGTGCGCCCGCTCATGGCGCTGATGCGCTCGATCGCGACGTCCGGCTCGTACGGCTTGCCGTAGGGGACGCCGTCGAGCTCGAACACGGAATCGCAACCCAGCACGAGCCGCCCCTCCGCTTCCGGAAGCGCTGAGACGGCCTCCGCCTTGGCCCGTGCCAGTAGCAAGGCGGTCTCTGCGGGGGTCTCGGGGGCTTCCGCGGCCACGAGGGCGTCCTCGTCCACGTGGGAGACGACGGCGCGGTACGGGATGTGCGCGCGCTCCAACAGGGATGCGCGCGCCGGTGATTGCGAGGCCAGGACGAGAGCGGGGTGCACGCCCCTCACTCTACGGCGGATCGGGTGAGGGGACGTCGGTCCGGTGAGGAGGGGTGTGCTCGCGGGAGGGCCGCGATCATACAAATAGGGGCAACCTCAAGCATCTGGATGTACCCTGTTACGTCGGCCGCGCGCGTGGAGAGGGAGGTGGCCCGGATGGTCGAGATCGTGCGCCGTGGTGCGCGCATCCCACGGGACCTCTCCGGCGTCACCGGGTCCCGACCAGCGACAGCATCCCACGCCTCGAACGGGCCCGCGCTGTCCCTCGGGACCGGGCTGGCGAACGGGCCGTCCATAGGAGCCGGGCTCCCGCACGGGCCGTGGCTCTCGGACGGCATCGGCCTTACGAACGCCACCGGGACACCACCGGCGCGGCCTTCGCGATGGCTGTCCCGCCCCCTGACGTCGATACTGCTGGACGCCCTGGCCGTGACCCTGGCCCTGATCCTTGCCAACCAGGTGGTGGCTCGAGGCGCGGTGATCGCCCTGCCGGGCGACGCCGGACTCACGTACCCGCAACTGTCCGTTCCACTGGGAACGGGGTGGCTCGCGGTGCTCGCCACATGCCGACGGGCCGTGCGGCTGCCCCGTGGTTATTGGCGCACCGAGTGCCGCTGCATCGCTCGTGCCGCGTTCATCGTGCTCGGTGCGGTGTGCATGGCGGCCGTGGTCCTACCGCTCGACATCGACCGCCCGTTCATGGCCGTGACGTTCGCCGCGGGGCTGCTCCTGCAGCTCGTGAGCCGGTGGCTCATCCGGCGCGCCGCCCTCCGCCGATGGGACGACCGCGCGCGAACGGCGGGTCCGCACCTGGGATCCGAGGCGCGGAGCGCCGCCGTTCACGAGTGACGCGGGCCCGATGAGGGTGCTTCCTAGCTGTTGTGGGGGATGGGGTTGTTGGCACGGGTGTGGTGGTGAGATGAGGAGCGGGCTGCTCGTCGCGGGATGGAAGTTCCTACACCACCCACCCGTACGAGAGAGCCCGTTCATGACCCACGCTAATGCACCCCTGACCCCGACCGGCCTTCTGCGGATGGTGCACCGTCATCTTTACGATGGTGTGCCCCAGGCTCACGTGGCTGCAAAGTTCCGGGTTTCCCGGCCCACTGTGGCCACCTGGGTGGCCCGTTACCGTGCTGAGGGCGAAGCAGGACTGCGTGATCTCACCCCGTCCGGGGAGAACCTGCCACGCCCACCCCAACGTATCCGGGCCGGATGGGCCGGGCACATGATCCACCTGGATGTGAAGAAGCTCGGGAGAATCCCCGACGGTGGTGGTTGGTGGGCCCACGGGCGAGGCTCCCGCCAAGCCCTGGCTTCCGAACGCGCCCACAAGCAGCGTGGCGGGTACACCGCCCGCGCCAACCAGCCCCCCGCCTCACGCACCCCCGGATGCAGAATCACTAACTTTCATATCAGTACCTTACTGAGAAGTGCGTACCCTCTTTTCGGAAGTAATCGAAAGGTGGGGTGGTTATACCTTCCGTCAAGGACCCCATGGAAGGACATCATGAGCCTCGTTATCACCGGAGCTACCGGCCAGCTTGGCCGCCAGGTCGTGGAGACACTGCTGGAGCGCAACGTTCCGCCGCAGGAGATTGTGGCCGCAGGGCGTGCAGTTGACAAGATCGCGGATCTGGCACAGCGCGGTGTCCACGTGAGGAAGCTGGACTACACCGACGCGGCCTCCGTAGGAAAGGCCTTGAAGGGGGCCAGCAAAGTCCTCCTGATCTCAGGTTCCGACGTGGGCCAGCGGGTGGAGCAGCACCGTACCGTGATCGAGGCCGCTCAGCGCGAGGGTATCCAGCTGATCGCCTACACGAGCATCGCCAACGCAGACGGCAGTGGGATGAAGCTGGCCGTCGAGCACCAAGCCACCGAGACCCTCCTGGAGCAGTCCGGCGTTCCTTTCGTCCTGTTGCGCAACAGCTGGTATCTGGAGAACTACACCGACCAATTGCCGGGCGTGCTCGCTCAGGGTGCCCTCGTCGGCAGTGCCGGCAATGGTCGGGTGAGCGCCGCCTCCCGCGCAGACTATGCCCAGGCGGCCGCCGCGGTGCTGCTGGCCGACGACCAGGCCGGCAGGATCTATGAGCTCGGCGGTGACAAGCCGTTCACCATGGCCGAGCTTGCGGCAGAGATCAGCGCCGCGGCCGGCAAGCACATCTCCTACCAGGACCTGCCGCCGCGCGAATACGCCGCAATGCTCGTCAGGGTCGGAGTGCCCGAGGGGGGCGCGGAAATCCTCGCAGATTCTGATCTGGGAATAGCCCGCGGAGACCTCCTGGTGAACTCTGGAGACCTGAGCAGGCTTATCGGACGCCCGGCCACGTCCATGGCCGAGGCTGTTCGTTCGGCTGTCGCCGCAATCTAACCTCTCGGTAGAACCTGCATGAGTGGGTAGTTCTGTTTGTCCAACCTTCCAACCGGACAACCGGAACTACCCGCCGACTTCGCCCTTGCCGGCAAACCCCACACTGACATCCGATGGTGACGTCTGCCGGGGGTGTCCAGATTCGGTCAAGTCCCGGGCAGTGGTGTAACAGGGTGATCCTTCGCGGGTGGGTTCAGGCGGTGAGTGCGGGCATGGGTTCGTGTCCTGGCTCGGTGGGCGGGTCGGTGAGGATAGCGGCACGTGAGCGGGCGAGGACGTCGAGCCCGAGGTAGCGGCGTCCTTCGGCCCATTCATCGGTTTGCTCGGCCAGGACGGCGCCGACGAGGCGCACGATCGCGTCACGGTTGGGGAAGATTCCGACGGAGTCGGTGCGCCGACGGATTTCGCGGTTGAGGCGCTCGGTCGGGTTGTTCGACCAGATCTGGGTCCAGATCTCTTTCGGGAAGCTCGTGAACGCGAGCACATCCGTGCGGGCTGTGTCGAGGCGTTCGTGCACGGCAGGCCACTTGTCGTCGACGTAGTCCAGGAGGCGATCGTATTGAGCGTTGACCGCATCGGCGTCGAGTTGGTCGTAGACACTGTGCAGCATCGCTTTCACCGCTAGCCACACGCTCTTGGGCGTGACGTCCATCAGATTCGCGGCGTGATGGGTGCGGCATCGTTGCCAGCTCGCGCCGGGCAGGTTCGCGCTGATCGCTTCGCGCAGACCGGTGTGAGCGTCGCTGGTGACGAGCAAGACGCCGCTCAGGTCGCGGGCGACGAGGTCGGCGAAGAACTCGTTCCACGCTGACCCGGTTTCGCTCGTGGCCACGCGCAGGCCGAGCACTTCACGGTGGCCGTCATTGTTGACGCCGGTGGCGAGCAAGACGACGGTGTTGATCACGCGGCCTCCTTCACGCACTTTCATCGTGAGGGCGTCGGCGGTGACGAACGTGAACGGGCCTGCATCGTCGAGGGGGCGGTGGCGGAAGTCGTCGACGAGCTGGTCGAGGTCGGAGGCCATGCGGCTGACCTGGGACTTCGACAGCGCGTTGATGCCGAGGGTTTTCACCAGCTTGTCCATGCGGCGCGTGGACACGCCGGCGAGGTAGCAGTCAGCGACGACGGTGATGAGTGCGGACGCGGCTCGTTTGCGTCGTTCCATGAGCCAGTCGGGGAAGTAGGTGCCTGAGCGCAGCTTCGGCACAGCGATGTCGAGGGTTCCGACACGGGTGTCGAGGTCGCGGTGGCGGTAGCCATTGCGGTGGGTCGTGCGTGTCGGGCTGGGCTGGCCCCACTCGGCGCCGATCACGGCGTCCGCGTCGGCGGACAGCAAAGCGTTGAGCATGGTTTGCAGCAACTGGCGCATCATGTCCGGGCTTGCTTCGGACAAGGCTTCGCCCAACACGCTGGCAGGGCCGACAATGTGAGGTGCGGTCATCGTGATGACTCCGTTCGAGGATTCTGTAGGAGGTTGACTCGAAGGATCACGCGGTGGCCGCGCCCATGTCCAAGGGGCCGGGGGCGCGGCGACCGGTATTACACCACTATCAGGGACTCAACTCAGCTTCCCGAAAGGAGAGCAGGACGTCGGGCACGGCCCCGGCCGGAATCTCGGCGTCTGGGCTGGCCACCCTGTCGAGCAGGAAGCTGGACCGGGCCAGCACCTGCGCCAGCGGCGGCTGCCCGGGTGAGGGCTGGCGGTGGCCCCGGGCGAGCCAGGTGGGACTCGTTGATCCTCGGTTTTGGCGATCTGGGCGATCGGTAACTCCGGCAGTCGAGTAAGTTCTACAGTTTTTGGCAGAACTAAAGGTGGCTCTGATGCTGGCATCCCATACCCGATTCCAACACGCGCGGTCGTCATAGTCTCGCAATCGGTGTCCGAGAGAGCGAAAGTGTCAACGACGGTCGAGAAGTGAGCAGTAGCGACGGTCGAAAAGTGAGCAGTGGATGTCGCTAGTTGGTCTGGTGGGTGGTGCTGGGCAGGGAGTCGGTGCCCAAGGTCTTGAGGCGGTAGCTGGCGCCTTTGAGGGTGTGGACCTCGGCGTGGTGGACGATGCGATCGATCATGGCCGCGGCGATGGTGACGTCGCCGAAGACCTCGCCCCAGCGGGCGAAGGGCAAGTTGCTGGTGAGGATCAGCGAGGCCTTCTCGTAGCGGGTCGAGACGAGCTGGAAGAACAGGTTCGCGGCCTCTTGCTCGAAGGGCAGGTAGCCGACCTCGTCGATGATGATCAGCCGGTACCGGCCCAGCTTGCGCAGCTCTGCGTCCAGGCGCCCGGTGTCGTGGGCGCCCTTGAGCCGGTGGATCCAGTCCACGGCGGTGGCGTAGAGCACCCGGTGGCCCTGCTGGCAGGCGGTGATGCCCAGGGCCGTGGCCAGGTGGGTCTTGCCGGTGCCTGGGGGCCCGAGGAGCACGATGTTGCCGGCCTCGGCCAGGTATCGGCCCGAGGCCATCGCGGCGTAGTCGGTGTGGGTGATCGCCGTCTGGGCCGTGAAGTCGAAGTCCTCGGCGGTCTTGATCGCGGGGAAGCCTGCGGCGGTGATCCGCAGCCGGGCCCCGGAGGCGTTGCGGGCGGCGACCTCGCGCTCGAGGACGGCGGTCAGGTACTCCTCGTAGGACCAGCGATTGGTGCGGGCGGTGTCGGCGATCCGGGCGGCGGCCTCACGGATCCTCGGCGCCTTCAACGAGGCGGTGAGGTACTCCAGGGTCTTGGCCGTCTCGGCTGGTGTGGTGGCCATCAGGCGACCTCGATCCCGAAGGCGCGGTCGTAGTCGGCCAGATCCCGCACCAGCGGATCCGCCTCGGCGCCCGGGTGCGGGCGCTGCTGGTAGGCCCGGCGCAGCATCGCGGCGGTGGCCACGTGCGCTGGGTCGGTGACCGTGGTCGCTGACGCCCAGCAGCGCGCGTGCTCGGCCACGACCCGGCCCTGGTGACGCACGAGCACCCGATCCAGGTCGGCGGTGACCTCGACCATGGCTCCGCTCACGGACGGGTCCACGGAGTAGTCGTTGCCGGCCACCCGCACGTAGTAGTCCCGACCCAGCCGCACCCAAGAGCGGTGCCCGACGGCCGGGGCGACCGGCGGCACAGGGAGCATCGCGGCCCGATCAGCGGCGATCAGCTCCGCCGGCCGGGCGGCGATGGCCCGCACCCGCCGGGTGTTGGCACCCACCAGCCACTGGCGCAGTTGGGCGTTGAAGTCGGCCGGGGAAGCGAAACTGCGTCCGGGCAGGAACGAGGTCTCGAGATAGCCGTTGGTCCTCTCCACGATGCCCTTGGACTCCGGGTCGTAGGGCTTGAGCTGCACCAAGGTTGCCGCCATCGTGCCCATGAACGCGGCCACTCCCTCGGCCGGGCGGCCCCCGCGACCGATGCCGGACTCGTTGTCCCAGACCCACCGCCGCGGCACACCCTGGATCTGCTCGACCACCAGGTGCCACATCCCGGCCAGCAGATCACCGGTGGTGCGGGAGGGAATCATCACCGCGGTGACGAACCGCGAGGAGGAACAGACCATCACCAGCACCGGCGGTGATCCCTGCTGAGCATCATCCAGCGGGATCCGTGCCGGCGGGAACCACAGATCGCACTGGACCTGGTCCCCGGGCCGGTAGGACAACCGGTCAGCCGGATCGGGCGGGGCGTACTCGCGGCGGATGGCTCGAAGGTTGTCCCGGAACCAGGTGATGGACCCCGACCACCCCACCCGCTCGGCCAGCACCGTGGCCGGCATGGACGGATGCTCGGCCAGCAGCGCCCGCACGGCCGGCTCGACATCGCTAAACGCGTTGGGCCCGGCGGACCTCTCGTAGCGCGGTGGTCGGGAGGCGGCCACGGCCTTGGCGACCGTGTTCCGCAAGATCCCCAGCCGCGAGGCGATCTGGGACTTCGGCACCCCCTCGGCATGCAGCCGACGGATCAACGCCCAATCTTCCACAGTGATCACACTCCAATCGTCGAGTGCTCACTTTTCGACCGTCGCATCTGCTCAGTATTCGTCCGGCGTCGACAGAAAGCAGGTTATTCGAATGTGACGCAGGTGATTGGTGGCCGAGGGTGCCTCCCATAGCCTGAAGTGGTGAATGAGACGCCCAGTCGTTCCTATCTGAACCGCCTCGAGACCGAGACTCGTGAGCGGATGCGAGCTGCGCCGTTGATGGCCGGGGCCGATATGGGGCGGTTGTCTTCGGGGACTCCGGAGTATTTGCGTGCTGCTTTGGAGGAGCAGATCGATGCGTTGGCTCCGGAGCTAAACGCTATCGTCGCGACGCTGCATGCCCATCCTGAGACCGCTTTCGCGGAGCACAACAGCGCCCGGCTGCTGGTTGAGGCATTGTCCCGTCACGGCGTCGATGCCCAGACAGGAGTGTATGGGGTGGACACCGCTTTCCGGGCGCCATGGCCGGGAGCGGGTGCAGGGTCGGGCCCGACCATCGGCGTCCTGGCCGAGTACGACGCGCTGCCGGAAGTCGGGCATGCCTGTGGCCATAATGTCATCGCCGCGGCTGGCCTCGGGGCTTTTCTCGGGCTGGTGCGGTTGTGGCGCCAGCACCCTGATGCTGTCGCCGGGTCCGTGGTGCTGCTGGGCACCCCGGCCGAAGAGGGGCATACCGGCAAGGAGGTGATGGCCCGCCACGGTGTCTTCGACGACATCGATGCCGCCATCATGGTCCACCCCTACGGTTACGATCTGGCTGATCAGGTATGGCTGGGTCGGCGACTGCTTGCCCTGACGTTTACCGGTGTCCCGGCCCATGCCTCGGCTCAGCCTTTCATGGGCCGCAACGCCCTGGACGCGGCCGCCCTGGCCTATCAGGGCATCGGCTTGTTCCGGCAACAGCTGCCGCCGGGGGACCGGGTCCACGCCATCATGACCGAGGGCGGACAGCGGCCCAGCATTATCCCCGAACGTGCCGGGCTCAAGCTCTATGCCCGGTCCAAGTATCCCGAGACGCTGAAGGATCTCAGCCGTCGGCTTGAGGACATTGCCCGGGGTGCGGCGATGATGACCGGCACGAGTGTCGAGATCATCTGGGACGAGCACCCTGCCTCGTTGCCGGTGCGCACCAACACGGCCTTGACGGATCGGTGGATCACCGCCCAGCGGCGACGCGGCCGTGATCCCTTGCCGGCTGGTGTCGTGCCCGAGACGATCGCAGCTTCCACCGACTTCGGCAACGTCAGTTATCGCATCCCGGGCATCCATCCGTTGCTGAAGATCGCCGATTCCGATGTGGCTCTGCACACCCGTGAGTTCGCGGTCGCCTCGGGGTCCCCGGCCGCCGAACGCGGCGCCTTGGACGCTGCCTACGGACTGGGGCTGACCGCGCTGGACTACCTGTGCGACGCTGGGCTGCGAAAAGCGGTGCACGAGGAGTTCGACGACCAAGGCGGCGCCATCGACGTGCCGGGCTTTTTCGACTGAGGGAAGGCGGAGGCCATGTCATCTGCACCAGTGGACACCGTGGAGCGGTCAGTGATTGACCGCGTTCTCGGTGGAATCGAGCGCATCGGCAACAAAATCCCGGAGCCCTTCACCCTCTTCGTGCTGCTGTTGGTCGTCACCGCCATTGCCACCACGGTCATGGCATGGTTGGGCGTCAGCGTGCAGGTGCCCGGCAGTGACGAGGTCACCCAGATCCGGGGGTTCTTCACCGGGGAGGGACTGACCTGGTTCACCGCGAACCTCGGCGCCAATTTCATCGGGTTTCCCCCACTGGCGGTGGTGCTGCCGATCATCTTCGGGGTGGGTCTAGCGGAGAAGACCGGTCTGCTGGCGGCCATGATCCGGTGGGCTTTCGGCTCCGCCCCGCGCTGGGCGCTGCCCTACGCGGTGGCGCTGGTGGGCGTGCTCGGATCCATCATGTCCGACGCGGCTTTCGTGGTGATCCCCCCACTGGCGGCACTGGTGTTCAAGGCTGCCGGCCGCCACCCGGTCGCGGGTCTGCTGGGCGGATTCGCCGCCGCCGGGGCCGGTTACTCGACGACGATGCTCGTCACCAGCCTCGACGCCCTGTTCGCCGGAATCACGACGGCGGTGGCCGCCACGCTGCCCGATCCCGGTACCCCGGTGACCCCGATTTCCAACTACTTCTTCAACGTCGCCTCCTCGGTGGTGCTCACCGTCGCCGCCGGGTTCCTGATCGACAAGGTCCTGGAACCGCGCATCGATCGGGCGGGGATCTCACGGGACCAGGTCGTCGAAGAGGAGGACGAGCATGCGCAGAGCTCTGCGATGAGTGCCGTGCTGGAGCCGCAGGAGAAGCGGGGAGTGCGCTGGGCGCTGGTGGCCGGCCTGGCCGTGGCGGTGCTGTTCATGGCGGCCGCCCTGGTTCCCGCCTCGCCCTGGCGCAATGAGACCGGTAGCTTCCTACCGAGATCCCCGCTACTGGACTCCATCGTCTTCATCGTCTTTGCCTTGTTCAGCGTGATCGGCATCGTCTACGGACGGGTGGTCGGGACGATCAGGACTTGGCAGGACGTTCCGAACATCATGGGCGAGGCGCTCCGGGACATGCTCAGTTTCGTGGTGCTGGCGTTTATCCTCGGCCAGTTCATCGCCCTGTTCAACTGGTCCGGGATCGGCAGCTGGATCGCCGTGAGCGGGGCCAACGGATTGGAGGCGATCGGGTTGACGGGGTTCCCGGCGATCCTCGGATTCATCCTGCTGGCCTCGGTCCTGAATCTCTTCATCATCTCCGGATCGTCCATGTGGACCCTGATGGGGGCGGTGTTCGTGCCGATGTTCGCGCTACTGGGCTACGAACCGGCCTTCGTGCAGGGTGCCTTCCGGGTGGGGGATTCGGCCACCCAGATCCTCACGCCGATGAACCCGTACATGATCGTGCTGCTGACCATGCTGCGCCGCTACGAGCCGGAGGCCGGACTCGGCACCGTGATCGCCCGAATGCTGCCGTTCACCCTGGTTTTCTGGGTCCTGTGGGTAGGAGTGCTGGCCGTCTTCTACGGCTTTGACCTGCCCATGGGCCCGGGCAATGACATTTTCATCAATGAGTAAAGGAGGCCGCAGATTGAGTACCCATCTGCCCAAGATCTACGCACTTCATGAGAACCCTGAATGGTTCCCACCCTTCGCCCGGGCCTTCGAACTCGAAGGCCTGGACGTCGAAGAATGGATCCTGACCGACGGGGTCCTCGATCTGGATTCCGCCCCACCGGAAGGCATCTTCTGGTCCCGGATCAGCGCCTCCTCCCACACCCGCGACCACGGCCTGTCCAAGGACTACACCCGGGCGGTGCTCTCCTGGCTGGAATCCCACGGACGCCGTACCGTCAACGGCCGGCGAGTCCTCGAACTCGAGATGAGCAAGGTGGACCAGCTCAGCGCCCTGCGGGCGGCCGGGATCGAAACCCCGCGCACCGTCGCCGCCATCGGCCGCCACCGGATCCTGGAAGCCGCCCAAGGATTTCCGACCCCGTTCATCACCAAGCACAACCAGGGCGGCAAAGGTCTGGGTGTGCGAAAGTTCGAATCCCACGACGAGCTAGCCGAGTACGTGAACTCGACCGACTTCGAAGAACCCCAAGATGGCATCACCTTGATCCAGGAGTATGTGCAGGCCGCCGAACCGCAAATCACCCGGGTGGAAATCATCGGCGGTGAGTTCGTCTACGCGATCACCGCCGACACCGCCCGCGGCGGCTTCCAACTCTGCCCCGCCGATGCCTGCGAGATCGACCCGGTGACCGGCAAGGCCATTGCCCCGCCCGGGGCCACCCTGGCCCCCGAGCCAGGTCAGCAACTTTTCAGCCTGCGGGAGGACTTCCAGGACCCGATCATTGACAAGTACCTGGAGTTCACCCGTCGGGTGGGTCTGGAGGTGTGTGGCATCGAGTTCATCGAATCCATCGACGGGCGGCTGCTGACCTATGACGTGAACACGAACACCAACTACAACGCCGCCGTCGAGGCCTCCGCCCCCAAGTCGGCACCGCGGGAACTGGCGCGCTACCTGAAGAAAGTCGCGCAACAGTGAATCACCCCACATGTGTTGGGAGGGAGTTCCTGATCCAGATGGCCCACGACAGGATGGATACATGACGGAGCACATGCCGAGCGACGAGATCATCCCTGACACGGACCCGGTCACTGGTCCCGTGGTGGCGCCGGAGTCTGCCACGGATCCCGTCCGGTCCGATTGGAACCCGCGGGGCCCGCAGGTCCGTCGCAACCCCGTGGCCGCCTATGACGAGTTGCGCTCACGCTGTCCCGTGGCCCGCGACACCAGTGGTGCTTGGACGCTGTTCACCCACGCTGACGTCACCGCCGCCGCGCTGGACCACGAGAGCTTCTCCAACGCGGTTTCCCGTCACCTCCAGGTGCCCAACGGTCTTGACGGTCCTACCCACACGGTGTTCCGTGCCCTCGTGGAGCGGTATTTCACCCCTGAGCGGATAAGCGCCCTGGAGCCGGTGGTGCAGCGGGTCGCCACCGACCTGGTGGGCCAGCTCGAGGTCCCCGGCTCGATCGATGCCGTGGAGGTCGGCTCCCGCTTCGCGGTGCGGGCCCAGACGGCCTGGCTGGGGTGGCCTGCAGGCCTGGAGGAGGATCTGCTGCAGTGGATGCAGGACAACCATGCCGCCACCCGCTCCCGGGACGCTTCTCGCACCGCGGAGGTCGCCCAGCGCTTCGACGCCATCATCCGGTCCCTGATCGACGTCCGCCGTGAGGCCGGCGACGACGCGCCCGATGACGTGACCACCGAGCTCGTGCATGCCCGGGTCGACGGGCGGGAACTCACCGATGAGGAGATCGTCTCGATCCTGCGCAACTGGACCGGCGGTGACTTGGGCTCGATGGCGTTGTGCACCGGAGTAGTGCTCGCCTATCTGGCCGACCACCCCGATCTGCAGGACCGGTTGCGTTCGGGCGTGTCCGACCGGGAGTTCGACGCGATCCTCGACGAGATCCTGCGGATCGACGACCCGTTCGTGGTGAACCGCCGCATCACCACGGAACCCGTCACAGTCGGTGGTCGAGAACTGGCCGCCGGCGACCGGGTCCTCCTGAACTGGACCGCCGCCAACCGCGACCCGCGGATCTTCGGCGACCCGGAGGCGTTCGACCCGGTCGGCAACGCCCCGTACAACCTGGTGTACGG